>DATBBB010000174.1:0-18294 GCA_036271215.1 Kofleriaceae bacterium | reverse complement strand
GCCAAGCTCGGCGCGCGGCGTGTCTCGCTGCCGAGCGGTGGCACTGCCTACGAGATCGACGGGCTCACCCCGCGCAGCGAGGCGCCGTCGCAGCTGTCCGCGATGGCGTCGCTGGTGCTCGGGATCCGCGAGGGCGCCGCGATCGTCGTGATCCACACCCGGCCGGGCGCCGCGCAGGCGGTGGCCGCGCTGCTCGATCAGGCCCGGCTCGACAGCGTGATCGGCTCGATCGCCGGCGACGACACGATCTTCGTCGTGCCCGAGCGCCGGGTCTCGACCCAGACGCTCGCCCGGACCTTGCGCCGGCTGTTCGACATGAAGTCTGCGTAGCGCCCACGCCCATCGCCGTCGCGGTTCAGTGCGCGGCACGGCGATCACCACACGAGGCTCACCATGCGGGCCGGTGCTATGATGGCCGGGTGCCTCGGATGTTTCGTGGGATGCTCAAAGATGGCAACTTGCCAATGATCGGGGATCAACCCCGCATGCTGGGCGCAGCATCGAAAGACATTCCGGTGGATCCGGCAGGGAACGTTCACCCGGGCCCGGACGGCATTTCGGTCGCTCCGTCGCTGCAGTCGCTTCCTCCTTACTATGTCCCGAAGCGACTTCGACATCTGGTCCCCGAGGCGACGGGAAGCAACACGAGCGTTGTCTGGCGACATGGAGAAGGTCACTTCGTCGATCGGTCGGTCGTGGCACCTCACCTTGAGCTCCGGGTTGACCGATCCGACCACGGCACGGTGGCGCCCGACGCGATGATGTCACTAGGTGCTTATCAGCAAGCGCTCACCGCAACCCGGGAGAGTTGGGTCGAGGACGAACTGGGATGAAGTTCTCGGTTGCCTACGGAACGTACGAAGGCCTGCTGAGAACGCTGCACGCGTTCAACGCGGAAGACGCCCTCGATTCGCCACAAGCGGATGAGACTCGAGAACAGATGGATGCTGCATGGCGAGAGCTCTCGCAGTCCGAGCGTCTATTGCTCAGAGGGCTTTCTGCGGATCTATACTCGTTGACCAACGAGGAGATCGTGCGAGGTGATGCGTTCTTGAACGAGACCTTGCTGCTGCAAGCCGCGCAGCGTGAGTACGATGCTGGAGATTGGTTCTCGTTGTTGGAGACCCTGCGTGCATTATCCGACAAGCTCCCTCGAGCCATGGTTGCATACATGCGGGGGCGCTGCTGGCGCGAGATCGGTCGTTCCGAGCCGGCTCTATGGTTCTTTGAGCTGGCGCATCAGCTGGACCCCGCGCAGCCGAACTATGAACTGCTCGTGCTGGATACCATGTTTCAGTCGAGTCGAAAGCCAGAGGCGATCGCGAAGGCCCGTGCGTTACTCAAGTCGCCACAGGCGCGACCCTACGTCGTGATCGGTGCTGCGAAGGTAGTGTCCGAGATGGCCAGCCAGCTGCCCGAGGAGCAAGCAGCTGAATTTTATGCGGATATTATTAATTCCTTGCCTGATAGCCTGGACCGTCTCGCCAAGGAGCGGACGCTAGACCTTGTTTCTTCGCTGTTGCTTGCAGGTCATCTTTGTCTCGCGATTGCCTACGAGCGTCTCGGCGAGATGGGCCAGTCCCGCCGAACATACGATCAGGTGATTGCCAGTTTTCCAGGTCAAGATGAGATCGTTGTTGCGCGAGCGATGTTCTTGTTTGTAGTCGATGAGGTCAACGCATGGCGTGATCTCAAGGAACTTGTTGCGCGCAGAACCTCGAATGTTTATCCGTATTTCTTTCTCGCGCACCGGGCTCTGAAGGAAGAACACTACGAACGATGTATGGAGCTTTGCGATCTGGTTTTGCGGAATACAACTCATAGCCTGTTGCGCGCGCATGCGCTGGAATGGACTGCGATATCTATCTATGAGAAGGGTGCCTCCATCGAGTCTGCGAAAGAACTGCTTCGCGAGGCTGTATATCTCGAGCCGCTGAACGAGAACATTCGCAAGAACCTCGAGGTTGCGGAGAAGCTCGAGAAGCAAGCTCGAAGCCCATTATCAGATTTCGTGCTGTCGCAGCCCATCAGGCCCAGTGACGTGACGCGGAACATTCAAAGGCGTCTTACGTTCGAGCCGCCTCGACAGCGGGCATAGGCCCGGGGCTGGTGCGTCAGTCGCGGTGGTACGGCTCGCCGCGCAGGATCCGGAACCCGCGGTAGAGCTGCTCCATCACCAGCACGCGGACCAGGCGGTGCGCGATCGTCAGCCGGCCGAACGACACCAGCTTGCGGGCGCGGCGTCGGACGGCGTCGGTGTGGCCGTCGGCCCCGCCGATCGCGAACACCACCGGGGCCCCACCGCCGTGCTGCTGCTCGTGGCCGAGGATGTCGCCGGCGAACGCCTGGCTGGTGATCGCCTCGCCGCGCTCGTCGAACACGTAGAGGTGCGCGGCGGCGGGCAGCGCGGCGACGAGGCCGGCCTCGTCCTTGGCCTCGTGCACGGTCAGCGTGCAGTACGGCCGCAGCCGCTTGCGGTACTCGTCCTCGGCGGCGACCAGGTACGGCTCCTTGAGCCGGCCGACCACCGCGACGATGACCTTCATGACCGATTCCGGAGCCCTGACCGTGACCGGCCGAGCGCGCACGCGATCGCGTGGTGCTTCATCTACGGGTCCCAGGCACGGGGCTCAGGCACGGGCCTCAGGGCGCGGCGTCGTAGGCTTCGCCGGCGGGCAGCCGCGCGTCGGCGGGGACGTCGAGCGGGATCCGCGGCGCGTCGTTCCACAGCCCCTCGAGGTCGTAGTGCTCGCGCGCCGAGTGCAGGAACACGTGGACCACGAAGTCGCCGTAGTCGAGCAGCGACCAGTGCCCCGAGCGCGCGCCCTCGGCGCCGAGCGGACGCTTGCCATCCTGCTTGAACCCCGAGGTGATGCCGTCGGCGATCGCGTCGACCTGGCGATCCGAGCGCCCCGACACCACGAGCTGGTAGTTGCAGAACGAGCACAGCTCGCGGACGTCGAGCAGCACCGGCTCGAGCGCCTTCTTGTCGAGCGCGAGCGCCAGCGCGCGCATCGCGTCGTCCAGGCCGTCGTCAACACCTTCGGGGAGACCGTTGGTGACACCCTTGGCGGTCTGCGGCGGCTCGGGCTTGGCCGAGCGGGCCGTCCCGTGGGTCGCGGGGGCCGACGGCTTGACCGATACGTCGCGCTTGTTTTGAGGCTTCTTGGTCATGCGCTCCTTCGCTCTATCGCTGCTCTGGCTGTGCTCTGCCTGGGGACCGGCTAGGACCGGATCTGACCGCTACCGCGTACCACGAACTTGGTGGTGGTGAGGCCCTCGGCGCCCATCGGACCGTAGGCGTGGAGCCGGGTCGTCGAGATCCCGATCTCGGCCCCGAGGCCAAGCTCCCCGCCATCGGCGAACCGGGTCGAGGCGTTGACCATCACGGTCGACGAATCGACCTCGCGCAGGAACCGCTCGGCGACGTCGCGGTCCTTGGTGAGGATCGACTCGGTGTGGTTCGAGCCGTAGCGCTCGATGTGCGCGATCGCGGCCTCGAGCCCGTCGACCACGCGGACCGCGAGGATCAGGTCGAGGTACTCGGCGTACCAGTCGTCCTCGATCGCCTCGCGCACGGCGTCGCCGCCGAGCGCCCGGACCTGATCGTCGCCGCGCAGCTCGACCGCCGGCGCGAGCCGGGCGACCAGCCGGGGGATCAGCTGCTTGGCGATCGCGCGATCGACCAGCACGGTCTCGACGGCGTTGCACACCCCGGGCCGCTGGACCTTGGCGTTCTCGATGATCGCCAGCGCGAGCTCGAGGTCGGCGCCGGCGTGGACATAGATGTGGCAGACGCCCTTGTAGTGCTTGATCACCGGGACGCGCGCGTGCTCGGCGACGTAGCGGATCAGGCCCTCGCCGCCGCGCGGGATGCACAGATCGATCAGATCTTCGAGCCGGACCAGCTCGGCGATCGCCTCGCGGTCGGTCACCGGCACCAGCTGGACGGTCTCGGCGGGCAGCCGCGCGGTGGTCAGGCCGTCCTGCACCGCGACCAGCAAGGCGCGGTTACTCTCGAGCGCCTCGCGGCCGCCGCGCAGGATGCAGGCGTTGCCGGCCTTGAGGCAGAGCGCCGCGGCGTCGGTCGTGACGTTGGGCCGCGCCTCGTAGATCATCGCGATCACGCCGAGCGGGATCCGCACGCGCTGGATCTCGAGGCCGTTGGGCCGGGTCTCGGTCCGGTCGACGCGGCCGACGATCTCGGGCGCCGCGGCGATGTCGGCGACCGCGCGGGCCAGGCCCGTGATCCGCTGGTCGTCGAGCAGCAGGCGGTCGAGCATCGCCGGCGCCAGGCCTGCATCGCGCGCGGCGGTGAGATCCTGCGCGTTGGCGGTCAGGATCGCCGCGCGGTGGCGATCGATCGCCTCGGAGATCGCGGTCAGCGCGCGGGTGCGGTGCTGGGCGGTGGCGCGCGCCACGGTGCGGGCGGCGGCGCGCGCGGCCTCCGCGAGCCCGCGGATCATCCGGGCACGCCCGGCGGCCTCGGCCTCGGCAGCCTCGGCGCCCGGGTCTCCGGCGGTGCTTCGCCCCGGGCCTTCGGCAAGGTCCCCGGTCACAGCCGGTCACAGAATGACGAGATCATCTCGGTGGATCGCTTCGTCGATGCTCTTGTATCCGAGCGTGGCCTCGATGGCGGCGGATTGCAAGCCTGAGATCTTCCGCAGATCGGCCGCGGGGTAGGCGGCGAGCCCGCGCGCCAGCTCGGTCCCGGCCGCGCCGACCACGCTGACCGTGTCGCCGAGGTCGAACTCGCCCTCGACCGCGGTGATCCCCGCGGGCAGGAGGCTCCGGCCGTGGTCGCGCAGCGCGCGGGCGGCGCCGTCGTCGACGACGATCCGGCCCGCCGGCCTGGCGCCGTAGGCGATCCAGTGCTTGCGCGCCGACAGCACGCCGGCGCCTGGGACGAACAGCGTCCCGAGGTCGGCGCCGTCGAGCACGCGGACCACGACGTCGGGCTCGCGGCCCGGCGCGACCACGGCGGGGACGCCGGTCCGGGTGACGATCCGCGCCGAGCTGACCTTGGACGCCATGCCGCCCGAGCCGACCCCGCTGGTCGAGCCGCCCGCGACCGGCGCGGCCTCGCGCTCGATGTCGTGGACGATCGGCATCCGGATCCCGGCGGCGTCGCGCACGCCCTCGACGTCGGTCAGGATCACCAGCGCGTCGGCCGAGATCAGGTTGACCACCAGCGCGGCGAGCTGATCGTTGTCGCCGAACTTGATCTCGTCGGTCGCGACGGTGTCGTTCTCGTTGATGATCGGGACCACGCCGTGGTCGAGCAGCGCGCGCAGGGTCAGCCGCGCCGACAGGAACCGCCGGCGGTCGCCGAGGTCGTCGTGGGTCAAGAGCACCTGGCCGATCGCGAGGTCGTGGACCGCGAACGCGTGCTCCCAGTGCTGCATCAGCCGGCTCTGGCCGACCGCGGCCGCGGCCTGCAGGCTCGGCAGATCGCGCGGCCGGCCGGGCAGCCGGAGCCGCTGCACGCCGAGCGCGATCGCGCCCGAGCTGACCACGAGGATCTCGAGGCCGCGCCGGCGCAGCCCGGCGATCTGATCGGCGATCGCCGCGGGCCGGCCGGCGGGGCTCTCGGCGAGCAGCCGGCTGCCGATCTTGACCACGACGCGGCGCGCGGCGGTGAGCTGGCCGCGCGGCCCGGCAACTGCGGCCGGCGCGGTCACCGGACGCCCGCGGCGAGCCGCGCCCGCCACCGCACATCGAGCGCGTCGAGCGCGCGATCGAGGTACGGATTGGCCTCGGCCGACAGCTGGATCTCGACCGCGGCCACGGTGCGCGACAGGAACCCGGACTTGGCGGCGAGCGCGGTCTCGATCGCCTGCTCGAGCTCGTCGACCGCCTCGGCCTCGGTGACCTCGCTGCGGCGGGCGAGCAGCCGGCGCAGCGCACCGCGCGACGCGAGGTCGGCGAGCTCGAGCGGGGCGCGCAGGGTGGCCCGCGCGGCCGACAGCGCGCCGCGGCGGAACGGGTGGAGCGCCAGCGCGCCGGGCGTCTGATCGATCGCGCGGCCGATCTCCTCGCGCAGCGCGAGCGCGGTGCGCAGATCGATCGCGAGCCCGGTGTGGAGCCGCGCGCAGTAGTGATCGAACAGCGTCATGGTGACGAACGTGTGCGCCGCCGAGCGGGCGCGATCGATCGTCGCGAGCGCGACCATCATGCGGCGCGCGGCGAGGCCGGCGAGCCGGACGACCACGCTGCCGGCGGCGAGCTGGGCGAGGCTGGTCGGCTCCGCCGTGCCGTGGACCAGGAGCCTCAGGGCCTCGTCGTCGAGATCGATGTGGTGCGCGGCCGCGATCCGGCGGTAGCCGCCGCCGAGCACGATCGCGGCGACCCAGTCGTCGAGGAACGGGAGCGGCACGGCGCTGGCGATGCTGCCGGCGACCGCGCGCGCGATGATGATGCGGCGCTGGGCGGCGAGGTACTCGCGGCTGCGGATCAGGCTGGTGGTCACGGCGGTGCTCCATCGGATCTGGCGCTGTGCCTGGCGGGCTTGGCCGCGGGCTTGGCCGCGTCGGGCTTGCCGGGCGTATCAGATGGGCTCGCCGACCCGGCACCCGGCGCGACGCTGACCCCGGCCAGCGCGCGCGGCACCGGCGGGATCGCCGTGCCGTCGGGGTTGCGGCGCAGCGGCGGCGCGATGCCCTGCAGGAGATAGTCGCGGTCGTCGACCTCGCGCATGCGCTCCGGCGTGGCGACCATGTCGCCCTCGGCGGGCGTGGCGATCGCCGAGGCGCTGCCGATCCCCGAGATCGTGCTGTCGACCGAGAGCTTCATCGCGAACCGCCGGCCGTCGCGCGAGAACCCGACGATGCCGGTCAGGGTCACCGCGAGCGGCACGCCGTGCTCCGCGTCGAGCACGATCTCGCCCGACACCGCGTCGACGCTGCGGCCCTCGCGCCACTTGCGCTGTGCGAGCGGCTCGGCGGCGGGCCGGGCCGGCTCCGGGGCGCGCCGGATCTCGATCTTGCGCCCGGCGCGGCCGGCGACCTGGACCGGCCCGCGATCGGTCAGCTCGGCGCCCGGTGCGAGCAGGTCCCAGGTCGCGGCGATCGCGTCGGCGTACTGGTCGCGCAGGGCGGCCGGTTCGTCGGCCAACTCGGGCGCGCGCGCGTGCCAGCGCTGGTAGCGCGGCCGCAGGTACAGCCGGCCGCCGATCCCCGCGGAGCCCGCGCCGGCGGCCGAGCCCGAACCAGCGCCGGGGCTCGTGCTGGGACCCGCGCCGGGGCTCGTGCCGGGACCTGCGCCGGGAGCCGCGCCGGGACCCGCGCCGGGAGCTGCGCCGGGAGCTGGGATGAACGTCGTTTCACGTCCGTAATCGGAGGAGTTGGTATAGACCGCGTGGTACGCGCCGCCGTCGCCGTTATCGATCTGCGCGTGGTCCGAGAGGTCCGACACCGTCTTGCCGGCCTCCTCGACGGTGGTCGTGCTGTTGATCGACAGGCCGTGCGGGCCGATCGCCGCGAGCATCACGCGGTACGGCCGCGCCAGCGCCCGCCCGAGCTCGGCGGGATCCTTCGCCGCCAGGGCGACGTCGATCGGCGGCTCCGCCTTGCGCGCCTCGACGACGAGCCCCGGCAGATCGCGGTCCGCCACGCCCGCAGGCCGCCCGCAGGATGCCGCCGTCACGCACAGCGCCAGAATGGCAAACCGGAACACCGAGAGGTCTTAGCTTTCTCGACGAGCCTGGTCAACTGGCCGCCGGGTCGTGAAGCAGCTACCGTTAGACGGCGTGCTGAATGACCTCGAGCCGCTGGCGAGCGGGCCGGCCATGTATGGGTTCGTGGTCGTGCTCGGCCTCTTGTGGGGCAGCTTTGCCAATGTCTGCATCTACCGCTGGCCGCCGTCGGACGAGTTCCCGAACGGCCGCTCGGTGGTCGCGCCGGGCTCGCACTGCTTCGCCTGTCGGGCGCCGATCAAGTGGTACGACAACGTGCCGATCGTCGCGTGGCTATGGCTTGGCGGCAAGTGCCGGGCGTGCCAGGCCGCGTTCTCGCCGCGCTATCTCGTCGTCGAGGCGGTGACCGGCGGGCTGTTCGGGTTCGCGTGGTGGGCGGCGGTGGTCGCGCAGAGCCTGTTCGAGCCGTTCGACCGCCGGCTCGAGCACTTCGTGGTCTACGCCGGGTTCAGCTTCGTGATGGTCGTGATCACCTTCATCGACCTCGATCACAAGCTGATCCTCAACAAGGTCACGATCCCGTCGATCGCGATCTTCTACGCCGCGTCGTTCCTGCTGCCCGACCGCCGCTGGTACGACGGCGTCGTGGGGGCCGCGGTCGGCTACGGCCTGCCGTGGGCGATCGGGGAGATCTACTACCGGATCACGCACCGGGAGGGGCTCGGCCTGGGCGACGGCATGCTGCTGGCGCTGGTCGGCGCGCTGCTCGGCTGGCGCGGCGTGCTGATCTCACTGTTCGGCGGCTCGGTGATCGGCTCGGTGATCGGGATCTCCGCGCTGGTCGTCGCCCGGATGGGCGGCCCCACCGACGAGGCTACCGACGAGGCTACCGACAAGGTCGACGACCAGGCCGATCCCCGTGAACCGGACCCAGGGCCAGGGCCAGGGCCAGGGCCAGGGCCAGGGCCAGGGCCAGAGGATGAGCCGGCGGCTGATCCTGCCGACACGCCCTCACTCATGCGCACCGAGCTGCCGTTCGGGCCGTTCCTGGCCATGGCGGCGCTGTTCTACTTGTTCGCCGAGCCGTGGATTCAGCTCCACTTCCGCCTCCCTGGCGAGTGAGCCCGCGCCGGGTCGTTGCTATAGTGCGCGCAGTGGTGGGCCAAGCCGCCGAGCAGATCATCGCCGGTGTTGTGCTGAGCGAGCGCCTTTCAGTGACCATGTACGGGGCGATTCATCGCGCCCAGTTTTCCGGGCAGCGCAACCTGCGCGGCCTGGTCGTCGACCCCAAGATGCTCGCCGAGTCGTCGTTCCGGATCGCGCTGACCGACGGCGGTGCGGTCGCCACCGCGGTCGCGCTCGATCACAAGAACATCGTCCCGACGGTCGCGGTCGAGTCCGGTGGGTCGGACGTCGTGGTCGTGACCCGCGGCGTGGGGCGCTATGTCACGGTCCAGGACCTGATCACCGCGGCGCGCGCCAACCGCAGCCAGAGCGGCAAGCTACCGATCCCGGTCGCGGCGGCGATCGGCTCGAGCGTGATCGAGGCGCTCGCGGCGGCCCACAAGGCCAAGGTCGTGCACGGCGCGGTCCACCCGCGCAGCGTGCTGATCGACGAGGACGGCGGCGTGCGGCTCGGCGACTTCGTGGTCGGCCGCGCGCTGACCACCGCGGTCGCCCAGGGCGCGGACTCGGCGATGTGGCGCGGGCTCGCCGGCTATCTGGCGCCCGAGCTGGTGGTCGGCGAGGATCCGACGCCGGGCGCGGACGTGTTCGCGGTCGGCGCGATGCTGTTCACGATGCTGTCGGGCGAGCTGCCGCCGGGCAGCCTGCGGGTCACGCCGGCGGTCGAGCGCCTGGTCCAGCGCGCGCTCGATACCGACGTCACCCGGCGCTATCGCTCGGCGACCGATCTGCTCGAGAACCTGCTCGAGGCGTTCGAGGACGATCGCTGGGAGATCGCCGACCGCGGCGAGGTGATCAAGGCGGCCGGGCTGTCGCACGCCGACACCAACATCGACGAGGCGACCGAGGATCTGCTGGCCTCGCTCGCGACCCCCGGCGCGGTCCAGGTCACCCCGATCCGGCCGAGCATCGACCTGCGCGCGGCGGCGGTCGCGGCGCACCACACGCACACCCAGCCCGGCGGCAACCGGCTCGACGCGCTGCTCGCCGATCTCGACGAGGCCCGCGACCACGGCGAGCACACTCACGTCGAGGACCGGCCGTTCGCGCGCGATCCGATCAGCGAGGTGATCGCGAAGAACCCGCGGCGCTCCGAGGCGATCGTCCAGGCCCGGGCGCGCGTGCCGTCGCTCGACGATCCGGACGACGACGAGACCCCGCTGCCGGCGCCGATCCGCGACAGCGAGGTCGATCTGGTGCGCGGCCGGCCCAAGACCGGCGACGAGGCCGCGGCGATGAGCGCGCTCGCCGAGCTGTCCGATCTCGAGGGGCCGGTGCGCCGGGTGTCGACCGCGGCCGAGCAGGCGACCCAGGCCGCCGACAAGCTCGAGGAGGTGGTGCGGCGGGTCGAGGCCGCGGCCGAGGTCACCGCCCGGCGCACCGACGCGATGGCCCAGCTCGCGCCACCGCCGGCGACCGCACCTCGGCCGGTCGCCCGCCCGCCGGTGGTCGACATCCCCGAGATCGAGGATCTGCCGCCGGTCCGGCTCAAGAGCCGCGCGCTCGGCGTGATCTCGCTCGTGGTCCTGATCGCCGGCGCGATCGGGTTCTACGTCATCTACAAGGATCAGATCGAGCAGCGCGAGGCGCAGGCGCTGCGCGACAAGCAGCGCCAGGAAGCCGCCGAGGCCGAGACCAAGCGGCTGTCCGACGCGCAGGCCGATCGCGGCGCGATCACGGTCTCGGTCACGCCGCGCGAGGCCAGCGTGTGGATCAAGCTCGGCCGCACGCCGTTCGACTCGATGCCGCTGACCTCGAGCCAGCTGCACCGGCTGCGGATCGAGCGCGACGGCTACCAGCCGATCGACACCGAGGTCGTCGCGGCGAGCTGGGACGGCACTGGCGCGGCGAAGAAGGCCAAGGTCTCGGCCACGCTCAAGGCCGCCGGGATCGACAAGAAGACCAAGAAGCCGATGATCGAGCCGCTGCCGGCGCTGCCGCCCAACCTCGCCGAGCAGACCGGGTTCACCGCCGGTGAGGGCCCGATCCATGTCGAGACCACCCCGCCGGGCGCCGAGGTCTGGCTGCTGATCGGGTTCGCCAACACCGGCGTCAACTTCCCGACGATCGCCGGCCGCAGCTACGAGCTGCGCGCGCTCGCCGACGGTTACAAGCCCGGGTTCGCGTCGATCACCGTCGACGAGTGGCGCGATCCCAAGGCCGATCCCAAGGCGCCGATCGACATGGCCAAGAAGCGGGACGCGATCGACAAGCACATCGACCTCGAGGTCGATCCCGACGCCCCGAAGCCCGACGCGGCGAAGCCCGGTACGCCGAAGTCCGCATCGAAAGGCAAGTGAATGGCGGGCGGACGCACGCTGCACGTGCGCTGCACGACCTGGGACCAGGTCGAGGTGTTCCGGACCCGCAAGCTGCGGCGCGGCAAGCTGCTGTCGATGAAGGTGCCGTTCGCGAGCGAGCCCGGCGCCGAGGTCACGCTCAACCTCGAGCTGCCGAACCAGGTGATCATCGCGATCGAGGGCGCGGTGCTGCGCGCGTCGCCGGTCGACGCCGATGGCAAGGACAAGGCCGGTAGGCCGATCAAACCCGAGCCCGGCAAGACCTGGCTCGAGGTCGAGCTGGTCGGGTTCACCGAGGACATCGTCGCGCGGATCCAGCGCATGGCCGCGGGCGAGCCACCGGCGCCCGAGCCCGAGCCCGAGCTACCGCCGGCGCCGCCCCCGCCGGTCCGGGTCGGGGCGTCCCCGGTGGTCGCCGAGCTGCCGAGCGACGAGCGCCAGGTGTTCCAGCAGCTGACCGCCGAGCTGCGCCGGCTGCGCACGCTCGCGGTCCACGAGGTGCTCGGCGTGCCGCGCGATGCCGACGCCGACGAGATCCGCGCCGGCTGGATGACGCTGGTGCGCCGCCACCACCCCGATCTGGTCGCGCGCCGCAACACCCCGGCGATCACCCACCTCGCCGAGGAGCTGATGATCCTCGCCAACCGCGCCTACGATCGGCTGCGCGTCGCGCTGGTCGCCGAGGGCCGCGCCACCGTGGTCGGCCCGGTGCTCGCGCCGCCGCCGGGCTGGCTGGTCGGGTTCGACGACATCTCGAGCACCGGCGCGAACCTGCGCGCCCGGATCGCGCTCGCGATGCAGCAAGGCGGCAACGCGCCGCAGGTCGAGCCGATCGAGCCGCCGGCGCCGTCGCAGGCGCCGGCCGAAGGTGGCGAGGCGTTCGAGCAGCGCGCGCGGGCGATGCTCGGCGACGGCGACGCCGACAACGCGCAGGAAGTCCTCGCGGCGGCGCTGTGCGTGTACCCGCGCAGCCGGCCGCTGCGCTCGCTGTACTACGTCGCGTCGGCGGTCAGCGCGCTCGCCAAGGGCGAGGTCATGCTCGCGACCTCGCAGCTCGAGACCGCGCTCGCCCACCACGAGGCGTGCACCGAGGCCGCGGCGATCCTCGACCTGTTGCGCCGGCCGGGCGCGACGGCCCAGGGCGCCCACAGCGACCAGGACGCCCAGCGTGCCCTGCAGAGGCTGTTCCGGTGAGCCGTGCGGTCGGGATCGACCTCGGGACCTCGAACTCGGTCGTCGCCGTGATCGACCGCGACGGCGCGCCGCGGATCCTGACCACGCCCGAGGGCTCGACGACGTTGCCGTCGCTGGTCTGGTACTCGCCCGACGGGCCGGTGGTCGGCGAGCTCGCGCGCGCCGGGCTCGACTACAGCCCCGACCTGACGATCTTCGGCGCCAAGCGGCTGCTCGGCCGCCGGTTCGATCACCCCGAGATCCGCCGGCTCGCCCGGGTCCTGCCGTTCGAGCTGACCGAGGCGCCCAACGGCGATACCTGGATCGCGCTGTCGGCGGGGCGCTCGGTGTCGCCGGAAGAAGTCTGCGCGCTGATCCTGCGCGAGATCCGGCGGATGGCCGAGGCCCACTTCGGCGAGCCGGTGACCCGCGCGGTGATCACGATCCCGGCGTGGTACGACGCCGCGCAGCGCCAGGCGACCAAGGACGCGGCGCAGATCGCCGGGCTGACCGTGATCCGGCTGCTCAGCGAGCCGACCGCGGCGTCGCTCGGCTACGGCGCGCACCGCGGTGAGGACCGCCGGTTCCTGGTGTGCGACCTCGGCGGCGGCACGTTCGACGTCGCGGCGGTCGACGTCGCGGCCGGGATCTTCGAGGTCCTCGCGACCACCGGCGACGCGTTCCTCGGCGGCGACGACGTCGATCGCGCGATCGTCGAGAAGCTGGTGCGCGACGTCCGCTCGGCGCGCGGGTTCGACATCACCGGCGACACGCTCGCGATCGAGCGGCTGCGGCTCGCCGCGCAGTTCACCAAGCACGAGCTGTCCGACATCGCGCAGAGCAAGGTCTACGTGCCCGAGCTGGTCCAGCTGCCGTCGGGCAAGTCGGTCGAGTACCACAAGCCGCTGCACCGCGACGAGCTCGAGCAGTGGTCGTCGCCGCTGATCGGTCGGATCGAGCCGCCGATCCGCGAGGCGCTCAAGCGCTGCGGCCGCAAGCGCAGCGACATCGAGGAGGTGCTGCTGGTCGGCGGGATGACCCGGATGCCGGCGGTGCGCCGCGAGATCGCGCGGGTCACCGGCCGCGAGCCGAAGGTCATCCCCAACCCCGAGGAGGTCGTCGCGGTCGGCGCGGCGCTCGAGGTCGCCCGGCTCGAGGGCGCGATCGAGGGCGTGCTGCTGATCGACGTCGCCGCGCGCGGGATCGCGGTGTCGATGGGCGGCGACTGCGAGCAGGTGATCGGCCAGAGCTCGGTGGTGCCGACCCGCGAGCACCGGGTGTTCGCGACCCGGACCGATGACCAGCTGCGGATCGAGTTCGACGTCTGGGAAGGCGAGTCGGCGGATCCCGCCGAGAACCGCCACCTCGGCCGCTACGCGGTGCTCGATCTGCCGCCGGCGCCGGCCGGCGACGTGCTGGTGCTGGTCGAGATGACGATCGACACCGACGGCACGGTGCGGCTCGGGGCGAGCGAGCTGGTGTCGGGCGAGCGGCTCCAGCTCGAGCAGCTGTATCACGCGGGCCTGGCGCGGACCGACGTGCTGCGGCTGGCGCGCCAGCTCGCGGAGACCGCGTGACCCGGGGCGGGGCGAGCGCCGCGGTGCCCGGCATCGCGCTCGGAGTCCGTATTCCATACGGACTCCGTCGCATCGATCGCCTCGCGAAACGCTCGGCTGTACGGACCGGACGCGCTCGCAAGCTCGCGCTGGGGCTCGCCGCGCTGGGGCTCGCCGCGTGCGGCCATGCGCCGGCGCCGGCCGCGGCCGGGCCCGCCGCGCCGGTGCCCGACAAGACGGTCCAGGTCAACCGCCCGGGGGAGCCGGTCGACGTCGCGGAGATCCTGCCCGCGGGCTACGTCACCGTGGTCGATTTCTGGAGCGAGTCGTGCCACGCGTGCACAGCGCTCGGCGGCATGCTCGCGGTCGGCGTGGCCCAGGACCGCCGGATCGTGATCCGCAAGATCGACGTCGGCGACGGCTTCACGCCGGTCGCCCAAGCCTACCAGATCGACGCGCTGCCGCACTTCTTCATCTACGACAAGCGCCGGCGGCTGCGCTACGATCTCGTCGGCGGTGACTGCCTCGACGCCGCCAAGTACGCGCGCCTGCTCGCCGCCGAATAACCAGGTGTGCCACGATGCCCGCGTGCGTCACGCAGTGATCCTCGCAGGCGGCAGTGGAACCCGGCTGTGGCCGGCGAGCCGGCGCGCCCGGCCCAAGCAGCTCCTGCCGCTCGGGCCCGGCGGCGAGACCTTGCTCGAGGCGGCGATCCGGCGCGGCCGGGCGATCGCGGGCGACCGGGTCGTCGTGGTCACCGCCGAGTCGCAGGTCGAGGCGACCCGCGCGGTGGTGCCCGGGGTCGAGCTGATCGCCGAGCCGATGGCGCGCAACACCGCCGCCGCGCTCGGCCTCGCTGCCGCGATCCTCGCCGAGCGCGATCCCGGCGCGGTGCTGACCGTGCTGCCGGCCGACCAGCACATCGCCGACGAGCCCGGGCTGGCGCACGTGCTGCAGGCGGCGCTCGTCGCGGTCGACTACGACGACGTGATCGGCACGATCGGCATCGCGCCGACCCGCGCCGAGACCGGGTTTGGCTACCTCGAGGTCGACGCCGCGGTGCCCGGCGTCGTGACCCCGGTGCGCCGGTTTGTCGAGAAGCCCGACGCGGCGACCGCCGAGGCCTACCTCGCGAGCGGGCGCTACCTGTGGAACGCGGGCATGTTCTGCGTGTCGGCGCGCCGCCTGCTCGCCGAGCTCGAGCTCCACGTGCCGGCGACCGCGCGCGCGGTCCACGACATCGCCGCCGGCCGGGTCCGCGCCGACGAGGTCTACCCGGGCCTCGCGGCGATCTCGATCGACCACGCGGTGATGGAGCGCGCGGCGCGGGTGGTCACGGTGCCCGCCGCGATCGGCTGGGACGACGTCGGCTCGTGGGCGGCGCTGCCGGCGCTGCGCGGCGCCGACGGCCACGGCAACACGGTCGCCGGCGAGGTCGTGATCGTCGATGGCGAGGACAACATCGCGATCGGCGAGGACGGCACGCTGATCGCGATGGTCGGCGTGTCGGACGTGATCGTCGTGAAGAGCGGCGACGCGATCCTGGTCCTGCCGCGGTCGCATGCCCAGGATGTCCGCAAGATCGTCGAGGCCCTTTCGGCACGCGGTCTCGCGCGGTACCTATGACCGGTGAACCCCCGCGTCTTCCGTGAATACGATATCCGCGGCGCCGCCGATCGTGACCTCGACGACGCCATGGTGCGGGCGCTCGGCGCGGCGCTCGGCGCCCAGGCGGTCGCGGCGGCGGCGGGCCCCGGCGCGCCGGGCCCGGTCGTCGTCGGGCGCGATCCGCGCGTCCACTCGGCGCGGCTGTTCGGCGCGCTGACCGACGGCCTGCGCGCGCACGCCGAGGTGCTCGACATCGGCGTGGTCCCCACGCCGGTCACCTACTTCGCGGCGCACGACCTGCGCCCCGCCGCTGCGGTGATGATCACCGGCAGCCACAACCCGCCCGAGGACAACGGGTTCAAGATCATGATCGGCAGCGAGACCCTGCACGGCCCGGAGATCGCCGCGCTGCGCGATCGGGTCGCCGCGCTGATCGGCGAGCCGGTCCAGCCGCCGGTGCGGCCGATGCGGTCGCGCGACATCATCGGCGCGTACCTCGACCACGCGGTGTCGGTGCTGCGGCTCGGCGCGCGGCGGTGCAAGGTCGTGATCGACGCCGGCAACGGCGCCGGCGGCCCGACCGCGGTCGCGCTGTACCGCCGGCTCGGGTTCGAGGTTGTCCCGCTGTACTGCGAGCTCGACGGCCGGTTCCCGAACCACCACCCCGACCCGACGCAGCCCGAGAACCTCGTCGATCTGATCGCCACGGTCCGCCGCGAGGGCGCCGAGCTCGGCATCGCGCTCGACGGCGACGCCGATCGGGTCGGCGCGGTCGATGCCAGCGGCCGGATCCTGTGGGGCGATCAGCTGATGATCCTGTTCGGCAGGGCGCTGCTCCGCGAGGTCCCCGGCGCGCGGTTCGTCGGCGAGGTCAAGTGCTCGCAGGCGATGTACGACGAGCTCGCCGCGGCCGGCGGCCAGGTCGAGATGTGGAAGGTCGGCCACTCGCTGATCAAGGCGCGCATGAAGGAGACCGGCGCGCAGCTCGCCGGCGAGATGTCGGGCCACATGTTCTTCGCGCACCGCTGGCTCGGGTTCGACGACGGGATCTACGCCGGCGCCCGGCTGCTCGAGCTCTTGTCGCGCGGCCCCGCCAAGCTCGCCGAGCTGGCCGGCGCGCTGCCGGCGATGATCAACACGCCGGAGCTGCGGATCGAGTGCGCCGATGACCGCAAGGTCGCGCTGGTCGCCGCGGTCACCGCCCGGCTCCGCGCCGATCCGGCGGTGCGCGGCGTGGTCGACATCGATGGCGTGCGCGCCGCGTTCGACGGCGGCTGGGGCCTGGTCCGCGCATCGAATACCCAGCCGGCGCTGGTGATGCGCTGCGAGGCCGCGACCGAAGCCCGGCTCGCCGAGATCAAGGCCGCGATCGAAGGCCACCTCGCCGCAGCCGGCGCGGCGCGCGGCTAGCACGTTGCGTCCAAAACAATCGTCCTCGAAGGCATGGGCTGGGACCTGCGGTCGACGATGGAACGTGTTCAGCGACCGGCCGCTGTAGCAACGACAACAGGGGCATCAGCAGCAGCGACGCACCCTGATTTGTCGCTAGTGAGACCTGCAACCACAACGCACCCTGATTGGTCGCCGGTGGTACTTTGTAGTCCTCCGACGGCGCGCAAGAGGTCCGCGTCGGTGAGCGTTCGGAGAGTCTCGCCACGTAGCACAAGTTTTTGGATTGGTTTCTTCACCGCCGGACGATAGCTCGGTGCTCGTGGTCTTCCCACGCCTCGATCACTGGCTCCGATCTCGGCAGGGTCCATCGTGAAAGTTCCCCGGAAAATCCGCGCGTTACGATATCGTCGCCGTCGACATGAAGTGCGAGCAGGGGCGACTTGTCCACCTGCAACGTCCAGAGCAGTTGCCCGCTGGCTGGGTCCCAGAACCTGAGCAGGCCGTCAGCGCCACCGGCCACGACGAAGCCGCCGGGTGCCAGGGTGGCGTCGGCGAGAAACCTCGAGCTCCCTCGGTAGACCTGACGGAGCTGGCCCGTGGTGCCGTCCCACAGTCGAGCTGTGCCATCGCTTCCCGCGGTGAGGATCCGACCATCGGTCACCCAGCGCGCCGATAATACTCGACCGACGTGGCCCCCAAGCTGGGCGACGATGCGATAGCTCGTGAGGTCCAGCAGCACAGGTGGCGTCGCACTCCCAGGGCAACGCGGAACGGTGACCAGGAAGGCTCCACTGATCCGCAGCGACATGACGCGTCCGGGAAGCTCAAGATCCGCCACCACCGTGCCGAGGCGATCATAGACCCGCAGTCGCCGCTGCGCATCTGACGCGACCACCCGGCCATCGGGCAGCAACGCCGCGGCGTCGATCCCTCCCGGGGCGCTCGGAAGCGAAAGCAGGGCTCCGTTGTCGCGCGCGACCAGGAGCGAGCCGTCCACCGCTCCGCTGGCGAGGTCTCGCCCGGTCGCTGCGAACGCAACCACATTCACCGGTGCGCCTTGCGCGATGGTTCGCAGCAGCCGGCCGCCTGGAAGCTCGTAGACCTCCACTTCGTTGCCGCGGGCGATCGCCGCACGATCCCCGGCGGACGACACCACCGGAAACGCGGAGGCAAAGTCGCCCTCCACGTGGGTCACGCTGGGCAGCTCGGCGATCAGCTGATCGCGAGCCGTGTCCCAAACTCGGGTCACGTGGTCCCCACAGCGAACGGCGACCACCCGATCGTCTGGCTCGGGGCTCGAAACCAGGCCGCAGTCGTCGCTTGTGGGCGACAAGCTCCAGCGACGATAAGATGCCGTCGCATCCCAGACTCGGGCCGTGCCGTCCCAAGATGCCCCCACAATGCGGCGCGAATCCGGATCAAAATGCGCAGCTCGTATGTCACTTTG
>DATBBB010000173.1:0-10789 GCA_036271215.1 Kofleriaceae bacterium | reverse complement strand
GGCGTCTGGTACGAGATGTTCATCTCCGATCCCGTCGCGTACCTGTTCAAGAACCAGGACCCCGACGGCTCGCTGCGCGCCAACGTATCGAACGCGACCGTGCGCGGGCTGTCGAACATGAAGCTGCCGCGGCTGCTCGAGGATCGCCACGAGCTATCGCAGACCGTGCGCGATGAGGTCTCGGCGCACTCTCACGAGTGGGGGTTCATGGTCGGCTCGGTCTACATCCGCAAGGTCCACTTCCGCGACGGCGGCATGATCCACCAGATCGAGGAGAAGGTGACCAACCGGCTGCGCCAGGTGACCTCGGCGATCCGCCAGGACGGCATCAACCAGGTCAGCGTGATCACCAGCTCCGCCGAGCGCACCGCCGCCGTCGAGTTCGCGCGCGCCGCCGCGATCCGCCCCGAGATCGTCGGCAACGCGCTGCACGAGATCTCGCGCAAACCGGAGCTCACGCGCGTGATGTTCGAGGTGCTCGAATTGCAGAGGCTGCTCGAGAGCCAGGCCCGCGTGACCCTGCTCCCGGCCGGCGCGACCGGCAGCAGGATCGGCGCCCAGTTCGTGGCCAACCTGGTCAAGGATCGCTGACCCCGGCCGGGCCGGGAGGGCCGCGCGCCGCGTGTTACCGTGGGGCGTGCTGACAGGTGCATTGATCGGGCTCGTGATCGGCGTGATCGGGGCGATCACGGTGGCGATGCGGCAGAGCCAGTCCAGGAAGAAGATGCAGGCCGATCTCGGCGCGCGCGGGATCGCGGTCCAGCCCGGCGCGGCGGCGCTGCAGATGCCGCCGACCCGCATGATCGTCGGCGTGCCCAAGCCGCCGGAGTGGTCGGCCGCGATCGGCGGCCCGTACCTGCTGCACATCTACGGCTACGGCGGGTTCGTGATCGCCGGCTGGCGCGCGGCGGTCCCGCGGCCGGCCGCGTTCGTGATCGCGGCGACCAACGGCGCCAACCCGGATCGCGTGCGGCTCCACAAGGTCGACAAGAAGCAGTTGCCGGCCAAGGGCGTCAACGCGTTCTCGAGCGGCCCCGAGGTCACCCAGTGGCTCGCGATGTCGCCGATCATCCCGACGTTCCTGCAGCGGTTCGGCAAGGAGCGCGGCTGGTACCTCGTGTACGCCGACGGGTTTTGCTACGTGTACAGCGCGCTCGGGGCGTGGAAGGGGTTCGACGACGTGGTCGCCACGGTCGGCATGCTGTCGGCCGCGATCGCGTAGCCGCGTCGCGGGACGACGGTCCGTGACCGCGCAGGTTGCGCGTTCCACAGCCTGCTACGTCGCGTGGCCGTCGTGGCGTGCGATCGCCTCGATGACCCGGATCCACGACGCGCCCGCGGGCTCGAGCTCGTCGAGCTCGCCGGCGAACTCGCGCGGATCGAGCAGGCTGCCGAACAGCCCCGCGTGCTCGAGGCTCTCGCGGGCGGCCTCGGGGGTCTCGAACGGCATGTGGACCTTGCCGCGGACGAACGCGGACAGCAGCCAGCCGAACCCGGTCGCGATCGGGCTGCGGGTGACGTTGCCGACCAGCAGATCGGCCAGGTAGCGGTTGTGCGGGAACCGGCGCAGCGCGGCGGCGAACCGATGCCACATCCCGATCATGACGTCGTGATCGAAGTAGTTGAGCAAGCCCTCGGTGATGATCGCGGTGCCGCGCGACGGATCGAGCGCCCCGCAGATCGCGGCGACCGAGGTCGGGCCGATGTCGGCGAGCGCGTCGACCTCGGCGGTGCGGTGGTGTGCGGTCTCGCCGCCGAGCGAGGCCAGGATGCGGCGCTTGTGGGCGAGCATGCCGGGCAGGTCGGCCTCGACATAGGTGATGCGATCGCCGTAGCGTCGCGCGAACCGCCAGCCGCGCGGTGACAGCCCGGCGGCGATCTCGACGACCTGCTGGATCTCGCCGGCGTCGATCGCCTGGGCGAGCCGCAGGTCGATCAGCTGGTGGCGGGCGAGCAGCAGGCCCTCGAGCGACGGCTTGCCGGCGTGGTGCGCGAGCAGGTTGGCGCCCCGCAGCGCGTAGTACATGACCCGGCCGGTCCGGGTCGCGAACGCTTCGTGCGACAGGCCGTGCTCGACCCAAACGTAGCCGGTGTAATGGGCCGTGGGGGAGATCGTCTCGGGGTGCGGCCGCGCCATCAATCCGGACTATATCTGTTATTTCAGTTTGTTAGGTGATTTTTCAGGTGTTGTTCAGCGTGGCCATTTTCCACTGAACATCAGACCAGTGCGGTACACCTTGGACATGCGAATCGCTTGCATTCACGTCCCACAGTTCGCGCTCCAGAGCCTCGGCCGGACCGACCCGGCGCTGCGCGGCGCGGCCGTGGCGGTGGTCGGTGCCGGTAGCGAGCCGGGGCCGGGCGTGCGGGCCCAGGCCGCGCTGCACAGCCCGATCGTGCTGGCGTGCTCGCGGGCGGCGTGGACGCTGGGCGTGCGGCTCGGGATGACGGCGAGCGCGGCGCGGTTCGTGTCATCCGAGATCCGGGTCGTCCCGGCCGATCCGCAGCTCGAGCGCGAGACGGTGCGGGCGATCGCGGATGCGTTGCTCGGGGTGTCGGCGGTGGTCGATGCCGGCGGGCGGGTCGCGGCCGCCGGCTCGGGCGCGCACCTGGCGATGTACTGCGAGGTGCCGGGTAAGACGCGCGGCGCGGGGTTCGGCGATCGCCTGCTTGCGTTGCTCGAGGACTTCGGGATCATGGGGCGGATCGGGATCGCCGACGATCGGTTCACGGCGTGGGTCGCCGCGGCGCATGGCTGGACCGAGCGGCGGGCGAGCGCGCGGCAGGGCGCGGGAGGACCAAGGGGGGCCGGCGCCCCGCGGAAGGCGGCAGGGGTAGGGCAGGCAGGTCAGGCCGCGGGCGCCCGGCGGGAGGGGGGTGGTTTGACGGTGCCGCACGCGGTGCGCGAGCCCGTGTCGCGGCCCGAGCCCGAGCCCGAGAACGATGGGCGGGATGGTGGTGTTTCCAGCCAGGCCACGGAGGCGCTGCGCCAGCTCGCGCCGACGTCCGCCGGGCGGGCGGCGGGGCCAAAGGACGGCCGCAACGATCGCGGCGTGATCAGCGTGCCGCGCGGCGGCTCGGCGGCGTTCCTCGCGCCGCGCCCGCTGTCGCTGCTGGCGATCTCGCCCGAGGTCCAGCACATGCTCGAGGCGCTCGGCGTGCGCACGCTCGGCGAGTTCGCGGCGCTGCCGGCGCCGTCGGTCGCGCGGCCGCTCGAGTCGGACTACCAGGCGCTGGCCCGCGGCGACAGCGGCAGCGTGTTGCGGCCGTACGCGCCCGAGGCGCCGGTGCGCGAGGACCTGGTCGCCGGCGGTGCCGAGACCCTGTTCGTCGGGGCGGCGGTGGTGACCGCGATCGCCGAACGGCTGGCGCTGCGGCTGGCCGGCCGGGCGCGGGTCGCGACGCGGCTCGAGATCACGGTCACGAACGCCGGCGAGGACCGCGTGATCCCGGTGACCGCGGATCGTCCGCTGGGCGAGGCATCGGAGCTGATCGAAGTGATCGCGGCTGCCATCGGTGAGGGGCCGATCGGCAAGCTGCGGGTGGTGGTCGCCGGCGAGGCGATCGCAGGAGATGCGGGCGGAGCGGAGGTTGACATCACGGAGCCGCTGGTCGACGCACTGTCGGCCGCGCTGTCGAGTACCGGCACGGCAATGCCACTGCTCGAGCCGATGGGTCACCTCGCTCCGCTCGCGCTGCCGGGGCGCAGCCAGCCATGGCAGATCAGCGCGCCCGAGCTGATACGCTCCGAGCGCCGCGACGCCCACCGCCGGACCCGCCGGGCCAAGCGCCGCCGGCCGGCGATCCCGCAGTCGCAGCTGTTCGGCAAGCGCGAAGGCTGAGCCGGCGGGACCGGCCGCGGCGTGGTAGATGAGGAGACGCCATGTCGACCCTCGAAGCCCAGCTGCGCGAGCAGCTCACCGCCGCGCTCAAAGCGAAGGATCTGCCGACCGCGAACCTGATCCGCATGATCAACACCAAGATCATGGAGCGGCGGACCGCGAAGGGCTTCACCGGCACGGTCGATGACGCGCTGGTGCTCGACGTGATCGCGACGTACAAGAAGTCGATGGAGAAGGCACGGGTGGACTTCGCCAACGCCGGTGACCGTGGCAAGGAGCAGCTCGCCGAGCTCGAATTCGAGATCGCGTGGTGCAGCAAGTTCCTGCCGCAGGGCCTCAGCGAGGCCGAGCTGCGCGACGCGGTGACCAAGGCAGTCGGCGAGCTACCGGCGCGCGATCCGAAGATGGCCGGCCGCGTGATCGGCACGCTGAAGAAGCAGTACGGCGACCGGGTCGACGCCCAGCTCGCCAAGAAGCTGGTCGACGAAGAGCTCGCCAAGACCTGAGCGGGAGCGCCGAAGGCTCTGCGCTCTGCGGGCGTGGTTATTCCAGCGATCATCGCGGCGGCCGCCGCCGCGCGAGCTGGCGCACGGTCCTGTCCGTGAGCCGCGACAAGCGGGCCGCCGGCTGTCACGCGCCGCCGACAAACGTCGTTTCGCGTTGAACATAGAGTGCTTGCGGAGCGGCTGGCGCGACCGATACTAGATCCATGGGTCGCCGGTCGTTCTCGAGCTCGTTTCTGCTCTCGTTCCTGCCCTCGTTCCTGATCGTCTGCGGGGTGCTGGCGGCGACGGCCGTGCAAGCGAGCGCGACGCCGCGCGAGAGCTGCGCGTGCGGGCCGGAGGAGAACGTATTACCGGCGCCCGGCGCGTCCGGTGTCCCGCGCAACGCCAAGATCTGGACCTCCGGCTACTGGACCGAGTCCGCGGATCTCGCGAGCGGGGATTCGCGCCGGGAGCTCCGCCCCACCGCGGGGCCGTCGCTCGGCAGCCGGTCGAGCCTGCTCTACGATCCCGGGACGCTGGACGCGGGTCGCATGTACACGTTCGACGACCACCACGCCGCCCAGTTCACGTGGTTCACGACCTCGGCCGAGCTCGCGACCAGGCCGCCGGCCGCGCCGCGGCTCCGCTCGCTCGCGCTGTCAGTCGCCGATCACGCCGGGATGGGCGGTTCGACGACCGGGCTGGCGCTCGACGCCGAGCTCGATCCGGAGGTCGCGCTGCTGCACTTCACGTTCACCACCGAGGGCGGCTTCCAGATGTCGGTGATGACCACGCGCGATGGCTGGCGCTGGCTCGGCCGGCCGGCGTGCTCCAGCGAGCTACTGGCCATGCGCCCAGGGGCGAACGTCACCGTGGAGCTGCGCGCGGTCGATCTCGCGGGCAACGAGAGCGAGCCGGTGACGCGCGTGGTCGTGGTCCAGCTCGTCCCCGACACCGAGCCGGCGTGCTCGACGTCGCGCTCGCACTGTGGCATGGGCGCGATGGGGCTGCTGGCGTTCTACCTGTTCGGCGGCCTGGTACTGTTCTTGGTGCTCGCGATCGCCGGGGTCTCGTACCTCGTGCGGCGCGACGAACGCGACGCGGAGTCCGGCACGCCGATCTCGCTGCTGGTCGCCGAGCAGCTGGCGCGCTCGACCAAGCACTGGGCCGCGGTGCGCGCGATCCTCGGGGCCGCCGCCGCGCCGGCGCTGCTGGGCGCCGATGAGTCCTGGTCGCTGGCGACCGTCGGGGGCATCGTCGCCGTGATCGTCGCGGGCCGCGGGCTGCTCCGGATCGTCGCCGCGCGGCGGGTCCTCGCGTTCGTCGAGTGGGGCAACGTCCAGGTCACCGCCGAGGTGGTCGGCGAGCGGCTGTTGATCAAGGGCCCGACCCACGGCATGGGGCTCAAGATCTCGCCGCGCGCGCTGGTGCGGGCGCTGCGCCATGCGGTCCCGGCGTCGATCGCGAGGCGGTCGTGACCGGCGGCGGCAGCGCGAGCGCGGCGCTGTCGCCGGCCCAGTGGCGCGCGTCGGGCGAGTCGTTCGCGTGGCGCGGCCATCGGGTATTTTACCGCGCGCAGGGCGCAGGCCCGCCGCTGCTGCTGCTGCACGGCTTCCCGACCTCGTCGTGGGACTGGCGCCACGTCTGGGACCCGCTCGCGGCGAGCCACCGCGTGATCGCGCTCGACTACATCGGCTTCGGGTTCTCCGACAAGCCGGCCGACGGCCCGTACTCGGTGTTCGCCTACGCCGATCAGGCCGACGCGCTGCTCGCCCGGCTCGGCGTCGCGCGCGTTCACGTCCTCGCCCACGATCTCGGCGACACCGTCGCGCAGGAGCTGCTCGCCCGCGACCGCGAGCGCCGCGCACCGAGCGCGACCGGCGGCACCAGCGCCGGCACCGCATCGGGCACCGGCTCCGGATCGGGCACCGGCACTGGCGCCGACTCGGGTACCGGCTCCGGATCGGGCACCGGCACTGGCGCTGGCTCGGGTACCAGCTCCGGCGCCGCATCTGGCACGCTGTCCTCGGTGTGCCTGCTCAACGGCGGCCTGTTCCCCGAGCTCCACCGGCCGCGGCCGATCCAGACCTTGCTCGACAGCCCGCTCGGCTTCCTGGTCGCCCGGCTGTCCAACCGCCGGCGGTTCGCCCAGGGCCTCGCCGAGGTGTTCGGCCCGGCGACCCAGCCCTCGCAGGCCGAGCTCGACGGGTTCTGGGAGTGCGCGAGCTTCGCCGGCGGCCTCGCCAATTACCACCTCCTGATCCGCTACATGCGCGAGCGCCGCCGCCACCGCGACCGCTGGGTCGGTCCGATCCTCGACACCAGCCCGGGGAGCGTCCCGCTCGCGTTCATCAACGGCCACCGCGACCCGGTCAGCGGCAAGCACGTCGTCGCTCGCCTGCGCGAGCTGCGCAAGCCCGCCGAGATCTACGACCTCCCCGAGATCGGCCACTACCCGCAGACCGAGGCCCCCGCGGACGTCCTTGGCGCCTATGCCAGCTTCCGCCGCGGCCTGGCCACGCCAGCCTGATCGCCCGAGTCCTAGCCCGCGAGGGCGGTGGCGCGGGGCGGCGGGCGGCGGAGCAGGGGCGGACCGACGACGATCGGCATCGGTTCTTCGTGGCGGGCGAGCTGCTCCCAGACCTGGGTCCAGGCCGACCAGGTGAGCGGCTCGCGGAAGTAGAGGGCGCGGTGGCCGGTCAGCGGCGGGAGCTCGCCGTTCCACGCGGCGCCGCGCAGCCGGGGCGAGGGGTAGAGCGCGCGGAGGTCGTAGACCGCCTCGGTGTGGTAGCCGTGGCCCGGCCAGACGATCAGGCCCTCGCTGGAGATGTCGTAGGGCGGCGGCGAGGCGTCGCCGGCGAGCACCTGCTCGAGTTGCTCGCGCACGAGGTCGACGCCGGCGCGCTTGTAGAACCCGGCGAGCGCGATCTCGAGGATCCGGCGCTGGTCGTCGTCGAGCGCGTCGATCCAGCCGCGCGTGGGGATGCTCGCGACGATCCAGCCCGACTGCAGCTCGAACGCGATCCGCGCCGGTTCGCCGCCGTGGCTGGGAGCCGCGAGCTCGATCTGCACCCGGTTGGAGCCGATCGCGATGTGGCCGGCCGCGACGTCGGTGATGCGGAACGCCGCGGCCTCGTTGAGCATCGAGACCAGCTCGCGATCGGCGAACTTGTGGATCGCATCCTCGACGTGGTGCAGCTCCGCCCGGTGCTTGGCGACGCCGTGCTCGTCGGCCTTCCACGCGGCGCGGCGCAGCTTGGTGAACCGCTTGGGGATCGTGCCGGAGTGAAACCCGGGCTTGAGGAACCCGACCATCGACTCGCCGTGGTGGCCGATCGAGACCTCGCGCAGGGTCTTGGGGCGGGTCTTGCCGTACAGCTTCCAGTTCTCCTTGAGCTCCCAGACCAGGAACCCGGCGAGGCCGGGGATCACGAACACGGTGAACGCCGCGAACGACGTGCCGAGCGCCGGACCCATCAGCTGGTTGGCCGGGCCGCTGATCGCGCTCATCAGGCCGGCGTAGAACGGCACCATGAGCTTGGCGGCGACCGTGACGACCGGGAAGTGCTTGATCGGGTTCACCACCGGCTCGATGAACAGGTTGACGTAGAGCCGCAGGAAGTAGGCGAACGCCGACCAGATCGTGCCGAGCACGCCCTTGATCACCAGCGTTACCCGCGCCTCGCCGCCCTTGAACCGCAGCCACTCGTCGACCCGGTACAGCCCGCGGTCGATCAGCTCCATCAGCTCGACGAACAGATCGAGGATCCAGCGGATCACCGCCGGCACGATGTGGCTGGTCAGGTGGCGGCCCGAGCGGACCACACCGTCGGCGGCGAGCTCCTGGAAGGTGCGGCCGATCCGCGAGTTGAGCACGAGCGCGAACAGCCCGAACGCGCCGGCGGCGAGCGGCCAGCGCACGAGGCCGTCGGTCGCGAGGAACACCATCGCCGCGGGGATCCCGGGCTTGAGCACCCAGCGCGCGAACCGGCTCGACCAGAACTCGAGGACCAGCGGGCGGCCGAGCAGCGCGCGGGGCAGGTCGAACAGCAGCAGCCGGAGCGCGCGGCCGAGCTGGCGGAGCACGAACACCACGGCGCGGCGAAACCCCGTCACGTGGAGCACGAAGAACAGGAACACGGCGCCGCCGAGCACCGCGGTGCGGGTGGCGAGCTCGGGGCCGTGGTGGACCTCGCGGGCGATCTGGCTGACGGTGTGCAGCGCGGCCGCGGCGTCGGGCGACACCGCGTCGAGCGCGGCGAGCTCGCGGGCGGCGTGGCCGGTGTGCTTGGCGACCAGGCCGATCATCTCCTCGGCGCCCTTGAGTACGGTGAACGAGCCGAGCAGCGGCAGGATGATGTACAGGCTGAGGAACCGGCCGACCGGCGTGCCGAACAGCACCGAAGACGCCTTCTGCAGGAACCGCAGGTAGGCCTCGCCGCGGCGGTACACGCCGTCGAGCGAGCGCGACAGCGCGCGATCGCAGCGCAATAGCTCGTCGCCGGACGACAGCTCGCGGGGCTGCAGGTCCGGCATCTTGAGATCGTTGTGCGAGATCGCGTCGCGCAGGTTGCCGAGCGACAGCCGGCCGACTGCGACGACCTGATCGAGCAGCTCGTCGACCAGCTTCTTCTCGGCGACGCGCTCGGGCAGGTTGTGGGGGTGGAGCGCCACGCCGTCGAGCGCGGCCGCGATCTTGGGCCGCAGCACGACGCGGACCTGGGCGTTGGCGCGGCCGACCATGTCGCGCACCGCGGCGGCGAGCCGCTCGTGCTCGGCGGCCGACAGCGGGCCGCAGCCGGCGAGCTTCTGGGCCGCGGCGTGCAGGTGCTTGGCGACCCGGACCTCGCGGGTGGCGGGTAGCGCGCGGACCAGCGGCTGGTTGCCGAGCGACAGCGCCCACCCGACGGCATCGACGACCTTGGTCTCGCGCTCGGAGACGACGCACGCGGTCTGCAGATCGTGAAGCAGGCGGGCGGCGGCGGTGAACCGCAGCACGCGCTGGGTCGCCGCGAGCTCGGCGACCGGCAGCAGCGCGTCGGTCCAGCCCGGGCCGCCCGGGCCGCCCGGGCCGGGCCCGGGGCTGCCGAGCGCGCGGGCCAGGCGCTCACCGAGCTCGTCGAGATCCACGCGCGCCTGGTCGCGGTCGCCGGCGCGCAGCGCGAGGATCGCGGCGCGGGCGCGGTTACCCTTGACCCGGGCGCGCGACGACTTGGCGCGCGCCGAACCGTCGGAGATCGGGGCGCGCTCGGCGGGCGCGGCGACGACCGGGAGCTCGGTGGTCGCGCGCACCGCGGGCCGGCCGTTCAGCTCCGGTGCTCCGGCGGGGCGCGACGCGGCGAGCAGCATGGCGAGATCGAGATCGAGCGCGATCGCGGCGTCGACCCGCGGCAGATCGAGCGTGGGGAACGTGCGGTCGAGCGTGCGCGGCGCGAACTGCTGCAGCTCGAGGTAGGTCGCGACGAACTCGATGTACGTCGTGGTGTCGTCGGACGGCGGCAGCAGCAGATCCTCCTGGCGCAGCACCGAGCGGATCTCGTCGAACTCGGTCTGGCCGATCCGGTGGATCCGCTCGCGGACCGAGCTCGGCGAGGTCGCGCCGCTCGCCAGCCGGTCGTCGAACGCCTGGTGGACGCGGGCGTGGAAGATCGCGCGCCACGCGCGGCGCAGCTCCGCGGGATCGCCGGCGGCGAGCGCGGTGCGCGACCCGGTGACCAGCGCGACGTGGTCGGGCAGCGCCTCGGGCTCGACGTGGAGCTCGCCGCGCTCGACCAGCGGCAGCAGCTCGGCGCGCGGCAGCGGGTAGCACCGCGCGTGGGGAACCTGGAGGCCGATGCCGGGCAGCCGGCGGTGCTTCTTGATCACGCGGCGGAGCACGCGATCGTCCACCAGGACGGCCGCCACGCGCGCGAGCTCGGTATCGAGTCCGTCCATCTGACCTTCCGTCGGGCTTTCGTCGGGCTCCGGCTCCTCAGGAGTACCATCTGGGCGCGCGATGCGCTCGCGACATGCGGTCGATCGCCGGTACGCTCGCGGGCGCGAGATGACCGCGACCGATCCGCCGCCGTTCCCCGACAGCCTGTGCCACCGCTGCGTCCACCTGCGCGTGATCCGCAGCGGCCGCGGCTCGACATTCCTGATGTGTCAGGAGCCGTCGTTGCCCAAGTACACGGCGCAGCCGGTGCGCGCGTGCCGCGGGTTCGCGGCGGCAGCGCGGTGATCGCGGTGATCGCGGACGCATCGCTGCTCGCACGTCCGGCAATCGCGCGTACAGCAATTGCGTTGCCGGGGCGGTTCGCCGCTCGGCGAGGAGCAACGAGGGTCAACGATGGGGGCACGAAGGAGCGCAACGCGCAGCTCTGTGCGCATCTTGAGCCGTGCCCGCGCGCCACGCGAACGAGCACGCGATCGAGCAAGGAGTTGTGAGCAGCGCGCGCTACCGGATCTCGACGGCGACGTGGT
>DATBBB010000172.1:0-25489 GCA_036271215.1 Kofleriaceae bacterium | reverse complement strand
TCCGATCTGTCGGTGCCGGTCGGCTTGACGAGCTCGCTGAAGGTGATGGCAGGGGCCGCGGTGCGTGGATTCGCGGGGACGCCGGTGGTGCCGGGGGCGCCCGAGGTGGCGCCAGTCGCATCAGCATTGCCAGAGGAGCCGGCGGCGGGCGAGCCGGCGGTCGCGGATGATCCCGAGGATCCCGACACGGCATTCGAGCCCGACGCGCTCGGCGATCCGGCCGCACCCGGCGAGCCGGCGGCACGACCGGTTGCGGTCGGGGCGGCGCCGGCCTGCAGTCCTTCGAGCACCTGATCGGCGAGCACGGTGGTGCTCGCGTTGCCGCCGTGGAGCGCGAGCCGCACCGTGTAGCAGCCGGCCGCCGGATCGCCCCAGGCGTCGGCGCCGTCGATCGCGACGCCGTCGGCCTTGGCTGCAGCCGCGAGCGCGGCGGCGATCGGCGGCAGCGGCTTCCAGTGCGCCGGCATGGCGAGCCCGACACCCGCGGGTGCCGCGGGCGAAGTCGCTGGTGCCGGGGGCGCGGGGTCGGCGCCCGCGGTGCCGCAGGCCCCGAGCGCGACCGCGAGCGCGGTTATCCGTAGCAGAGCCATACGCGTTGGCCGTTCTCGATCGCGAGCCGCCGGCGGGCGTCGTCGGTGATGCCGACCGCCTGCTCGCTCATCGGGATCACGCGCGCGCCGATCGCGCGGAACGCCGGCCGGGCTCCCGGGCTCTCGATCGCGAGCACCGCCCACGGCCGCTCGCCGTCGGCGTGCTCGACCGTGGTCACCGTGACCTCGCGGGCCGCGCGGACCAGCGAGATGTCGTCGGTGTTCGCCATGAAGTGCGGGCCGCCGTCGAACGGATCGATCTGATCGGCGTAGTCGAACCCGATCCGGCGCAACATGCGCTCGACCGCCTTGGTCTCGGGCCCGACCTGGCCGATGATCGCGCGGACGTCGTCGGGCAGGAGCTCGGTGTGGATCGGGTCGTCGGGGAACAGCGCGTGGATGAACTCCTTGTTGTCCTTCGACAGCAGGTCGGCCTCCTGATAGTTCAGGCCGGTGAACTTGCGGCCGAGCGCCTCCCACAGCCGCGACGTGCCATCGGCCTCGAGCGGCGGCAGCAGCTCGGACAGCACCTGGTTGCGGAACCACGCGCGGTGCATGCGGATGAACAGGAACCGTACGTACGACAGCGTCTTGCCGAGCGCCTCGATGTTGCGCCGGTACTCCGGCAGCAGGATCAGGCCGCCGATCTCCGTCGGTCCGCTGTAGTTGTAGCCGATGCGCAGGGTCGGGTGGATGAAGTGCTTGTCGAGCGTGACCGAGTAGCGCTCGTCGTTCTCGACCCGGTAGAAGACGTGCGGCGCGCGCTTGGTGCCGTGCTGCGCGTAGATCATCGAGGTGCCGATGATCCGCTTCTTGACGAGGTCCTCGAGCACGAACAGGAACTCGCGGTCGGCGACCGGCTCGGCCTGGGCGAACGCGCGCTCGGAGTGCTCGAGGATGTTCTCGATATGGCTGCGATTGGCGGGCAGGTTGACGGTGTCGAGGTGCTCGGCGACCGCCAGGACCTGGTCGACATCCTCTCGATACGATTGACGAATCCGAAACATACCAGCGCCGATCACCACCGTACCACGGCCCGCGTTCAGTTGCGGCGACGGAACGTCTCGGGATCGATGGTGTAGCGCTTGAGCCAGCGATAGACCTGGGTGCGCCGCGCGCGCATCTCGCGCGCGACGGCGAGCACGTTGCCGTTGTGCAGGGTCAAGAGGCCGAGCAGCTGCTGGCGCAGGTCGTCGTGCTGCGGGCGCGGCTCGGCCGGTGCGGGTGGGGCGACCACGGCGGGGTCGGCGGGGGCCGCCGGGGCCGCCGGGGCAACCAGGCCGGCCGGGCTCGCCGGGCCGGGCCGCGGTTCGGCGCGGGCGGCGCGGCGGATCGCGTCGGGCAGGTGCGCGGCCTCGATCACGCCGTCGGTGGCGAGCACCGCGGCGGTCGACAGCACGTTCTCGAGCTCGCGGATGTTGAGGATCCAGTCGGCGCGCAGCATGGCGCGCAGCGCGGCAGGGGCGAACCGCAGCGCGGCGCCCCCCGGCAGCCGGGCGAGCAGGTGGCGCGCGACCAGGCCGAGGTCGACGCGGCGCAGCCGCAGCGGCGGCAGCTCGACGGTGAGCCCGAACAGCCGGGCGTACAGGTCGCGGCGGAACTGGCCGCTGGCGACCAGCGCCTCGAGGTCGCGCGGGGTCGCGGCGCACAGCCGGACGTCGACCTTGACCGGCTGATCGACGCCGGCCGGCATGGCCTCGCGCTCCTGCAGCACGCGGAGCAACGCCGCCTGCGCGGCCGGCGGCAGCTCGCCGACCTCGTCGAGGAACAGCGTGCCGCCGTCGGTGCCGCGCGCCAGGCCCAGGCGCTCGCCGGCCGCGCCGGGGGCCGCGCCGGGGGCCGCGCCGGGGATCGCGCCGGGGGCCGCGCCGGGGCGGTGGCCGAACAGCTCGGCCTCGATCAGGTTCGCCGGCAGCGCGCCGCAGTTGACCGCGACGAACGCGCCGGTCCGGCCCGACAGCTCGTGGACCGCGCGCGCGACCAGCTCCTTGCCGGTGCCGATCTCGCCCTGCAGCAGCACCGAGATCTCCGACGGCGCGACCCGGCGCAGCGTGGCGAACCGCTCGGCGAGCGTGCCGTCGAGCGTGCGCAGCGCGAACGGCAGGGCAGGCGTGCCGGCGGCGGCGAGATCGCCCAGGTCGCAGAGATCCGGCGCGGCGTCGCGCTCGACCGCGGCGTGGCGGAACACGAAGAACGTGTGGCCGAGCTCGACGACTGACTCGTTGGGGACGACCTTGCGGCGGACCGGCAGGCCATCGATGATCGCGCCGTTCTTGGAGTCCGGATCGTCGAGCACCCAGCCGACCGGGCCGCGGATCAGCCGGCCGTGGGCGCTCGACATCCGGCGATCGGGGAGCTGCAGCTCGAGCACGCGGCGGCCATCGCGCACCGCGCGCCGGGCGGCCTGTTCGCCGCGGCCGAACCGGACCTCGTCGACCTCGTCGAGCAGGTGGCGCGATGACGGCGCCCGCGGATCATCGCTGATCGCGACCACGACCAGCTGGGGCACGAGCGTCGCGTCCACGCCGTGGCCCGGGGCGCCGTTCGTGATCGTCGATTCGCGCCCCACCGCGACATTCTACGGCAACTCTACGCCAGCTCGCGCTACGGCAAGACGCTGGCGATCGCCTCGGGCAGCGCGCGCACGCCGGCGGTCGCGTCGGCGAGCCACGGCACGAAGCCCCTGGGCAGCTGCTCGACCGCGAGCGCGGGGGCCTGGACCACGACGATCGGCTTCTTGTGCGCCTTCTCGCGCCGGGCGTTCTCGTCGTCGAGCCAGGTCAGGATCTCGGGCAGCGCCTTGACCGTCGCCGTCTTGATGTCGTGCATCAGCAGCACGTTGCGGCCCGACATCCGGCCGAGCTCGCCGGTGACGTACTTGACCGCCTTGGCGGCGTCGTTGTGCTTCCACTCCTGTGGATCCAGGTCCCAGTGGAAGTGGTGGAGGTGGCGGTCCGCGAGCAGGTGCTCGACCCGCGCGCAGCGCGCGCCGTACGGCGTGCGGAACCACGCGGTCGGGATCCCGGCCGCGGCCTCGACCGTGGCCTTGCCATCGTCGAGATCGCGGATCGCGGCGTCCTCGGACTTCCGGCACAGATCCGTGTGCTTCATGGTGTGGGTGCCGATCACGTGGCCCTCGCGCAGGATGCGCTGGATGATCGCGGCGACCTTGGGGCTCTTGTTGCCGGCCATCTCGCCGACCATGAAGAACACGGCGTGGATATGGTGCTGGGCGAGCGTGTCGAGCACGTGCGGCGTGGTCCTGGGGTTCGGCCCGTCGTCGAACGTGAACAGGACCTCGGGCCCGCCCGACGCCGACGCGCCGGCCGCGGGAGTCGGCCAGCCCTTGGCCTGAGCGCCGCCGGAGCCCAGGCCCAGGCCAAAGGATGACGCGCCGCAAACGCCGATCATCGCCGTCACGAACATCGGTAATCCGGTGAACCTCACCATGTCGATCTAACACAGCGTACGCACGCGTCATGTTTTCGGTCATCGGGGGGCTACAGTCGGGCTCCATGCGCGACTCGCTCGAGACCATCCACGACCGCGAACCACCCCGCATCCGGCTCGCCAACCAGCCGACGCGCGGGCACTGGCTCCGCTTCGGTCAGACCGACCGGCCGCGCGGTGCGGGCGAGCGGTTCAAGATCTGGATGAAGCGCGACGACCAGACCGGCAGCGAGCTCATGGGCAACAAGGTCCGCAAGCTCGAGTACCTGCTGGCCGAGGCGCTGGCGCAGGACGCGACCCACGTGATCACGTGCGGCGGCGAGCAGTCGAACCACGCGCGCGCGACCGCGCTGGCCGCGGCGCAGCTCGGGCTCAAGTGCATCCTGATCCTGCGGACCGACGACCCGGAGAACCCGCCGGGGCCGGCCGGCAACATCTTGCTCGACCGCCTGGTCGGCGCCGAGCTGCAGTGGATCTCGCGCGCCGCGTGGCGCGACCGCAACCAGCTGCTCGCCGAGGCCGCCGATCGGGTCCGCCGGGCCGGCGATCGGCCGTATGTCATCCCCGAGGGCGGGTCCAGCGCGCTCGGCAGCTGGGGCTACGTGCGGGCGATGCACGAGCTCGCCGAAGATCTGCGCGGGGTCGCCACGCCGGACCACCCGGTGACCGTGGTCTATGCGTGCGGCTCGGGCGGCACCGGCGCCGGGTTGATCCTGGGCGCCAAGCTGCTCGAGCTCGGCCGGCGCGGCATCCAGGTCGCCGGGATCAACGTCTGCGACGACCGGCCGTACTTCGTCGAGGCGATCGGCCGGATCTGCGCCGAGGCCGAGGCCCGCTGGCAGCTCGGCGTCACGGTGACCGAGGCCGACATCCAGATCATCGACGGCCACGTCGGCCGCGGCTACGCCAGGAGCCGGCCCGAGGAGCTGGCGACGATCCGCGACGTGTGCCGCAGCGACGGCATCGTGCTCGACCCGGTCTACACCGGCAAGGCGTTCCACGGCATGGTCACCGAGCTCGCCGCCAACCCGGCGCGGTTCGGCTCCGCGGTCGCGTTCCTGCACTCCGGCGGGCTGTTCGGGCTGTTCGCGCCGACCGACAGCGACATCGCCGCGGTGCTGTAGCGCGTCAGCGCTGGGCGACGAGGCGGTCGAGCAGCGAGTCGAGATCGCTGGTGTGCAGCGGGCCGAGGTGGCTGAACACCTGCTTGCCGCCGCGGTCGTACACGAACGTCGTCGGCAGCGCGTCGGGGTAGTTGTACGAGACCATCAGGTCGGAGTTCGACCGCACGATCGGGTACGTCATCTCGTAGTCCGACTGGAAGTTGAGCAGCTGCTGGCTGTCGGCGTTGTCGGTCATCACGCCGAGGAACACGACGCCCTTGTCCTTGTACTTCTCGTACGCCTTCGACAGATCCGGGATCTCGGACTGGCAGGGGTGGCACCAGGTCGCCCAGAAGTTGACGAGCACGACCTTGCCGGCGAGCGAGTCGTGGGTGTACGCGACGCCGTTGACGTCGGTGTAGCTGACGTCGGGCAGGCAATCGCGGCCGCCCTTGGCGCACTCGGCGTGGGCGACCGACGGGCCGGGGTGGATCCGGCCGTCCTGCGACAGGTGCACGAACAGGAGGATCACCATGCCGGCGACGCCGGCGAGCAGCACGCCGACCAGCGCCTTGGACCCGCCGGTCGGTTGGGCCGGGGTCACGCGGTAGGCGCGCGGCGGGCGAGCGGGCTCGACGGCCGGGGCTACCGGGGAGGTGTCGCCGGTGGGCCGGCCAGTAGATAGGCCGGTCGGTAGGCCACTCGGTAGGCCGCTCGGTGGGCCGCTCGGGGGATCGTTCGGTGGAATGCTCATCGAAACCTCAACAAGGATGGCTCCAGGTCATCGGGAGGCGTAAAGCCGAGTAGCTCGAGGCAGGTGGCGGTGACATTGGCGATGCCGGCGGTCGCGGTGCGCGCTGGGTCGATCTCGTAGCGATCGTTGCGCGCCGGATCGTGGATCAAGAATGGCACAGCGTTGAGCGTATGACTCGTCTTTACCACGGGTTGGCCGGTCTTCTTGTCGCGAAGCACGGCCCCGGCCTTGTCGCGCTGGAACATCTCGTCGGCGTTGCCGTGATCTGCTGTAATCACCAAGATTCCTTGGAGATCTTCGACGACCCGCGCAAGCCGGGCGAGCTGGAGATCGACGGTCTCGACCGCGATCACGGTCGCATCGAACGACCCGGTGTGGCCGACCATGTCCCCGTTGGCGTAGTTGACCCGGGCGAACCGGTGCTTGCCGGTCCGGAGCTCGGCGGTCAGCGTATCTGTGATCTCGGCCGCCTTCATCCAGGGCCGCTGCTCGAACGGGACCTGATCGGACCGGATCTCGAGGTAGGTCTCGGTGGCCTTGTCGAACATGCCGCTGCGGTTGCCGTTCCAGAAGTAGGTGACGTGGCCGTACTTCTGGGTTTCGGAGATCGCGAGCTGTGACACGTGGGCGGCGGCGAGCAGCTCACCCATCGGGCGCTCGATCTCGGGCGGCGAGACCAGGTAGTGCTCGGGCAGGTGGAGGTCGCCGTCGTACTCCATCATGCCGGCGTACAGCACGTCGGGCTGGCGCACGCGGTCGAACGCCTGGAGCTGCGGGTCATCGAAGGCGCGCGTGATCTCGATCGCGCGGTCGCCGCGGAAGTTGAACATCACCACGGCGTCACCATCGGCGATCGGGGTGGGCGGCGAGACCACGAACCCGGGCAGGTCCTGGTCGATGATCCCGGGCCGGGCGTCGCGGGCGTGGTGGACCGCGGCGGTCGCCGAGGCGAACTGCGGCGCGTCGGCGAGCACGTGGGTGTGCCAGCCGCGCTCGACCATCGCCCAGTCTGCCTCGTATCGATCCATGGTGATCTGCATGCGTCCGCCGCCCGAGACGATCCGGGCGTCGACCCCGGAGCCGTTCCGCAGGTTGGCGAGATACCGTTCGATCCGGTCGATATATTCCAGCGCGCTGGTCGGCGACACGTCGCGGCCGTCGAGCAGCGCGTGGACGTAGAGCCGCTTGCAGCCGGCCTGGGCGGCGTGGCCGAGCAGGGCCTCGAGGTGGGCGATGTGGGAGTGGACGTTGCCGTCGGACAAGAGGCCCAGGAAGTGGACCGCGCCGCCGCGGGCGCCGCGCGCGATCACGTCGCGCCAGACCTGGCCGGCGAACAGGGCTCCGGATTCGATCGCGCGGGCGACCAGCAGCGCGCCCTGGTCGTAGACCTTGCCGGCGCCGAGCGCGTTGTGGCCGACCTCGCTGTTGCCCATGTCGTCGTTGCTCGGCAGGCCGACCGCCTTGCCGTGGGCGCGGAGCTCGGCGCGCACGCCGGGGACCCACAGCCGATCGAGCGTCGGGGTCGCCGCCACGGCGACCGCATCGGCTTCGTCGCCGGCGCCGCGTCCGATGCCGTCCATCACCACCAGGACGACGGGGCCTCTGGGGCCGGAGAGCTGCGGATGGGGGCGAAGCACGGTCGGCATTGCCGGCGACCTTAGCGCACCGGGTGCGATCCCGGCGCGGCATCAGTGAGGCCTCGCGCCGGTTGCGTTGCGGTAGGCGCCCGCGGGCGCAACCGGCACAATGGGCGCATGGCAAACTGCAAGCTGTGCCATGCGCGACGGCTCGAGACCGAGCCGGAGCTCGCGCAGACCCTGTGCGCGCCGTGCGCGGCCAAGCTCGGGACCACGACGATGCCGCCGCCGCGCCGGCCCGACGTCCCGTGTCCGCGCTGCAAGGGGACGCGGTTCGTGCGGGTGTTTCCGCGCGAGCGCTTCGTGGTCGACGCGACCAACAAGTGGCCGGGCTCGGACGTCGGGGCGATCGGGGCGATGAACGCGCCGATGGCGGCGACCTACGAGGTCTCGGTCGTGCGCCAGCAGATCGGCGTCATGATCGGCGCCCCCGAGATCCGCGGGCTGGACTTGTCCCGGCCGCGCGGGCTGATCGCGCGCTACATCTGCTCCGGCTGCGGGTTCGTCGAGCTGTTCTGTGAAGACCCCGAGTCGATCCCGATCGGCCCCGAGTACATGAGCGACATCGTCGACTACGGCGGCACCAAGCCGTATCGCTGACCGGGGCTCGCGCTGGCCTCGCGCTGGGCCTCGCTCCAGGGCGCGCTCAGTACCACTGCAGCCGGCGCTCGGTGCGGCGGCCGCGGGCGAGGTCGCGGACCCGGCGGACGGCGCCGACGGTGTGGCGCTTCAGCGAGTCGCGCACCGGGCTGTCGCCGACCGGCGTGGGCAGCATCCCGAGGCTGCGCATCACGTGGTTGGCGCGATACGCCTCGACGGTCTCGAACGAGGTCAGCGTGTTGAGCAGCACGCTGAACGTCACCGTGATCTCGCTCCCGGTCGACACCGCGTGCGGCGAACCCATCGGCATGTAGATGCAATCGCCGGCCGCGAGCTCGTAGGTGTGGGCGCGCGCCAGCATGCCGGGGTGGTACTCGGTGTCGCGCAGCTTGCCCTCGCGGTAGAACGCCTCGAGCGCGCGCTCGCCGACGACCTGGCGATCTCGGTGATCCCACACGTGAAACGTCTTGGCGCCGCGGATGTGGCAGAGAAAGTTCTGCTCGTGATCGAGGTGAAACGGCGTGACCGATCCCGGCGAAGCCAGGAATGCCGCGGCGTCGCGATTGAGCAGGCTGCGATCGCGGTCCGGCAAAAATGGCAATAATTCGTAGAGCAGGTCATCGACCAGCGCGCGATACACCGGATCATTGCGCACGTTGAGGATCTGCACGAAGGCCGAGGCTTTGTGCAGGTTGTCGAACGCGGCGCGCAGCTTCCGCCGGCTCGGATCGATCTGCAGCATGGTCCCCATCCGGGTCTCGAGCCGGCGTTCACCGTCGTGAAACCGCACGTGCTCGGGGTCCATGCGCAGCGCGAGCTCGGCGAGGCCCTGCGTGGTCATCAAGGGATGATCCGCGAGCTGGTGCCGCAGGCGCTGGATCTTCAGTTGATCGAAATGGCTATGAATGTCTACCAACCCCATATTCCCGACCACAGTAGACCACCAAGACTCGCAACAACAAGTGGCTTATACAAAGCCTAATACAGCAAGGCCCGGCATTCTCGGGTGCCGGTCGCAATCATGAATTCTGCATGATGTAATTTGCTGTAATCTGCAATCGCGGACGCGCCGTGCGGCTGTTCTGTCACGCAGCTCGCTGTAGCTCGCTCAGCGCGTGGGGATGACCGCAGGCTTGCCGGCACGGAGCCGCCGCTCGGGGGCTCGCGGGCTCAGGGCCTCGTGGGTCTCGGGTCTCGTGGGCTCGCGGGCTCGGCGCCTCGAAGCGCTTGGGGCTCGGGGCTCAGTCGTCGGACGGCGGCGGCGGCGCGGCGATCGGTGCCTTGCCGCGCAGCCGGAACAGGCACGCGCGCGCGCCGGTGATCGACACGGTCGCAGCCTCGTCGCCCTGGACGTCGCGCATCGGCCGGACCTCGAGCTGATCGATCGCGACGGTCAGGCTGTCGACGCACGCGAGCGTCCGGCACGCGCACGCGCGGCCGTGGAGCTCGGCGACGATCGCGCGCCAGTCCTCGAGATCGAACCGCAGCGGCGCGGTCAGCGGCGGGGCCGCGGCGTGATCGGGATCGGGATCGGGATCGAACGACCACGGCGGATCGTCGAGCCGGGGCGGGCATAGCCGGCTGGCGGCGGCGCAGGTCTCGAGCGTGGCGAGGAACCGGCGGTGGATCTCGAGGTCGGCGACCGCGACGCGCAGCTGATCGTCGAAGATCGCGGCCTCGGTGCTCGGCGCGTCGGCGGCGCGGGCCTCGAGCGCCGCGAGCTGCTTGTCCTGTACCGCGAGGTGGTCGCGCTCGGCTGCGAGGGCCTTGTCGAGCTCGGGCTTGCCGTAGGCCGGCTTGTCGGGGCCGTCGTCGGCAAACACCGACTGGCCGGTCGCCGGCTCGACGGGCCCCGCCGGCGGGCGGGCCTCGCCTCCCGTGGCTCCCGCGCCACACCCGGCGCCGATCGCCATCGCGAGCCACGCCGCGGCCCTGCGCTGCGGGTAACTCGTGCTACCACCAAGCAGATCACGCCGCCCGCATGAATCCGCCGCCCACGCGGTACGTCGAACTGTCAGGTGCCGGTCGGTACCCGCTCGGAGCTTTGCCATGTCCCTGTTTGGAATCATAACGCGAACTGTCCTCGGGCTCGCCCCGGCGCCGGCACAAGCGCCCGCCGCGCCGGCACCCCAGCACTTCGTGACCAGCGCGCCGCTGCTGGCCGCCCCGGCGGCGCCCGCGGCGGCGAGTGAAATCGTCGATCGAGTGCAGCAGTTCTACGCGGGGATCAAGCAGGTCACGGCGTCGTTTCGCCAGGCGGTCACCAACGACACGTTCGGGAGCACGAAGACCAGCGATGGCACGGTCTGGATCATGAAGCCGGGCAAGATGCGCTGGGACTACCTCGAGAAGAAGAAGACCAGCGTCGAGGTCAAGAAGAGCTTCATCTCCAACGGGACGTCGCTGTATGTCGTCGAGCACGACAACAAGCAGGTGGTGAAGAAGAGCCTGCAGCAGGATCTGATGCCGGTGGCGGTCTCGTTCTTGTACGGCAAGGGTGACCTCAAGGCCGAGTTCAACGCCGAGCTCGACAAGTCGGGTAAGTACGGCGAGAAGGACGACCTGGTCTTGAAGCTGACGCCGAAGCAGCCGTCGGCGCAGTACAAGAACCTGTTCCTCGTCGTGTCGCCGGGCGACTTCCACGTCTCGCAGTCGATCATCATCGACTCGTCGAACAACGTGAACCACTTCCGGTTCTTCGCCCCCGACTTCGAGAAGCCGATCAAGGACAGCTACTTCGAGTTCGACGAGCGCAGCGTCAAGAGCTATCGCGTGATCGACGCCGACGCCCCCAGGGACACCGGCGCCGCCCCGAACCCGCCGCCGCTGCCGGCCGTCCCACCGGCGCCAGCGAAGACTGCGCCACCGGCCGCTGCGCCGGCGCCCGCGAAGTAATCAGCTGGGGCGGGAGTGGGCGGGGGGTGCGGTAGGCGGGGCGAAAACTTTGGATCCAATGTCTGTCGATGTAGGATAAGGCGCTCGCTGGGAGTGCGCCATGTCAAAAAATCGAAGGATTCGTGACACCTCGGTCAACCCGCGCGAAGGGCGTGACAGCGATCGTGAAGCCAGGTCATCTGGCCGGCGCCGAGAAGTGCTCGGCGTGGTCGGGCTTGGCGCGTCGATCTTCTTGCTGATCGCGATGATCTCGCTGCAGGCGGGGCGGCTCGTGATGGGCCCGTTCGGGCGATCCATCGCGGGGCTGTTTTATGGCATCGCGGGGGTCTGCGGGTACGTCCTGATCGCGCTGGCCGTGATCGCGGCGATCCGGATGCTGACCGAGCGCGAGCCGATCATGCCGGCGCCCGTGGTGGTCGGGACGGTGATCGGCGTGGTGTCGCTCGCGGTGCTCGCGCACCTCGCGGTCGGCGGCTATCGCGTCGCCGGGCATGGGCCGGGCGGCGCGCTCGGCGAGCACCTCGGCGAGATCTTGCGCGCGGTGGTCAGCACGGCGGGGACGGCGCTGCTGGCGCTGGTCGGTCTGGTGGTCGCGGCCGTGGTGGCGACGCCGCTGCGGATGCGCGACGTCCTCGGCGCGATCGGCGGGATGGCGAGGTCGCTCGGCGCGGCGATCGGTCGGGCCGTGATGGCCGTGGCGCGGTTCTGGGGCGCGGTGTTCCGCGCGATGCTGCCGGAGCGCGACCGCGAGTTCGATGACGCCGAGTTCGATGACGCCGAGGAGATCGACGAGCGCGATGTGCTGGAGGTCGGCGACGACGAGGAGACCGATGAGCCCGTGATCGTCGCGCGCCCGAAGAAGAAGCTGCGGCCCGACGCGACCGAGGTCGATGTGTTCGAGGCCGCGGCCGCCGAGGCGGATGCGAAGATCAAGGCCAGGGCCGACAAGGCCGACAAGGCGGAGAAGGCCGACAAGGCGGAGAAGGCCGACAAGGCCAGGACGCTACCGGCGATCGAGGTCGTCGAGGCGGCCGACGCGGACGACGACGAGGCCGAGGCAGCCAAGGTGGCGGCGCCGGCGCCGCGCGGCAAGCGCGCGCGGTTTGCGAGCGGGACCCAGGCGCCGGAGATCGACGAGGATGGGCCGGCGGCGGCGACCGGGGCCGGCAGCGATGCCGCGGTGGCGGCGGCGGGTCCGGTGGGCGCGATCGCTGGCGGTGCGGGCGCGATCGCTGGTGGCGCTGGCGGTGCGGTCGGCGCCGGTGGCGCTGGCGGCGCTGGTGGTGGGAGCGGCGCTGGTGGGGCGGGCGAGGCCGGGCCGGTGATCGTCGAGTCGCGGTTCAAGAACGCCGACCGGGCGGCGATGGCGGCGAAGGAGAAGGCGGCGGAGGCGGAGCGCCAGACGTTCATCAAGATCGGCGAGGGCGACTACCAGCTGCCGTCGATCCAGCTGCTCAACTACGACGCGTCGTCCGCCAACCAGATCGACAAGACCGCGATGCTCGAGCTGTCGGCCAAGCTGACCCAGACGCTCGAGAACTACGGGGTCAAGGGCGACGTGGTCGCGATCCGGCCCGGCCCGGTGGTCACGATGTACGAGTTCGCGCCGGCGCCGGGGACGCGGGTCAACAAGATCGTCAACCTGACCGACGACCTCGCGCTCGCGCTCGAGGCGCTCCGGGTCCGCATCGTCGCGCCGATCCCGGGCAAGGCCGCGGTCGGCATCGAGGTCCCGAACAAGACCCGCGAGAAGGTGTTCCTCAAGGAGATCGTCGCCGACGAGGCGTTCATGAAGGGCCGCGCCAAGCTGCCGATGGCGATCGGCAAGGACATCGAGGGCGGCCCGGCGGTGGTCGATCTCGCGCGCATGCCGCACCTGCTGGTCGCCGGCACGACCGGCTCGGGCAAGTCGGTCGCGGTCAACGCGTTCATCACGAGCCTGCTGTATCACGCGAGCCCCGAGGACGTTCGCATGATCATGGTCGACCCCAAGATGCTCGAGCTCTCGATCTACGAGGGCATCCCGCACCTGCTGTTGCCCGTGGTCACCGATCCCAAGAAGGCCAACCTCGCGCTGCGCTGGGCGGTCGAGGAGATGGACCGCCGCTACGATCTGCTCGCGCAGATGGGCGTGCGCGACATCGGCGGTTACAACGACAAGGTCGGCAAGCAGCTCGCCAAGCTCGAGGCCGACAAGCTGCGCGCGGCCGCCGACGCTGCAGCGCGGGCGATCGAGGACGACATCGGCAAGGCGCTCGACGCCGACAGCCCCGAGGAGGCCGACGCGCGCTCGAAGATCGTGACCGCGCCGCTGCACCGGCTGCCGTACATCGTGGTGGTGATCGACGAGTTCGCCGACCTGATGATGTGCGCGCCGAAAGAAGTCGAGACCTCGGTGGCGCGGATCGCGCAGAAGGCCCGCGCGTCCGGCATCCACCTGATCCTCGCGACCCAGCGGCCGTCGGTCGACGTGATCACGGGCCTGATCAAGGCGAACTTCCCGTCGCGGATCGCGTTCTCGGTGGCGTCGAAGATCGATTCGCGGACGATCCTCGACCAGTCCGGCGCCGAGGCGCTGCTCGGGGCGGGCGACATGCTGTTCTCCGATCGCGGCGCGGCGCCGCAGCGCCTGCACGGCTGCTACGTCGACGAGGACGAGATCCACCGCGTGGTCGCGTTCCTCAAGACCCAGGGCCGGCCGGTCTACAACCTCGACATCCTCAAGCCGCGCGACGAGGATGGCGATGGCGAGGGCGGGATGCCGGGCAGCGGCGGACCGGGCGGCAAGAGCGACGACGATATGTACGACAAGGCGGTGTACATCGTCACGACCACGCGCAACGCGTCGATCTCGTGGGTCCAGCGCCAGCTCCGCATCGGCTACAACCGCGCGGCGCGGCTGGTCGAGGAGATGGAGAAGCAGGGCGTGGTCAGCCCGCCGGATCACACCAACAAGCGCGAAGTGCTCGTCGCGCACGCGTAGCGCCGCGCCACCGTCGACGGCGCGACCCAGTGCTGTGCTCGTTGGGATAGTCGATCTGGTATGTTTACAGGTCCATGGGTAGCAAGCTCCAGGTGCTGGTGATGGCGCTCGCGATGGTTTCGGCGTGTGCGCATCCGGGCAGGGTCGTCGTCACCGACACGACGACGGAGATCCTGGACTCCGTGTCGTTCAAACCAGGCACGGCGGATCTGGAGCCGCGATCTGCGCCGACCCTCGACGCGGTCGCCTCGACGCTGCAGGGCAACCCGAACATCCTCGAGGTCGAGGTGCAGTCACACACCGACGAGCGCGGGGACGACGGCGTCAACCTCAAGCTGTCCGAGCAACGCGCGCAGGTCGTGATGAAGTATCTCGTCGACAAGGGCGTCGCGCAGGCGCGCCTCACCGCGCAGGGCTACGGCGAGACGCAGCCGATCGATCGAGCTCACACGCCTGAGGCGTGGGCGAAGAACGAGCGCATCGCGTTTTTGATCCTCAAGCGAAGGGACTAAAACCCGCTCGCCGAGACCGCCGCGCCGCGGCGGCCAGGACATCGACGAGAGCGTCAATCCGGTTCATGAGCCGGGCTGATCGGCGTCGGTGAAATCCGGGTCCGGATCGCCGGGGTCGCCGGTCTCGGCGTCGGGGGGGCCGGTCTCGGCGTCGGGGGCGTCGGGGGCGTCGGTCTCGGTGTCGCCGGCGGGGTCGCCAGTCTCGGCGGTCTCGAGCCGGGCGCGATCGGCGAAGTAGCCGGCGACCTGCTCGGCGGCCTTGCGGTTCATGCCGGGCGCCCGGGCGAGATCGTCGACGGCGGCCTTGCGGATCGCGCGCACGCTGCCGAAGTGCTTGAGCAGGCGCTGGCGGCGCGTGGCCCCGATGCCGGGGATCGCGTCGAGCTCGCTGCGCAGGGTCGCCTTGCTGCGGCGGTCGCGGTGGAACGTGTTGGCGAACCGGTGGGCCTCGTCGCGGATCCGGGCAAGTACGTAGAGCTCGGGCGAGTTCTGGCGCAGCGGGATCGAGTCCTTGACGGTGCGGCGGTAGATCCGGTCGGGCGCGCTGCCAGCCTCGAGCTCGCGCTCCTTGGCCAGGCCGATGACCTCCAGGCCGTGCTCGCCGCCGAGCACGACACCGAGGTCGGTGAGCGCGGCGACCGCCATCGCGAGCTGGCCCTTGCCACCATCGATCACCAAGAGGTCGGGCGGCGCCCACGGGCTGGCGGTGTCATCGCCGTCGGGCGCGGCACCTGTGGCCTGCGAAGCATCTGTGGCCTGCGAAGCATCTGTGGCCTGCGAAGCATCTGTGGCCTGCGTGGCATCTGTGGCCTGCGAAGCATCTGTGGCCTGCGTGGCATCGGTGGCCTCCGCAGCTTGCTTGGCGGCACCGGCGCGCTTGAACCGCCGGGTCAGGACCTCGTACATCGCCGCGAAGTCGTTGTTGTCGACCGTCTTGATCTTGAACTTGCGGTACAGGTTGCGCGCCGGCACGCCGTCGATGAACGTCACCATCGACGCCACGGTGTCGGTGCCCTGGATGTGGGCGATGTCGAAGCACTCGATGCGGCGCGGCGGCCGCGGCAGGGCGAGCCGCTTGGCGACCTTGTCGAGCAGCGCCTCGGCGTCGGCATCGCGGCCGCGGCGCGACACCGCGGAGGCAGCGGCGTTGCGGTCGGCGAGCTCGATCAGGCGGGCGCGGGTGCCGCGGCGGGGCTCGACGATCTTGATCCGCTTGCCGCGCGCCGACGATAGCCAGTCGCCGAGCGGCTCGGGATCCTCGAGGTCGACGCCGACGACGATCTCGTCGGGGATGAACGTCCCGGTCGCGTAGTACTGCTGCAGGTGCTCGGCGATCACCGTGGCGTCGGGCAGCTCCTGGTCCTTCTGCTGGAACGCGCGCCGGCCAACCAGCTTGCCGCCGCGCACGAACAGCACGATGACCTCGGCGACGTCGGCCTCGCGGAACAGGCCCCAGACGTCCTGATCGACGAAGTCGTCCTGCACGACGTGCTGCTTGGCGAGGGTGCGCTCGACCGCCGCGATCGAGTCGCGCAGCACCGCGGCGACCTCGTAGTCCTCGCGCTCGGCGCGCACCTCCATGCGGGTCCGCAGCCGGGTCACCAGCTCGGCGTTCTTGCCCGACAGGAACAGCTTCACGTCCTCGACCTGCTCGGCGTACGCCGCCGCGGTCACCGGGATCGCGCACGGCCCCGAGCAGCGCTTGATCTGGTACTGCAGGCACGGCCGGCCGCGGGTCTCGAGCACGTGATCGGTGCAGGTCCGGAGCTGGAAGTGGCGGTTGAGCGTGCGCAGGGTCTCGCGCGCCGAGGTCGCCGAGTGGTACGGCCCGAAGTAATTGGCGCTGTCGTCGCGGATGTTGCGCACGACCTCGACCCGCGGGAACAGCGCGCGCTTGGCGACGTCGTCGTGACCGGTGCGGCCGTCGTTCGGACCATCGTTCGGACCATCGTTCGGACCATCGCTCGAGCCATCGTTCGAGCCATCGTTCGGGCCATCGTTCGGGCCACTGGCGGGGCTCACCGGCGGGGCCGGCGCCGGCGCTGGATCGACGAGCCGCAGCACCAGGTACTGCTTGTCGTCGCGCAGCTTCACGTTGAACTTCGGCTGGTGCTTCTTGATCAGGTGGTTCTCGAGCAGCAGCGCTTCCTTGGACGACGTGACCACGATGGTCTCGACATCCGTGACCGCCTTGCCGAGGAAGCCCGCCGCCACGAAGAACCGCTCGTCGCCGCCCTCGCGGAAGTACTGGCGCACGCGGGTGCGCAGGTTCTTGGCCTTGCCGACGTAGACCACCGCACCGCGCGCGTCCTTGAACAGGTACACGCCCGGATCCATCGGGATCCGATCGAGGACATCACCGGCCAGCACGGGGCGACCTTAGCAAGCACGACCGCGAGGCGCGACGCGCGCCGGGTCGTTCAGAACAGGTGCTTGATATCGATGATCAACACCAGGATCATCACCACGCCGAGCGTCATGATCCCGGCCATGTGGACCATGGTCTCGATCTTGGGGTTGGCGCGCCGCCGGGTCACCATCTCGTAGATCAGGAACACCAGGCGGCCGCCGTCGAGCGCGGGGATCGGCAGCAGGTTGAACATGCCGAGGTACACGCTCAGCATCATGACCAGGGTGATGCCGTGGACGATGCCCTCGGAGAACGCGTGGTGGAACTCCTCGACCATGCGGATCGGCCCGCCCGGATCGGCCTTCTCCTCGCCGAACACGATGCCGTACAGCCCCGCGCCGATCGCCTTGGTCTTGTCGACCGGGTAGCGCAGCGCCAGCTCGGTCGCGCCGATCACGCCGACGTCGGCGACCAGGGTCTGCGCCACCGGCTGGACGCCGATCCGCCACACCGGCTTGCCGCCGGCGTCCTTGTCTTGCCGCGGCTTGATCGTGACCTCGCGCGGCTGGCCCTTGCGCTCGATCGACAGCGTGATCGGCGCGCCGTTCGAGGCGCCGACCCGCGCGATCAGCGACGGGCCGGTATCGATGAACACCGGAACATGGTCGACCGCGACGATCCGATCGGCGTGCTCGAGCTTGCCGTACGCGTCGTAGTCCGGGAGCACCGATTCGACGCCGTACCAGTGCGGCACATCGACGCCGTGGCAGGTGTACAGCACGAACGCGAGCACCATCGCAGACAGGTAGTTGGTCGCCGGGCCGGCGAAGATCGTGACGAACCGCTGCCACACCGGGCGGTTCGGGTACGCCTGGCGATCCTCGGGATCGATCTCCTCGGCGATGTTCATGCCGCGGATCTCGACGAACCCACCGAACGGGATCGGCGCGAGCTGGAACGTCGTGCCGGTCTTCTTCGAGGTGCGCTTGAGGACAGCCGGCCCGAAGCCGATGCTGAACCGCTCGATCCGCATCTTGCACCAGCGCGCCACGAAGTAATGGCCCGCCTCGTGGACGACGATCAGGAACGCCAGCGAGACGATCGCGGCGAGGTAGAAGAGAATGTCGGACACGCCGCTGGACTATAGCAAGGGTCGGCGTCGCGGCATCACGCGATGCGGGCAAACGCGCGCAGCCGGCCGACCGCGCCGAGCGGGCCGGACACGGAGCGACCCGTCGCGCCCGTTGGGCCGGTCACAGTCACGAGCAGGTTGCGCATCTGCAGCCGCTTGGCGAGCCGGCGGTGCATGGCCGCGCCGAGCAGCCGCGCGCCGCGGAACGCTGCCATGCCGCGGATCCGGTGCGAGACGGTGAACCGGCCGAGCGCGACCTCGGCATCGCCGCCGCCGGAGAGCAGGCGTCGGCAGGCGTCGCCGGCACCGTCGAGCGAGGCGCTCGCGACGTCGGGAGTCGAGACCAGCAGCAGGGTGCCCTGGGCGCGGGCGGCCCCGATGTCGACGCCGCGGCCGCGGCCGGGCGCGTGGGTCACGCGGAGCTCGGGGACCTCGGCGCGAAGCAGGGCGAGCACGGCGTGCGAGTTGTCTCCGGAGTCCTCATCGATCGCGAGGATCTCGAAGCTGACGCCGAGCCCGCGCAGGTGCTCCGCCGTGCGCTTGACCGCGATCCCGACCGCTTCCTCGTCATCACCAAACGGCAGGATGACCGACACGTCGAACCGCGGGCTCTCGGACATTGCTGGGTGAGATAGCAGCAAGCGTGCCGAGGTGGACTCGAGTGTCAGTGCGAGAGCCGGTGCGCGATGTTTCCCGATCGTCACGTGATTGCAAAGAGTTGGATACGATCGACTGTTCTGATGGTCCGACCAAGGGTGCGAAGCGACTTACGCAGCGCGCCGAGTCATTCGCGCAGCAGCGCGAGCAGGCGCGTCGCGACCGCGCCCCTGTCCAGCCCGGCGACCCCGGCGCGCAGCGCGTCCGGATCCGGCGGATCCGCCAGCACGCGATCGATCGCCCGGCCGAGCGCCGCCGGATCGTCGGGTGCGACCGGGATCACGCCGGGTAGCTCGGCGAGCCCGCCGACCGCCGACGCGATGACCGGGACGCCGGCGGCGAGCGCCTCGAGCGCGATCAGCGGCGTGCCCTCGGTGCGGCCGTTCGGCAGCACGCGCGACGGGACGACGACGGCGGCGGCGCGGACCAGCAGCGCGTCGCGCTCGGCGGCGGTGACCTCGCCGAGCAGCCGCCAGCGTGGCGCCGCGGGCGACGCCGACAACGCCGACAGCCGGGCACGCTCTGGGCCGTCGCCGGCGATCACCAGCTCGGCGGCGGCGGTCACGTGGGCCATCGCGGCGATCGCGACGTCGACGCCCTTGATCGGCACCAGGCGCGCGACGACCAGGATGATCGGCCGCGCGGGGCGGGGCCCGGGCTGCACGCGCCGTGCGGCGGCGAGCGCGGTTGCGTGCGCGAGCGAGATCCCCATCGGCTGGATCGTCGCGCGCTCGAGCCACGGCGCCAGCGCGGGCGCGGCGTCGCGCGCGATCGCACGCAGGTGCTCGCCGACGAACACCAGGTGAGCGCGGCGGCGATGTAGCGCGCCGAGCACCGGCCGCAGCAGGCGCAGGCGGCGCAAGGTGAACAGATCGCCACCGTGGACGATCGCGACCAGCGGCCGCGCGCCGGGCAGCGCCGCGATCGCCGACGGCACCAGCCAGTGCGCGAACATCGCGTCCCACCGCCGGGCGTGGCGCGCGACCTCGGCGATCAGCCGCGCGGTGAACACCGCCGCCGCGGCGCCGGCCGCGAGCGGGGCCCGCTCGAGCGCGTCGGGCGCACCGCCGCGGTAGAACAGCCCGGCGCCGCCGACCCGGATCACGGCACCGGGCTGCCGCGGCGTGGCATCGTCGGCGTCGCCGGCGTGGGCGGCGTGGGCGGCGTGAGCGGCGTGGGGATAGGCGGCGTGGGGGTAGGCGGCGCGGGCGGCCGGGCGGTCACCGGCGGCGATCACCTCGACGTCGTGGCCGAGCGCGCGCATCGCCTCGACATGGCCGGCGACGAAGCTACCGGCCGGATCGCCGGGGAACCGCGGGTACGACGTCGTGATGACGCCGAGCTTCACGTGCCCAGCGTCGTCAGCGTCGTGGGGGCCGGCGCGCCGGGCGCGACCCGGGCGGCGACCCGGCGACGGACCTGGGCGGCGACCCGGTGGCCCCACGACCGCAGCAGCACCCACGGGATCGGATGCAGCGCGGTGCCGAGGTTGATCCCGCTGCGCCACGCCGCGCCATAGATCGGCCGCACCGGCACGTCGACGACGCGCATGTCCGCGACGTGCAGCCGCGACAGCAGATCGTTGGGATAGCCGTAGCGCGGGAACAGCTCGTCGAGCTCGATCGTCGCCAGCGCGCGGCGGTGGATCGCGGTGTAGCCGCACTGCGAGTCGAACACGTGGCGGTAGCCGGAGGTCAGCTTGGTCGCCGCCGACAGCACGACGTTCCCGACGATGCGCGACGCCGGCATCGCGGTCCAGATCTCGGGGTGCAGGAACCGGTTGCCCTTGACGTAGTCGGCGGCGCCGCGCGCGATCGGCTCGAGCAGCGCCGGCAGGTCGCGCGGATCCATCTGGCCGTCGCCGGCCATCACGACCGCAACGTCGGCGCCGACCGCGAGCGCGCGGCGGTAGCCGGTGGTGATCGCGCCGCCGACCCCGCGGTTCGCGGCGTGGCGGATCACCTCGACGCCGGCGGGCCGGGTGCGGCCGTCCGCGGCGGTCCGGGCCTGGCCCGACGTGTCGTCGCGCGATGCGTCGTCGACCACGAGGATGTCGTCGATGAAGTCGGGGACGGTGGCGACGGTGCCGGCGATCTTGCCGCGCTCGTTGAACGCGGGGATCACGACAGCGATGCGGAGGCCGCGATACACAGGCCGGTTGTAATCGCTGGCGGCGGTGACGTCTACCGTCGCAGATGTCATAGCCGCGTGGTATCTGCACCCAATCGACGGGGTGGAGTCATCCCGGAACGCAGACCGCGACCGAACGACGAACGAAGACGAAAGAAGAAGACCTCATGGCCGGCGGAGTCAACAAAGTCATTCTCGTAGGGCATCTCGGCGCCGATCCCGACATGCGTTACACGCCGAGCGGTCAAGGGGTCTGCGAGCTTCGTCTGGCGACCAGCGAGAGCTGGAACGACAAGAACGGCCAGCGCCAGGAGCGCACCGAGTGGCACCGGATCGTGGTGTGGGGCAAGCGCGCCGAGGTCTGCTCGAAGTACCTGGCCAAGGGCCGCCAGGTGTTCGTCGAGGGCCGGATCCAGACCCGCAACTACGACGACAAGGACGGCAACAAGCGCTACATCACCGAGATCATCGCCAACGACGTGCAGTTCCTCGGCGGTGGCCGCGAGGGCGCCGGCGCCAGCCCCGGTGGCGGTGCCCGGGGTGGCCGTGCCGATGACGGTCCGCCGCCTCCCGCAGATGGTGACTTCGGTGGCTACGGCGGTGGGGGCGGCGGTGGCGGTGGCGGTGGCCCCGACGACGACATTCCGTTCTGATCGCGGCCTGCTCGTCTGGCGCGGCTTGCTCGTCTGGCGCGGCCTGCTCGGCTTGGTCGTCCGGCGGGGCTTGCGTGGCTCGCTCGGCTGGTGCGTCGTGATCCGGCCGGGGCGGTTTGACGCGCGGCGGGTGCCGGCCGGACAATGCCGGCTCACCGTTGTCGGCCCCCCGCAGCCCCAGCAGATGGCGAGCCTGACGGCGATGGCGCGGTCATGACCGCGGCGTCTCCGCGTGCGCCGGCGGGCGGCGCCGCGCGGCCGGATCGCGGCCTGTGGGGCCACGCCGACTTCCTGCGGCTGTGGTCGGCGCAGGTGGTCAGCGCGTTCGGCTCGCGGATCACGCGCACCGCGCTGCCGATCATCGCGGTCGGGCTCGGCGCGTCGGAGGTCCAGCTCGGCGGGCTCGCCGCGGCGCAGCTGGTGCCGGGGGTGATCCTCGCGACGATGGCGGGCGGGTTCGTCGATCGCGGCCACAAGCGGCGGATCTTGATCGGCGCCGATCTGGTGCGCGCGGCGCTGGTCGCGTCGCTGACCCTGGCGTGGGCGATCGGCGTCTTGACCTTGCCGCAGCTGATGCTCGTCGGAGCCGGCGTCGGCGCGGCGAGCGCGCTGTTCCAGATCACCGACGTGGCGTACCTGCCGGCGCTGATCGGCCGGCGCCGGCTCGCCGAGGGCAACGCCAAGCTCGAGACCACCGAGGCCGTCGCCGAGATCCTCGGCCCGGCGAGCGCCGGGGCGCTGTTCGCGGTGCTCGGGGCGCCGCTCGCGGTGGCGATCGACGCCGCGAGCTACGTGTGGTCGGGGTTCATGCTCGGCCGGATCCGCGCCGCCGAGCGCGCGCCGGGCGTGGTGCGGACGCCCGCGCGGCCGGCGACGTCACCGGTCGCACCGGTGGTCGATCCGGTCCTCGACCCGGTCCTCGATCCGATCGTCGAGCGAGTCAGCACGCGCGAGGACTTCCGGATCGGCATGCGCGCGGTGTTCGGGCACCCCCTGATCAGGCCGGTGGTCCGGACCCTGATGGTCTGGTCGGTGCTGGGCGGGTTCTTCATGTCGCTGTACACGGTGTTCTGCCTGCGCGAGCTCGGGTTGTCGACCGCGACGTTCGGCGCGATCGTCGCGGTCGGCGGCGTCGGCTCGCTCGCCGGCGCGGTGTTGTCGCGCTGGCTCGCCCGCGTGCTCGGCGTCGGCTGGACCCTGATCGTGACCGCGCTGATCAGCCTGGCGTGCACGGCGTTCATCCCGCTCGCGGCGAGCGCACCGTCGCGCGCGCTGACGATCGGCTTCCTCGGCGCGCACCAGCTCCTCAGCGACTGCTTCGCGGTCGCGTTCCTCGTGCTCGCGGTGACCCTGCGGCAGACCGTGCTGCCCCGGGACCTGCTCGGCCGCGCCAACGCCGCGGTCCTGGTCTGCACCTCGGGCGTGCTGCCGGTGGCGGCGCTGGCGTCGGGCGCGCTGGGCTACCTGCTCGGCGCGCGCACCGCCTTGTGGATCGGCGTCGGGGTGGCCCTCGTGGCGCCGGTGTTCCTGTGGCCGCTGCGCCACCTGAAGATCATGCCGGTGCCCGAGCTCAGCGCGAGCGACTCGGCGATGGGCGCGCTCACGCGCTGACCGAGCTGTACGCGCGCCCGCCCGTGCTGCGCAACGGTTCGACATCCAGGCCGAACCCCGGGCCGGCTACGCGCAGATCTCGCGCACCACGGCGTCGAGCACCTCCGCGCCCCACATCAGGCCCGCGATCGGGACGCGTTCGTCGTGGCCGTGGAACATGTCGGCGAACCGGATGCCGGACTCGCGCTCGATCTTGACCGGCGCGAACCCGTACCACCGGGCGCCCATCTGGGTGAAGTACTTGCCGTCGGTGAACCCCGGGATCATGTACGGCACGACCACGGCGCCGGGCTCGCGGGCCTCGACCTGGTGCTTGATCGCGTCGTAGACCGGCGACGCGATCGGCTCGGTCACCGTGGGCGGCGCCGAGCTCATCACCTCGAGCTCGACGTCGGGGCCCAGCACCTCGCGCAGCTCGCGCAGCAGATCTTCGTCGGTCTGGCCGGGCAGGGTGCGGCCGTCGATCTCGAACTCGGCGACCCCGGGGATCACGTTGGTCTTGTTGCCGGCGCGGACCACGGTGGCGGCCGCGGTGTTGCTCAACAGCGACGAGAAGCTGCGCGCGATCGGCGTGGTCGGCAGCATGCGCGCGACGCGGGCGATCAGGTGCGGGCGGGCGATCAGCTTGACCAGCGGCTGGATCAGCGCCGGCTGCCGCGCGCGCACCGCGTCGATGAACTCGGTCACCCACCTGGTGGGGTGGACCGGCAGCTGAGCGTTGCCGAGCGCCGCGAGCGCCTCGCCGAGCCTGGTGACCGCGCTGTCGTGGCGCGGCATCGAGCCGTGGCCGGGCGTGCCGGTGACGCGCGCGCGGATCCAGACCAGGCCCTTCTCGGCGACCTGCACCGGATAGAACGTGGTGTCGCCGAGGTGGAGCGAGAACCCGCCGGCCTCGCCGATCGCGAACTCGGCGGCGACCTTGGCGCGGTGGTGCTCGACCAGGAACTTCGAGCCGTGGTCGCAGCCGGCCTCCTCGTCGGCGACCGCGGCGAAGATCACGTCGCGCGCCAGCCGGGCCTTGGTCGTGGCCAGCCGCCGCATCACCGCGGTGCACATCGCGGCCATGTTCTTCATGTCGATCGCGCCGCGGCCCCACAAGCAGCCCTCGAACTCGTCGCCGGAGAACGGCGGACGCCGCCACTGGCTGGCGTCGGCCTCGACGACGTCGAGGTGCGCGGTCAGCAGCAGCGGCGGCTTGGCGCCGGTGCCGCGGTGGCGGACGATCAGGTTGGCGCGGCCGGGCGCCGGCTCGATCAACTCGGGCTGGTAGCCGACCTCGGCGAGCAACCCGGCGAGGTAGTCGGCGCAGATCCGCTCGTTGCCCGGCGGGTTGGTCGTGTCCATGCGCAGCAGCGCCTGGCAGAACCGCCGAGCTTCGTCCCCGAGCGATGCCGGCACCGCTGCGTGGCTCTGGACATCGGGCTGCCCGTCCGTGGTCGACATGATCGGCACTCTACCTGGCCAGGTGCCGGCACGGCGCGCTGAGGGAGGAGCAACGCGCCGCACCGGCGAAGCGGGCCCACCAGGCCTGTTCAGGAGCCTGATGGGACAACAGAGGAGACAAACATCCATCCGCGCATCGCGCCGAACCGGGAACGGGGACGCCTGCAAGGGCGCCGATCCGGACCCGTGCGCCGCGCGGCGCGGTGGGGATTACATCGACGCGATCGTGGTGTCGCCCTTGATGTCGAGGAACGGCTCGAGCTTCTTGAACGTCTTGTAGCCGAAGCCTTTGACGTGCCGCAGGTCGGCGGTGCGTTTGAACCCGCCGTTCTTCTTGCGCCACTCGACGATCCGCTCTGCCTTGGACGCGCCGACGGTCGGCAACAACATCAGCTGATCCTCGGTCGCGGTGTTGAGGTTGAGCTTGCCGGTGACCTGCTTGTGGTTCGACTTCTTGGCCGCCGGCCCGTCGGGGACGTCACCGCCATGGCCGGGCGCCGCGGCCTTGGTCAGCTGCGGTGTGACCACCGGGGCGGCGATCGCCGACCGACTCCAGGTGCCGCCCATCGCGGCGACCAGCATGGCGATCGCGGCGACCGTCGTGAGCCGGCGGGCGAGCTTGGCGAGCGAGAGCTTCGAGAACATGGAGGGGTTCGAGAGGTTCGAGAGCGTCATGACACGGTCCTTTGCATTGCGTGGTGTGTGATCGAATGGAGCAATGAGCGAATGAACGATGGATGTTGGGTGCGTGTGTTGCGCGTCAGCTCGTCGCGGTCGGCGCGGGCTCGGCCGACCCCGGCGCGCCGGTGCCGGCGTTCGCGCGGTAGACCTCGCGCTTGCGCAGGTCTTCCTCGTCGAGCTCGCGCAGGGTGAACTTGAAGTCCCGCGGGATCACGTCGAGATAGACATTGATCGAGTTGTCGCGATTGGTATGAGCGGAACCACACCGCATCCACCAGTGGCCACCATCGTGTTTCGGAATGGCGGCC
>DATBBB010000171.1:0-17800 GCA_036271215.1 Kofleriaceae bacterium | reverse complement strand
CTCGCCATCCTCACCGCCCGCGCGCCCGAGGTCCCGGCCAAGCTCGCCGCCCAGATCGTCGCCTTCGTCCACCGGCTGCGCGCCACCGACCTGTTCAAGCTGCCCGGCGTCGCCGAGACCCTCGACTGGGGCCACGCCCTCATCGCGCTCGGCTGCGTCGAGCTCGACCCGGCCACCGTCGACGCCACCCTGGGCGTCCTGCTGAAATATCAGGACGACCTCGCCAAGATCACCGGCCCCACCGCCCACTCCTTCGTCGCCGCCGCCCGCAGCGCGGAGGGCCTGTGACCGAGCCGCGCGTGCTCGCGGATGCCGAGCTGGTGCCGGGCGCGCTGTGGGGGCGCGTGATGTTGCACGAGATCACCGCGTGGGACGGCGTGATCTCGTGCTGGACCTATGTCACCGGCGGGATGTTCGCGCTCGGCCACCCCGAGCTGACGTTCACGCTGCTGCGCGACGAGGGCGATCCCGAGGACGTGGTGCCGACGGCGCCGCTGCAGCTGTTCGCGATGATCCATCAGCGCGCGGCGCAGGGCCACCGGCTGCGCGCCGGGGATGTCACCGAGCTGCGTGACACGCGGCTGTTCGATCATCACATCCTGTACGTCCATGCGCCGCTGTACCTCGACGTCGAGTTGCCGGTCGACGCGCTGGCGATGCTACTGGTGACGTCCGACGAGCTGCGCGCGGTGCGCGAGTACGGGGCCATGCGCGTGCTGGCGCGGCTCGGCCAGGCGAGCGGGTTCTTCCCGTACCCGCCGTGGGCGGATCGCCGGCGGCGCGCGCTGTCGCTGCGCGATACGTTCGAGGCCAGCGTGCTCGGCAAGACGCCGCGCGCGGCGATCGAGCAGCTGAGCGTGGTCGGCAAGGACGAGCAGATCCAGCTGGTGGCGCAGCGCGCGGCGCGCCCGCTGCTGCAGCGGCTGGCGCAGCTGCCCGAGGACTCGGCGTTCGCGCTGCTGACCGGGCTCGATCCGACGGTGGATTCCTGCCTGGTGTGGGAGCCGGGGCAGGCGAAGGCCGCCGCGATCGCACGCCCGGGGAGCGCGGGGGCGAAGATCGCCGGCTGCTTCGTCGCGTTCCTGCCCGGCCAGCCGGCCGATGGCGGGTTGCTGCTCGAGGACGGCTACGCGATGCAGCTGACCGCGGCGTCGTGGCAGGCGGTGCGCCAGGCGCTGATCGGCGGCGCGGATCTGACGATCCCGGCAACCGATGGCGGCAAGGCGTTCACGTTGACGTGGCGCGACGATCCGCACGCGCTGCCGGTGATCGGCCAGGCGTACGATCCGGAGCACGGCTGGGGCGTGTCGCCGCAGGGCGAGGGCGCCGCGGGCGCGGGCGAGGGCGCCGCCGAGGCCGTGCCGGGCAAGGTGACGGTCTCGCAGGGCCGGCTGCTGACCCCCGAGGATGATTTCGGCGCGCGCAGCTCGCCGCGCGATCTGGCGATGTTCTGCCGCGAGATCCAGCGCGTCGCGGGCCGCGTGCTCACCGGGCACACCGGCGCGTTCGAGGCGACGATCCAGGTTCGCGCGACACCGGCCGGCCACCAGATCCAGCTGGCGCACCGCGGCGCCGCCACGCCCGACGTGCTCGCGCGGTTGCACGAGGCGATCCGCGGGCTCGCCAAGCTCCCGGTGCGCGAGGCCGAAGTCGTGTTCGAGCTCGACCTGCGCGTCGTGCCGTAGCGCGCGGCCGCCGTCGCGGCTTGCGGGCGTCGCGGCGCGCGGCGAAGATGGCGGCGATGACGGCGCGGCCCGAGCCGAGCGGCGAGCGCCTGGCGGCGAACGTCGCGCACTTCACGCGGCTGTTGCGGCGCGCCGGGCTGCGGGTCGGCCCCGGCGACACGCTCGACGCGCAGCGCGCGGTCGCCGCCGTGGACGTCATGCAGCGCGCGCAGTTCTACTGGGCGCTGCACGCGGTGCTGGTCCGCCGCCACACCGATCACGCGCTGTTCGACGAGGCGTTCCGGCTGTTCTGGCGCGATCCGATGGGCGCCGACAGCGCGCTGGCGCTGCTGCTACCGCAGATGAAGACGCCGACCAACCGCACGGTGTCGCGCCGGCTCAGCGAGGCGTGGCGGCCGCCGGCCCCGGCCCCGGCCCCGGCCGAGCCACCGCGCGCGCAGCCGCCGCAGATCGACACGTTCCTCGCGTACTCCGCCGACGAGCTCCTGCGCACCCGCGACTTCGATCAGATGTCCGCCGACGAGCTGGCGCGGGCGCGCGCGGTGGTCCGCCGGTTCGAGCTCGACGTCCGGCCGCTGGTGACCCGGCGGACCCGGCCGGCGCGGCGCGGCGAGATCGATCGCGCGCGGACGATCCGCGCGGCGCTGCGCGGCGGCGGCGAGCTGCTCGCGCTGCGCCACCGCGATCGGATCGAGCGGCCGCCGGCGATCGTCGCGCTGTGCGACATCTCGGGCTCGATGGGGCGCTACTCGGAGATGCTGCTGCGGTTCCTGCACGCGTTGCTGGTCGAGCGCAACCGCGGCCACGTGTTCCTGTTCGCGACCCGGCTCAGCAACGTGACCCGGACCCTGCGCCACCGCGACGTCGACGCGGCGCTCGCGCGCTGCGGCAAGGACGTCCGCGACTGGGCGTCGGGGACCCGGCTCGGCGCCTGCCTCCATGACTTCAACCGCACGTGGTCGCGCCGCGTGCTGGCCCAGGGCGCCGTGGTCCTCCTGGTCACCGACGGGCTCGACCGCGAGGACACCACCGAGCTCGCCGCCGAGGCCGCGCGGCTGCGCCGATCGTGCCGGCGGCTGATCTGGCTCAACCCGCTGCTGCGCTACGCCGGGTTCGAGCCCCGCGCGGCCGGCGTGCGCGCGCTGCTGCCCAACGTCGACGAGCATCGCCCGGTCCACGACCTGCAAAGCCTCGAGGCGCTCGCCCGCGCGCTCGGCACGGGTGGCCGCGGTGCGCGAACTTCGTAGTCGAGGTTGCAGTTTGCCTACATCGCGAATGACGCACTTCGCGTGATGCGGGTCGCGCTTCACATGTGCTGACCCAGGGATGACCGAAGCTGGCCGCGAACCTGTGTATCGTGGGTGCGTGCTTCGGGTGAAGCTGGTGGCCATCGCTGTGGCTTGTGCTGCAGCGGTGCACGCAGATCCGCGCTGGGATGCCGGCCTGGACCTGCACGGCACCGACGCGGCGTTCGGCTCGCGGCGGCCGATCGGGATCGCCGGTGGGCTACGCCAGGGCGACGTCGAGGCTGGGCTCGTCGTCGATCCGCTGGTGTTCGCGCTCGGCTGGGAGACGATCGACGTGACCGCCGGGCTGTGGCTCGCCGGCGATCGCGCCGAGCTGGTCGGCGGCTGGCGCCAGAGCAGCGGCAAGCTCGGCACCGGCCGGCGCTACGACGAGGCGCTGCTGATCGGCGCCGACTGGGTGGTGACGCTGTCGCCGCGCTATCGCCTGGCGTTCGGCGCGGAGCTCGTGACGTCGATCTATCGCCACGGCGCCGACATCGGCAGCGACCCGATCCAGCTGTGGCCGCTGACCACCGACCTGGCGGAACGAATGGACCTGATGCTCCACGCACGCTTCGAGATCACGGGGTGGCTATGACGCGACGGCTTGTCCTGGTCCTGGCGATCGCCGCGGCCGCGGGCGGCGGGGGGCTCGCCGGCTGCACCAGCACCGATCGGCCGCTGCTGATCTGCCACAACGCCAACTGCGTCGAGGGCTCGCCGACCGGCGGCGACGACACGCTCGACGCGCTGCGCGGCTCGCTGGCGCTGCGCATGCCGGACGGCACGCACCCGTACGACGGCGTCGAGATCGACTCGGTGTGGGACCGCGCGCGCGGCCAGTGCACGTTCGCCCACGATCCCGATCCGGCGGCGCCCGAGCTCGCCGAGGCGGCGCAGCTGATCGTCGATCACCTGACGGCGGCACCGATCGGCGGTGCGGCGCACGGCGCGGCGCGCGGCGTCGGCTTCTACCTCAAGATCGAGCTCAAGGTCGACGTCGGGGGCGGCGCGACCCACACGCCCGACGAGGTCGCGGCGCACGTCGGCTGCGTGCTCGACGCCGCCCAGGCCGCGATCTCGGCCGGGCTCGCCTCGGGCAACCCCGTGGTCCCGATCTTCGACTCCGACGATCCGAAGCTGCTCGCGGCGATCCCGGCGACCGCGTTCTCCGGCGGCGCGGGGCGCGGCGTGCTGTTCGAGGCCGAGTGGGGCGCGGCGCTGCCGGCGAGCTTCGCGGCGCAGATCTCGACGCTCGGCTGGTTCGACGATCCGCGGGCGATCGCCTGGGACGTCGCGGCGCCGGTCGCGAACGAGCGCGACGTGACCGGGCCGCGCGGCGGCCTGCTGATCTGGGCGCGCGATCCATCGCTCACCGATCTGAGCGAGATGCTCGAGCACCACCCGGCATACCTCGGGGTCAACAACATCTCGACCGCGCGCGACCTGATCGACGCCGAGTAGGTGCGGCGCGCAAAACCCCGGCCGGCGCGCTGCACCCGCCGCACGGATGAGGTGTAGTACGCGGCATGTCCACGCTGCCCGTGCCGCCCGTGCCGCCCGTGCCGTCCGTGCCGTCCGTGCCGGCCACCGCGCCCTCGCTCGATGACATCCGCGCCGCGCACGCGCGGATCGGCCGCGACGTCCTGCGCACCCCGCTGGTCCGGCTCGGGGTCGACGGGCCGGCCGAGATCTACCTCAAGCTCGAGGTCCTGCAGCCGATCGGCTCGTTCAAGCTGCGCGGCGCGGCGAACGCGATGGCGCAGGCTCACCCCGACCAGCTCGCGCGCGGGGTCTACACCGCCAGCGCCGGCAACATGGCGCAGGGCGTGGCGTGGTGCGCGCGGGCCCGCGGCATCCCGTGCGGCGTGATCGTCCCCGACACCGCGCCCGAGGCGAAGCTGTCGGCGATCGCGCGGCTCGGCGGCGAGGTCCACAAGGTCCCGTTCGCCGAGTGGTGGGACGTGCTGGTCCACCGCCACCACCCCAGGTTCGCCGGCCGGGTGTTCGTGCACCCGGTGAGCGACACCGCCGTGATGGCCGGCAACGGCACGATCGGGCTCGAGATCGCCGAGGCGCTGGGCGGCGCGCCCGACGCGGTGATCGTCCCGTACGGCGGCGGGGGCCTGATCGCCGGCATCGCGTCGGCGCTGCGCGCGCTGCACCCGCAGACCAAGATCTACGCCGCCGAGCCCGAGACCGCCGCGGCGCTCACCGCCTCGCTCGCCGCCGGCGAGGCGCGCGAGGTCGCGTACACCCCGAGCTTCGTCGACGGCTGCGGCAGCAAGGCGCTGCTCGCCGAGATGTGGCCGGTCGTGCGCGGCCTGGTCGACGGCGCGTTCGCGATGCCGCTCGCCGCGGTCGCCGACGCGATCCGGGTGCTGGTCGAGCGCAACCGCGTGGTCGCCGAGGGCGCGGGCGCGCTGCCGGTCGCCGCCGCGCTCGCCGGCCGCGCCGGGACCGGCCGGATCGTCTGCGTGGTGTCGGGCGGCAACCTCGATCGCGCCAAGCTCGCCAGGATCCTGCAGGGCGAGCTGCCGTGACGCGCGGCGCGTGGGTCAGAAGTCGCGGATCCCGCTGACCAGCAGCGCGATCCCGACCAGCGCGAACAGCACCGCCGCGACCTTCTGGGTGACCTTGGGATCGAGCAGCTTGCCGGCGCGGTTGCCGACGAACACCGCGATCGCCGCGACCGCCCACAGCGCCGCGATCGCCGCCGGCATCACGATCGTCCACGCGTGATACTTCGCCTGCAGCGCGGCGGTGCCGATCTGCGTCAGGTCGCCCCACTCGGCGATGAACACGACCACGAACACCGTCCACAGTGAGCGCCAGAAGCCCTGCGCGTCCTTGTGATCGTCGGCCTCGTCGTCGGCCTTGCGCAGCCACATCACGACGGCGCAGATCACGAATAGCGCCCCCGAGCCCACGTGGACGTAGTGGTTCGGCAGCTTCGCGAGCAGCGAGCCGAGCGCCACGGCGACGACGCTCTGGACGCTGAGCGCGATCGAGGCGCCGAGAAATACCGGCAGCGCGCGGTGGCGCGTGGCGAGCACCAGCGCCGCGAGGGCGGTCTTGTCAGGCAGCTCGGCGACGAAGATGATGCCGAACACGGTTCCGAACAGGGCGAGGGGAGACATCTGCGTCGCTCCATGCGTACCCGACTTTGGCGGCGAGCGCGACCGTTACGCGGCGAACGCCGGCCGGCCTACCGCACAAAGTAGGACGCGAAAGCAAGCTGGGTAGGCCGTTCGATCGGAGCACGTGATTACCCCAAACCACGCATGGTGTTTCGCTACACCGACGCACTCAACCATGCCCGCCGCGCACCGAGGACGCGGGTGGAATGTGATGCGTTGGACGCTCGGTTGATACCAAAGCTCATATGGCGGTGTTCAGCGTGCGCCCCGTGGACATGCCGGCGAAGTTCAGCGCTTGGTGACCGCAAGATCGATGGATCACCCTGCCAAGTTGCGAAGCCGCGAGCTAGCCTACGAAACGTGCCTACGGTCGTGAACGAGCATCCCAAGCCACAAGCAACGCATGACCTCGATGGTGTGATCGCGCAGGCGGTGGCGTGGCGGGCGGCGGGACACAAGGTCGCGCTGGCGACCGTGGCGCGCACGTGGGGCAGCTCCCCGCGGCCGGCCGGCAGCAAGCTCGCGGTCAACGACGTCACCGAGTTCGTCGGCTCGGTGTCGGGCGGCTGCATCGAGGGCGCGGTGATTCAAGAGGCGCTCGAGGTGATGGCGACCGGGGTGTCGCGCATGGTGGAGTTCGGTGTGTCCGACGAGGTTGCGTGGGAGGTCGGGCTGGCGTGCGGTGGTAACGTCCAGGTGTTCGTCGAGGCGGTGACCCCCGAGATCGGCCGCGGCATCACGCGGCAGACGCTCGAGTCGATGCTCGAGGCGCGGCGCGCCAAGCGACCGGTCGTGCTGGTGACCCCGCTCGACGGTACACCGCACCGGCTGATCCCGGTGCCGGCCCCGTCCGACGAGCCGCTCGCCGCCGCGGTCGCCGAGGTCGCGCGGCTCGATCAGGCCGAGGTCATCGAGAGCGCGAGCGGGGCGCGGCTGCTCGAGCCGCAGCTCGCGCCGCTGCGGCTCGTGATCGTCGGGGCGGTGCACGTTGCCCAGCCGCTCGCCGAGATGGCGCGGCTCGCGGGGTTTGCGGTGACGATCGTCGACCCGCGGCGCGCGTTCGCGACCGCGACCCGGTTCCCCGGCCAGACCCTGGTGGTGACCTGGCCCGACGCCGCGGTGACCGAGCTCGCGCCGGATGCGCGGACCGCGGTGGTGACCCTGACCCACGATCCCAAGCTCGATGATCCGGCGCTGATCGCAGCGCTGCGGACCCCGGCGTTCTACGTCGGGTGTCTCGGCTCGCAGAAGACGCACGCCGCGCGGCGGGTCCGGCTCGCCGAGCACGGGGTCGGCAATTCGGCGCTCGATCGGCTGAACGGCCCGGTCGGGCTCAAGATCGGCGCGCGGACCCCGGCGGAGATCGCGATCTCGATCCTCGCCGAGATCGTGGCGGCGCTGCGCGGGACGGACGAGGCGGCGGCGAGCGCAACGAGCGCGGCCGGCCAGCCCGGCCGGCCGGGGAAGCCCCGAGCGGCAAAAGCGTCATGAGGTTCGGCACGATTGCCGTGCGCGACGCGGTCGGCGCGGTCCTCGTGCATACGCTGCGCGCCGGCGATCGCGTGCTGAAGAAGGGCCGCGTGCTGTCGGCCGACGACGTCGCCGCGCTCGCCGCCGGCGGCCATGTGACGATCGTGTGCGCGCGGATCGGCGACGGCGAGCTCGGCGAGGACGCCGCGGCGACCCGGATCGCAGCCGCGCTCGGCGGGCCGAACACCCGGCTCGAGCTGACCCACACCGGGCGCACCAACGTCCACGCGGCGCGCGCCGGGATCGCGGTGATCGATCGCGACGCGATCGACGCGAGCAACGCGATCGACGAGGCGATCACCGTCGCCACGGTGCGCGCGTTCGAGCCGGTGCGCGAGGGCGACATGATCGCCACGGTCAAGATCATCCCGTTCGGCGTCGCCGAGCCCGCGGTGGCCCGCGTCGAGGCGGCCGCGCGTGCGGCGGTCGCGCTCGCCCCGTGGCGCGGCTGCCGCGCCGGTCTGATCCAGACCCGGTTCGACGACACCGCGCTGAAGATCCTCGATCGCACGGTCGCGACCCAGCGCACGCGGATGGCGCGCTGCGGTGGCGAGCTGGTCGACGAGCGCCGGGTCGCCCACGAGGTCGGCGCGGTCGCCAGCGCGATCGAGTGGTTCGCCGGCGACGGGCTCGATCCGATCCTCGTGCTCGGCGCGTCGGCGATCATGGACCGCCGCGACGTCATCCCCGCGGCGCTCGAGCACGCCGGCGGCGAGATCATCCGGCTCGGCATGCCGGTCGATCCGGGCAACCTGCTCCTGCTCGGCCGGCTCGGCGATCGCACCGTGATCGGGGTGCCGGGCTGCGCGCGCTCGCTCAAGCCATCGGGCTTTGACTGGGTGCTCGAGCGCGTGTGCGCCGGCGTCGAGATCGCGCCGGCCGAGCTGGCGGGCATGGGGGTCGGCGGCCTGCTCGAGGAGATCAGCGTCCGGCCGTCGCCGCGCCAGGATCCGGCGGTGGTCGCCGAGGCCGGGCGGATCGCCGCGATCGTGCTCGCCGCCGGGCGCGGCAGCCGGATGGGCCGCAACAAGCTGACCGCCGAGCTCGATGGCGAGCCGGTCGTTCGCTACACCGTGCGCGCGGTGCTCGAGTCGCGCGCGCGGCCGGCGATCGTCGTCACCGGCCACGAGGCCGAGGCCGTGCGCGCGGCGCTCGCCGGGCTCGACGTCGTGTTCGTCCATAACCCCGACTACGCCGACGGTATGTCGACCTCGCTGCGGGTCGGGCTCGCGGCGGCCGGGCAGGTCGACGCCGCGCTGGTCTGCCTCGGTGATATGCCGCGGCTGCGGCCCTCGCACTTCGACGCCGTGATCGGCGCGTACCGCGCGGGCGATCCCGGCGACATCATCGTGCCGGTCAGCGATCGCAAGCGCGGTAACCCGGTGCTGTGGCCGCGCAAGTTCTTCTCGGAGATCTCGGACCTCCATGGCGATGTCGGCGCGCGCTCGCTGATCGAAAAATACTCCGATCATGTGCGGCTGGTGCCGATCGACGATCCCGCGATCCTCGTGGACGTGGATACGCCGGCCGCGCTCGCTGCCCTGCAGAGCAGCTAATCCCGGTCCGACGGTCTCGCAGGTGGCGCGGTTCGCGCGACACACTGTTCAGGATCCGCCAACATTACGTTCGTGACGAACAGGTAAACTCACGCACGGCTTTCGTGTGGTGATATACCGCTGCGTTCACTTGGTGAACGTTGTTCTTTCCGTGCAAGGAGCTGTATGAACAAGCAACTGCTGGAGCGCGCCGCCGAGCTGACCCGACAAGGGGTCTCGTTCGCGCTCGCCACGGTGGTTCGCCGCGAGCCGTACAGCTCCTCGCAGCAGGGCGACATGGCGATCATCACCGCCGACGGTGGCTATCACGGATGGCTCGGTGGCAACTGCACGCGGCCGCAGGTCCAGCGCGAGGCCGCGACCGCGCTCACCGACGGCAAGCCGCGCCTGATCTCGCTGTCGCCCGAGCCCGAGCCGCGCGCGCGCGCCGGCATCACGCCGCTGCCGATGACGTGTCACAGCGGCGGCACCGTCGAGATCTTCATCGAGCCGGTGCTCGCGGCGGCGCGGCTCGTGGTGTTCGGCGTATCGCCGGTCGCGCGCGCGGTCGCCCAGCTCGGCAAGACGATGGGCTACCTGGTCGACCTCGTCGATCCCGATGCCCACCCCGCGGAGCTGCCGTACGCCGACCGAGTTTTCACCGATCCGGCGGCGGGCGAGCTGCGCGCCGGTCCGCCGGTCGCGTTCGTGGTGGTCGCGTCGATGGGCGAGCACGATGAGGACGCGGTGGCCACCGCGCTCGCGATGCGGCCGCGCTACCTCGGCGTGGTTGCCAGCCGCAAGCGGTTTGCGATCCTCCGCGAGGCCTTGATCGATCGCGGCATCTCGGCGCACGTGCTCGATGCGATCAAGAGCCCGGCCGGGCTCGACCTCGGCGGCCGGTTGCCCGAGGAGGTCGGGCTCAGCATCCTCGCCGAGATCATCCAGCTCGAGCACGCGGCCCGGGCGCAGGCCGCGGCGCCGGCGGCGGCCACGGAGCCGGCGGCGCCATCGCCATCGGTGCCGGCGGTGGCGATCGATCCGGTCTGCCACATGAAGGTCGCGGTCGCGACCGCGCGCCACGTCGGCGCGTGGGACGGCCGGACCTGGTACTTCTGCAATCCGCGCTGCAAGGACAAGTTCCTCGCCGAGCCGGCGCGGTTCCTCGATGCCGGCTCGGCTCCGTCGAGCGGAGCGCTGCGGTGAACCGCCAGGCGCTGGCCGAGCAGCTGGCCGCGCATGGCTACATCGTCGATGACGCGCTCGCGATGAGCGTGTTCCTGGCGCTGCGCATGCAGCGGCCGCTGTTCCTCGAGGGCGCGCCCGGTGTCGGCAAGACCTTGCTCGCGAGCGTGCTCGCCGAGCTGTTCGACACCCAGCTGATCCGGCTGCAGTGCTACGAGGGCCTCGACCTCGCGCAGGCGGCCTACGAGTGGAACTATCCCCGCCAGCTGCTCGCGCTGCAGGCGCAGACCCGCGGCGAGCCCGGCCCGGGCGGCGCGGGCGGCCCGGGCGGCGCGGACGCCGCCACCGACGTGCTGTACCGCGAGGCGTTCCTGCTCAAGCGTCCGCTGCTGCAGGCGATCGACGCCGCCGCCGTGCGCGCGCCGGTGCTGCTGATCGACGAGATCGATCGCGCCGACGAGGAGTTCGAGAGCTTCCTGCTCGAGCTGCTCGGCGACTTCCAGATCACGATCCCCGAGCTCGGCACGGTCAAGGCCGTGCACCGGCCGATCGTGGTCTTGACGTCGAACCGCACGCGCGACGTCCACGACGCGCTCAAGCGGCGCTGCCTGTACCACTGGATCGACTACCCGGCGTTCGAGCTCGAGCTCGAGATCGTCCGCCGCAAGGTCCCCGCGCTCGCCGAGCACCTGCGCCGCCACGTGGTCGCGTTCGTCCACCGGCTGCGCGGCGAGGATCTGTCGAAGCTGCCCGGCGTGGCCGAGACCGTCGACTGGGCCGAGGCGATCTCGCACCTGGGCCCCGCCGCGCTCGACGCGCCGACCGCCGACGCGACCCTCGGCCTGTTGCTCAAGTACCATGACGACATCGAGCGCATGCGCGGCGCCCGGGTCGCGCAGCTGATCGCGGAGTCGGTGCGGCCATGACCGGCGCGGCCATGACCGGCGCGGGTCCGATCCCGGACGGCGACGGCCCGACGGCTGGCCCGACGGCCGGTGCGCCGCTGCGCGACCTCGTCGAGTTCACCCGCGCGCTGCGCGACCGCGGCCTGCCGATCGGGATCGATCACGGCGCGTTGTTCGCCCAGGCGCTGGCGTACGTCGATCCGCTGGTCCGCCGCGACCTCTACCTGGTGGCGCGCGCGACCCTGGTCTCGCGGCGCGACGATCTCGCGGTGTTCGACGAGCTGTTCGCGCGGTTCTTCGGCGGACCCGCCGCGCCGCGCCCGCAGGCCACGCCGCTCGCGCCGCGCCACGATCGCAGCGAATTCTTCAAGACCGCGCTGGTCGCGTACATGGCCGAGCGCGTCGATCCGTCGGCGCGCGAGGTCGAGGTCCCCGAGCACCACAAGGCGGCGAGCGGCCACGAGCTGCTGCAGCACAAGGACTTCGCCGCGTGCACGCCGGCCGAGCTCGAGGCGATCGCGCGCGCGATGCGCGAGCTCCGGCTCGACGTCGCGCTGCGGCGCTCGCGCCGCCGGGTCCGCTCGCGCCGCAAGGGCCAGCTCGATCTGCGACGGATCGTGCGCGACGCCGCCCGCCGCGGTGGTCGCGTGCTCGCGCTGGCGCGCGGCCGGCCCAAGCTGCGCCGCCGCCCGCTGGTCGTGCTCGCCGACATCAGCGGCTCGATGGAGCTGTACGCGCGGATCGTGCTGCAGTTCCTGCACGGCGTGACCCAGCGCTACCTGCGCACCGAGACGTTCGTGTTCGGCACCCGGCTGACCCGGATCACGAGCCAGCTGCAGATCCGTCAGATCGACGCCGCGCTCGATCACGCCGGCCGCGCGATCGTCGACTTCGCCGGCGGTACCCGGATCGCCGAGTGCCTGCATGCGTTCGACCGCCGGTACGCCCGGCGCGTGCTCGGCCGCGGCGCGGTGGTGCTGATCATCAGCGATGGCTGGGAGACCGGCGACCCGGCCCAGCTCGGCGCCGAGATGCGGCGGCTCGCCGCGCGCGCCCACCGCGTGGTGTGGCTGAACCCGCTGCTCGGCCGCAAGGGCTACTCGCCCCAGGCCCGCGGGATGGCCAGCGCGCTGGTTCACGTCGACGACTTCCTGCCGATTCACGATCTGCAGTCGCTGCACGAGCTCGCCGCCGCGCTCGCCCGGATCCCGCGCCGCAAGTCGGCCCGCCAACCCCGTCACGTCCATGCCCCCAAGGCCGAGGTTCAACGATGAAGCTTGAAGGCGACTACCTGTTCGACGCCAGCGTGCCGGAGGTCTGGAGCGCGCTGTTCGATCCCGTGATCCTCGCCGCGGTCATGCCCGGCTGCGAGAAGCTCGACCTCGTCGATGGCTCGTACGTCGGCGAGATCAAGATCAAGGTCGGCCCGATCCAGGGCAAGTTCACCGGCAAGGTCGACCTGACCGACAAGGACGAGCCGAACAGCTACAAGATGGTCGTCGACGGTCGCGGCGCGCCCGGGTTCGTCAAGGCGACCGCCGTGGTCAAGCTGGCGCCCGAGGGCGCGGGCACCCGGGTCAGCTACGACGCCGATGCGCAGGTCGGCGGCAAGATCGCCAGCGTCGGGCAGCGGCTGATCGAGGCGTCGGCGCGCGCGATCGTCGCGCAGAGCCTCGAGGGCCTGCACACCAACATCAAGCTGCGCGCGCGGGCCTACCGCGAGGCCGCGGCGCTGCAGGCGGCGGCGGCCCCGGCGGCGGCAGCCGAGCCGGCGGCAGCCGAGCCGGCCGCGCTGCCGACGGCGTTGAACAGCCAGGTGACCGATGTGATGACGCCTGCGGTGCTGCCGACGGCGGTGAACAGCCAGGTGACCGATGTGGTGACGCCGACGGCACTGCCGACAGCGTTGAACAACCAGGTGACCGATGTGGTGACGCCGGCGGCGCTGCCGACGGCGGTGAACAGCCAGGTGACCGATGTGATGACGCCTGCGGCGCTGCCGACGGCGGTGAATTCGCAGATCACGGACGTGGCGACGCCCGACGCGCTGCCGACGGCGGTGAATTCGCAGATCACGGACGTGGCGACGCCCGCGGCGCCGCCGACGGCGGTGAATTCGCAGGTCACGGATGTGGCTACGTCCGCCGAGGCCACGCCCGCCGCGCCGGCTGCGGCCGAGCCCGCGAAGCCGGCCGCGCCGACCGTCGTGCCTCCGGCGGTGACCGCCGCGCCGCCGCCGGCCACGCCGGTCGTGTTCACGCCGGTCAAGGCCAAGCAGTCCGACCTCGCCAACGCCGTCGCCAAGGAGGTCGCGAGCAGCATGTTTCCGCGTTCGGTGCTGGTCGCGATCATCCTGATCGAGGCCCTCGTCATCGTGTGGCTGCTGCTGCGCCACTAGCCGCCACTCGCCGTCACTCACCGCCGCGTCGCCGCCCGCGCGTCGGCTCTCGCCGCCAACCCCTCACCGGAGCCCCCATGATCCCCGCGTCCTTCGACTACCACGTGCCCGCGACGCTCGACGAGGCGATCGCCTTGCTCGGCAAGCTCGGTGACTCGGCGAAGATCCTCGCCGGCGGCCAGAGCCTGATCCCCGCGATGCGGTTCAGGCTCGCGTCGCCCGAGGTCCTGATCGACCTCAACCGGATCCGCGACCTGGCGTTCCTCGAGGAGCGCGATGGCTACCTCGCGATCGGCGCGATGACCCGCGAGCACGCGCTCGAGGCCGCGCCGGTGGTCGCGGCGGCGTACCCGCTGCTGTTCGACACCGCCAAGGTGATCGCCGATCCGCTGGTCCGCAACAAGGCCACGGTCGGCGGCAACCTCGCGCACGCCGACCCGGCGAACGATCACCCGGCGACGATGCTCGCCTACGACGCGCAGATCATCGCGCGCAGCGCGTCCGGAACCCGGACGATCGCGATCGATGACCTGTTCGTCGGGCTGTTCGAGACCAGCCTCGCGCCCGGCGAGATCCTCACCGAGATCCGGGTGCCGCGGCCCGGCCCGGGCAGCGGCGGCGCGTACCTCAAGCTCGAGCGCAAGGTCGGCGACTACGCGGTCGCCGCGGTCGCGGTCCAGCTCACGCTCACCGCGGGCACGATCGAGCGGATCCGGATCGGCCTCACCAACGTCAGCCCGATCCCGATGCGCGCCCGGGCCGCCGAGGCCACGCTGCTCGGCGTGCCGCTGTCCGATGGCGTGCTCGAGCAGGCCGCGCGCGCGGCCGCCGCCGAGTGCGCGCCGTCCGCCGATCTCCGCGGCCAGGTCGACTACAAGCGCGACATGGTCCGCGTCCTCACCAAGCGCACCGTGCGCCGCGCCGTCGAGCGCGCACAAGGAGCCCGGCCATGAGCGAGCACACGATCACCGTCACCGTGAACGGCGAGCACCAGACCCGCACGATCGAGGCGCGGACCCTGCTGGTCCACTTCATCCGCGAGACCCTCGGGTTGACCGGCACCCACATCGGCTGTGACACCACGAGCTGCGGCGCGTGCACGATCAGCCTCGATGGCCAGGCGGTCAAGAGCTGTACCGTGTTCGCGGTCCAGGCCGACGGCGGCACGGTCGAGACCATCGAGGGCCTCGCCGCGAGCGGCACCCTGCACCCGCTGCAGGAGGGGTTCTGGGAGAAGCACGGCCTGCAGTGCGGGTTCTGCACGCCGGGCATGATCATGAGCGCGCGGTCGCTGTTGCAGCGCAACCCGCACCCGACCGAGGACGAGATCCGCCACGGGATCTCGGGAAACTTGTGCCGGTGCACCGGCTACAACAAGATCGTCGAAGCGATCCAGTACGCGGCCGACAAGCTCGGCGCCGAAGGTACCGAGCGTACCGAGCGTACCGAGAGTAAAGGAGCCTGAGTCATGGTCACGCATCTGCCCGATCGCAAGGAGCTCCACTCGCCCAAGCCCGACGGTGTGTCGGCCGCGGTCGAGACCACCGATCACGTCCAGGTGACCACGCCGGCCAAGATCTGTGGCATGGGCCACCGGATGAAGCGCAAGGAGGATCCGCGGTTCATCCAGGGCCGCGGGCGCTACGTCGACGACGTCAAGCTGCCCGGCATGCTGTACATGGACATCGTGCGCAGCCCGTACGCGCACGCCAAGATCCTCAAGATCGACGCCAGCGAGGCGCTCGCGACCCCCGGCGTGATCGCCGTGATCACCGGCGAGGATCTCAAGAAGGCCGGCAACCTGCACTGGATGCCGACCCTGATGTCGGACACCCAGATGGTGCTGCCGATCGACGAGGTCGTGTACTACGCGCAGGAGGTCTGCGTGGTGGTCGCGACCGAGCGCTACCTCGCGGCCGACGCGATCGAGAAGGTCCGGGTCGACTACGAGCCGCTCGAGGCCGTGGTCGATCCGCACGTCGCGCTCGAGGACAAGATCATCGTGCGCAACGACAAGGAGAAGAAGACCAACCACATCTGGCACTGGGAGGCCGGCGACAAGGCGGCGACCGACGCGGTGTTCGCCAGCGCCGCGACCGTGGTCGAGGAGAAGATCTACCTTCCGCGGATCCACGTCTCGTCGATCGAGACCTGCGGCATGGTCGCGAACTACGACAAGGTCCGCGGCCACATGCAGATCTACATGACGTCGCAGGCGCCGCATGCCCACCGCACGGTGTTCGCGCTGGTCTCGGGGCTGCCCGAGCACATGATCCAAGTGATCTCGCCCGACATCGGCGGCGGGTTCGGCGGCAAGGTCCCGGTGTATCCCGGCTACGTGTGCTGCGCGGTCGCGAGCCTGGTGATCGGCAAGCCGGTCAAGTGGATCGAGGACCGCAGCGAGAACCTGCAGGCCGACAGCTTTGCGCGCGACTATCACATCACCGCGCGGCTCGCGGCCGATCGACACGGCAAGATCGTCGGGCTGCAGGTCAAGACGATCTCGGACTGCGGCGCGGCCGACGCCGCGGCGAACCCGTCGAAGTTCCCGGCCGGGCTGTACAGCATCTGCACCGGCTCGTACGACATGACGGCCGCGCACGTCACGGTCGACGGCGTGTACACCCACAAGCCGCCGGGCGGCGTGGCGTACCGCTGCTCGTTCCGCGTCACCGAGGCGGTGCACATGATCGAGCGCATGGTCGACGTGCTCGCGCACCAGCTCGGCGAAGATCCGGCTGACTTCCGGCTCAAGAACTTCATCCGCCCCGATCAGTTCCCGTACAAGTCGCCGACCGGCTGGGAGTACGACAGCGGCAACTACCAGGCCGCGCTCGACAAGGCGATGACGATGATCGACTACCGCGCGCTGCGCAAGGAGCAGCTCGAGAAGCGCGCGCGGGGCGAGCTGATGGGGATCGGGATCTCGAGCTTCACCGAGGTCGTCGGCGCCGGGCCGTCGCGCGACTACGACATCCTCGGGATCAAGATGTTCGACTCCGCCGAGATCCGGATCCACCCGACCGGCAAGGCGATGGCGCGGTTCGGCACCAAGTCGCAGGGCCAGGGTCACGAGACCACGTATGCCCAGATCATCGCCGAGGAGCTCGGGCTGCCGGCGGCCGACATCCAGGTCGAGGAGGGCGACACCGACACCGCGCCGTACGGGCTGGGGACCTATGCCAGCCGGTCGACGCCGACCGCGGGCGCCGCCGCCGCGATGGCCGCGCGCAAGATCAAGGCGAAGGCCAAGAAGATCGCGGCGTACCTGCTCGAGGTTGGCGAGGACGATCTCGAGTGGGACATCGATGGCTTCCGGGTCAAGGGCTCGCCCGACAAGCGCAAGTCGATCCAGGAGCTCGCGTTCGCCGCGTACACCAATCACCCGCAGGGCATGGAGGCCGGGCTCGAGGCGACCGACTACTACGATCCGCCGAACCTGACGTTCCCGTTCGGCAGCTACATCTGCGTGGTCGATCTCGACAAGGGCACCGGCGAGATCAAGATCCGCCGGTTCGTCGCGGTCGACGACTGCGGCCACATCATCAACCCGATGATCGTCGAGGGCCAGATCGAGGGCGGCCTGACGATGGGGCTCGCGCCGGCGATGTACGAGGAGATCGTCTACGACGAGAATGGCCAGAACCTGACCGGCACGCTCGCCGACTACCTGCTACCGACCGCCGTGGAGTCGCCGAAGTGGGAGCTCGGCAAGACGATCACGCCGTCGCCGCACCACCCGCTCGGCGCCAAGGGCGTGGGCGAATCGCCGACCGTCGGCGCGCCGCCCGCGATCGTCAACGCGATCGTCGATGCGCTGTGGCACCTCGGGGTGCGCCACCTCGACATCCCGGTGACACCGCAGAAGGTGTGGCGCGCGCTGCGCGACCGCGGCGTCACCGAGTAGCGCGCATCCGGGCGCGTCGGGGATCAGCGCGCCGCGGTGAGCGTGCGATCGCCGCGGTGTCGATCAGCTCACCGCGAGCTCGCCGCCCTGGTCGGGGTCGTCGGTCAGCGAGGCCGGGTGCGCGGGCGTGAGAGCGGCGCCGGGAGCGAGGTGGCCAGCCGGGGCGGTCGCGGCGGTGGCCGGGCGCGAGGCCGGGAGCACCGTGGGCACGGGATCCGTGCCGTGGCCG
>DATBBB010000170.1:0-10783 GCA_036271215.1 Kofleriaceae bacterium | reverse complement strand
CGCTGATCCTGTTCCTCAATCCGGCCGACGAGTACGCCCCGATCACGGTCAAGGCGAGCGAGGCGTTCCAGATCATCACGCTGCCGATGTTGCCGGTGCGCGAGGCCAAGGATCCCCACGGTCGCGTGGACCCGCAGGTGATCCGCGCACTCGAGGAGCTGGTGGCGCGCCGGGTCGTGCTCGATCAGGTATTTGCCGAGCCGGCCGCCGCGATCCCTCAGCTGGCGCTCCACTCCGGGGGCCGGCTGCGCGACGTGCTCGAGCTGGCCCGGAGCGCGTGCGAGCTGGCGCTCGCGCACAAGGTCACGGTCGCGCACATCGATCGCGCGGCCGAGAAGGCCGCCGCGACCCGCCGGGTGGCGTTCCGCGACGGCGACGCCGAGCGCGTGGCGCGCGTGGCGCGCGACAAGCGGATCCTCAACGACCCGATGCACGGCTACCTGCTGCTCCATTCGCTGGTGCTCCAGTACAATGGCCACAATGGCCGGCCGTGGTGGGACATCCATCCGCTGCTGCTGCTCGAGGATGACATCCAGCGGCTGGTCAGCGCCGGCTCGTTCCTCGCGACACCGCTCGTGACCCCGCCGGGGCCGGCATGAAGCGCGGTCCCGTCGAGGGCGAGCCCACCGACTGGGACCGGATGATCTGGTATCTCGGCGCCAAGCCGCGCCGGTTTGGCCTGGCGCTCGCCACCGCCGATCGGCTCGACGCGCTCGACGGCCTGCGCGCCACCGGGGCGACCAAGTTGGCGGAGCACGGGGTGCGGGTCGCCACGATGGAGCTGACCATCGGCCGATCGGTGCTCGATCAGCTCGCGGAGGCCGCGCGCGCCCCCGGCGACGTGATCTTCGCGATCGGGCTCGATCGCCTGCTGCTCGACGCGCAGGGCGGCGAGCTGAACCGGCCGGAGATCGAGCAGCTCAACCGGGCGCGCGATCGCCTGCCGCAGCTGGTGTCCGTTCCGGTCGTGGCGTGGCTCACCACCGCGAGCGCCCGCGCGTTCGCCCGCGCCGCCCGCGATCTCGACGACGTGGTGGTGACCCGCTACCACTTCGCGACCCCGCGCGCGATCGACTACGGGCTGTCCGAGACCCGCGACTTCTCGCAGAGCCCGACGGGTCCGACGGGTCCGGCGACCTATCTGGCGACCCAGGCGGCGGCCCGCCCAACCGCCCATCCGGCCGCCCATCCGGCCACCCATCCGGCCGGCGGCGATGAACAACACCGGGACGAGGCCGCGCTGCTCGATGCGCGGCTCGCGTCCGGCCCGCTCGACACCCCGGCGTGGCTCGACCTCGCGGAGCGGCGCGCGACCCTCGCCCTGCGCGCCCGCGATCACGACCGCGCCGACCGCCTGCTGGATCAGGTCGAGCGAGCGCGCGCCGCGGCCGGCGATGCCCGCGGCAGCGCGCTCGCCGCCGCCCAGCGCGCCGAGGTCGAGATCGATCGCGGGCAGCTCGACCTCGCCCGCGCGATCCTCGAGCAACGCGTGGTGCCGGTGCTCGAGCGGGTGGGCGATCGGCGCGGCCATGCGCTGGCGCTGGGCCGGCTCGCGGATCTCGACGAGCTGACCGGCAACCTCGACGCCGCGTTCGAGATCCGCCGGGCCCGCGAGCTGCCGGTCTACCAGCAGCTGGGCGAGCGCCGGCTCGAGGCGGTCACGCTCGGCCAGCTCGCCGATCTCCACTTCACCCGCGGCGAGCTCGACCAGGCGCTCGCGCTGCGCCGGCAGAGCCTCGCGCTGTACGACGAGCTCCGGGACGAGCGCGGCGCCGCGATCGCCCATGGCCGGATCGCCGATATCTACGCGGTCCGGGGCGATCTCGAGGCTGCGCTCCGGATCCGGCGCGAGATCGAGCTGCCGACGTTCGAGCGGCTCGGCGACGTGCGCGAGCTCGCGATCACCCTGGGCAAGATCGCCGACACGCTGGCGCTGCGCGGCGATCCGGACACCGCGCTCGCCATCCTGCATCAAGCACTGGCGGTCCACGATCAGCTCGGCGACCGGCGGTCCGGCGCGGTCACCAAGGCCCGGATCGGCCGGATCCTGGCGGAACAGGGCCACGCCGACGAAGCGATCGTCCAGCTGCGCGACGCGATCACGACGTTCGAGCGGCTCGGCGACATCCGCGCGCGGGCGATCGGGCGCAGCTACCTCGCCACCGCGCAGGCCCAGCGCGCCACCACCGAGCGGCTCGACCAGGGCCTCGAGGAGGCGGTCACCGGTTATCGGGCGGCGCTCCGCACGCTGCGGAACATCGGCGACCAGGTGGCGCAGGACGACGTCGCGCGCCGGCTCCAGGCGGCGATCGGCGCGCGCGAAGATCTCGCGATCGTGCGCCGCCTGCACGCCGCGGCCGGTGCCCACGGCCTGCCGCCGGAGGGCTGCCAGCTGCGCTGGGGCGTGATCGCCGGCGGGGCCACGCAGCCGTTGCCGGCGACCGGCGCCGTGGTCGGCCTCGACGACCGGATCTTCCTGACGCTCGACAACCGCGGCCCCGACCCGATCTTCGTCCACCTGCTCGACGTCGGGCTCGCCGGCAAGCTCACCCGCCTGACGCTCGCGGGGTCCGGGGTCCGGCTCGGCCCGGGCGAGTCCTACACCCTCGGCAAGACTCCGGCCGGCGAGCTGGTAGGGCTCCGGCTCGCGTGGCCCCAGCACGTCGAGCGCGATCGGCTGCGGGTCGAGGAGCTCTACGCGATCGCCACCGACCAGCCGACCGCCCTCCACATGCTCGAGACCGATCAGCTGGCGAGCCGGTCCCACGTACGCGGCCGGGTCTCGTTGCTCGCGGGCTGGCTGCTCGCCGAGCGCGACGATGACGAGCCACCGCCGGCCGCCCTGCGGTTCATCATCCGGCGGATCGAATTCGAGCTCGATCCGGGCGCCCGAGCGCCGTGAGCGTCCAAGAGTCGTGAGCGTCGTGAGCGCCGTGAGCGTCGTGATTCAGGGCTTCGCGACCTTGAATTCCTTGCTGAGGTCGAACACCCCGCTGAGCCCGGTCTTGACGCCCAGCATGTAGCTGCCGGGCGTGGGCGGCGCCTGCACCGACACCGACACCGACCCCTTCTCGTGAAACTCCGCCGACTGGACCGTGGTCGCGCTGTCGTTGTTCTTCTGGTAGTCGCCGACCTCGATCACCACCACACGGGAGGCACCGCCGGCGTTGGGCACGAAGCCGTCCGGGGTCAGCAGCGTGACATCGATCGAATCCCCTGGCGCATACGTCGGATTGAGCGAGCGGAACTCGAACGCCGTGCGATGCAGCGCGGGCGGCTGGTCGAACGGCAGCGGGATGTCCGGCGTCTTGAGGATCTTCTCGTTGAGATCCTTCTGCTTCACATCGGGACCGGTGTGCGACGGGATCTCGTTGGGGACGTTGGTCGCCGACTTGCCCGCGATGGTCTCGAGCACCTTCTGGAGTGCCGCCTTGATGCCTTCGCCGACGCCGCTCTTGATCGCGTCGTCGAGCTTCTTGCGCATGTCGTCGGCGATCTTGATCTTCGCCACCAGCCCGGTCAGCTCCTTGACCAGCTTGTCCTTGGTCACCGCGTCGCCGGCCGCGGCGATCAGATCGCCGAGGTCCTTGATCCGCTTGGTGGGATCCGGCGGCACCGGCGCGAAGATGTTCGGGCTGGCCGCGGCGCCTGGCCCCGCGCCGAGCCCCGGCCCTGTACCGAGCCCCGGCCCGGGGACCAGCGGCCCGGCGCCCAGCCCCGGGACGACCGGGACGACCGGGGCGGCCGCGGCGCCGGTCTTGAACCAGACCGAGATCTCCTTGAACGAGCCCTTCGGGGCCGTGCCGTCGATCGACTCCGCGAACGTCGACGACTTCACCCGGTCATCCGGGAACGCGCCCCATTGCTGCAGCGCCTTGCGGATCGTCGCCGCGTGCGCGGCGGCCTTTTCCTTGATCTCCGAGCTGGTCCCGATCGAGGCATCCGACTGCCAGTTCGCGACCACCTCGATGTACGCGCTCGGCGAGCTCTTGAGGCCGAGGGCAGACTTGGCCGTGAGGTCCTTGAGGTTCCAGGCGTTGCCGTCGAACTCCTGGATCACCGAGTCCTTGCTCGTGTCGAGCGCGGCTGCGGGCGGGCCCCCGGGCGCGGCGGCCTGCGCACCGGCGGCGTCATCGGGCTTGAGCTGGACCGCGGGTGCGGCGACCGCCGGGACCAGCGGGCTCTTGCCGATCGCCGATGTGGATGTGGACGAGGCGCCAGCCCCGGGCATGGCACCGCTGGGATCGACGCTGCGACTGTCATAGCTCATGGGGTCACGCTCACCTGCAGTCGGAGGATTGATCGCTCACCTTGTGATACGACGCCGGTGCGGAATCTTCTCCGATATTTTCGCGGCGAGCGTGAGCCACAACTCCGGAACAGGAAACTGAGCCCAGATCAGTTCTGGTTCTGCACTTTGGCGGCGAGCAGCTCGGCGCCCAGCTCATCGGGCGACGGCGATCCCATCTTCAGCTTGAGCAGCCCGCGGACCTCGACCTGGCGGATCCGCTCGCGGGTCAGGTTCATGATCTCCCCGACCTCCTCGAGCGTGATCCCGCCGCGCTCGGCCACATCGAGCGCACAGGTGTGCTTGAGCTCCCACGGCTCGAGCTCCGGGAAGTTGATCTTGATCGACCCGGTCTCCGGATTGATGTCGAGATAGAGGTGGTGCTTGCACGCGACCCACGGGCACGGCCGCATCTCCTCGCGGCACTCGGCGCGCGAGCTCGGCCGCGGGATGTCGACCGGCGGGTACATCAGCGCGCCCTGGCGCAGCTCGTCGCGGGTCAGCCGCTTCATCGCGATCGTCTTGCTCCGCGGCCGGGTCCGGCGCCGGCGCCGGCGAACCTTGCGGCTCACCTCGGGCGGCAGCTCGCCCTCGGCGGTGATGCCATGCTCGGCATCGTCCGCGACCTCCGCTCCTTCACTCCCGGCGCCTCCGTCACCGGCGGCCTCGTCCTCGATCCCGTCCTGACCCTCGAGCTCAACGTCCTCATCGTCACGGCTATCGTTCATCGCAATTCTCCTCATTTGACGGCGTGGGCGACCGTCGTGGCTAAAGCAGGTCTTCGGCGCCACCTGCGGCGCCGGCGAGACGGAGACTGTCGGTGCGTGGGGCGGCGATCCGGCGGGTGACCTCGCCGAGCTTCTCGACGAGACGGTCGCCATCGCGGCGGGTCTCGGTGAGCTGGCCTTCGAGATCGCGGCGGATCGCCGGGTCGAGCTTGGTGACATCGCTGCCGAGCCGCGACCACAGCTCGGTCAGGTGCTCGGCCACGCCCTCGACGAGATCGGTGTAGAGCAAGAACTGCCCCTGGATCTCCTCGATGGTGTAGCCGTCGACCATCAGCTGCTTGACGGCGTTGATCCGGCGAACGGTCTTGGAGGGATAGACCCCGAGCGAGCCCCGGTGCTTGCCCTTGCGGCCGACCCGGCGGCTGCGCGGCAGGAGCCCCTGCTGGACGTACTTACGGAAGCTCGCCTCGGAGAACTTGATCCCGCGGCTGGTGAACACGTCGACGATCTGCACGGCGGTGATGCCCTGCGGGTACGTGCCCTCGATCGCGCGCAGATCCTCTTCCTTCAGGAGCGACGCGCGCGCGGGAGCGGCACCGGCGCCCGGGGCGTCGTCGTCGCTGCGCTGGGCGATATCGGCGATGACTGGACGACGGTGCGCCCGGAACGGAACGACCGTTCCCGACGACGACGTGCGTGCAGCCCAGCCTCGATGACGTGAAAACAACGGAGTCTCCCTCGGTGACGTCGCTCGCTCGAACCAATCGACGACGCAACCGTGGGCTGCACAGCAACAGCGGACTGCCCCCTCGAGCAGTCCGCCGTGCCTTCCTCGTGCAGCCCCCCTAACGGGCGTTGTCTAGCTTTGTTGGACGCGGCATTCACCGTTGTCCGACGAAGTATCGTGAAACTATTCCTCTGAATGTATTCCGTCAACAAGATGACCATACGACGACCCGACTTTTTATCTGGGTCTCTGTTCAGGTCTGCTGCGCAGCGCGCGAACACTGCTCGCATCACGCGCGACATCGAGCACGACTCCCGCGAGGGCTCGCGCGGCCCCGCGCAAACCGCTAGCGTGAGCGTCGGATGCAGCGGCTTCGCAGAGCAGCGTTCCCTCTCGCGCTGATCGGCGTGATCGCGCTCGTGATCGGAATCCTCGTCGAGAATTCCGCCGCTGACCTCGAGAACGGGGTGTTCACCTCACGCGGCGATCACCTGCGGTTGATCGTGCCGCGCGGCTGGCGTTCGAGCGACCAGCAAAGCTATCCGGGGTTGGTGCTGTGGATGGCGCGCAGCCAGCCGCAAGGCCAGATCGTTCTCACGTCTGAAGAGCTCACGCACGAGCTCTACTGCTCGTGGCCGGTGGCGTGCCGGACCAGTCACGAGACGCTGCCGTGGAAGTATGCGTGCGCGCTGCGCGGCAAGCTCGAGGCGCGCGGGCTCCACGTCGAGGGCGTGCAGCCCGGGCCGAAGGAGAACGAGGTCGCCGGGCTGCCGTCGGTGTGGTTCGAGTACCAGGATGACAAGCACTTCCTGCGGCACGCGATCGCGTTCTCGTCCGATCGCGCGTTCAGCCTCGTGCTCTCGGCGCCCAACAGCGAGGCGCGAGCGACCCATACCCGCGCGTTCGAGCAGACCCTGCGCACCATGCGGCTGCTCAGCGAAGCGGAGACGGCGCGGGTCATGGGCATCGAATCCGGAATCGATGCGAGCGCGGGCGCCGCCTCCGGCACCAGCTCCGGCACCAGCTCCAGCGTCGATGCGAGCGCGGCCCCGGCGCCGACCAGCGATGGCGGCGGCGCCGGCGACGCGGGCGCGTTCAACGCCGGCACGCAGCTCGACGCCGGCACGCTGCTCGACGCCGGCTTCGAGTCCAGGCCGGCGCCGCGGGCCAACCCGACCAGCCCCTGCACGTAGCACCGCCTCACGCGCGGGCCGCGCGCAACAGTCCGACATGGCCTCGCAAGGTCACGTACGGATGGGCGACGCATCGATAGAGGTATGGACCTCTTCAAAGTCGTCGTTCCTGTCCTGGTCTCGGCCGGCTTTGCCACGACCGCGTACGCGCAAGCCGCCGCACCTGTCGGCCCTGCTGTTGCCCAGGCGCCCGCCGGTGCGCTCGATCCGTCCGCGCCGCAGCAGGTCGACATCTCCGGGCTCTACGCCAGCACGTTCGGCGCGATGACCCTGATCCAGACCGGCGTCCACGTCACCGGTAGCTACGCCTATCACAGCGGCAAGATCGACGGCACGATCGAGGGCAACACGCTCCGCTTCACGTGGTCCGAGGACGACGGCGTCGGCCGCGGTGAGCTGGTCCTCGCCTCGGACGGTGAGCTGATCGGCGCGTGGGGCAGCGGCACCGACGATCGCAGCGGCGGCGCGTGGCGCGCAACGCCGCGCAAGCTCGCGCTCGGCGCCCTGGCGCTCGCGGGCGCGCGGGGCCCCGATCTGTTCCCGGGGGCGCCTGCGGTCGGCGCCGGCGCCACCCCTGCCCCCGACGCCTCCGACGCCCCGCACGCCGGTGCGTGGTCGTTCGAGATGACCATCCCGATCGACGCCACGTTCGCGAGCTCCACGGTGATCGGCGTCGGCGGCCTCGGCCTCGGCCTCGGCAAGCGGCTCACCGACGCCTGGTACCTCGGCGGCACGGCCGAGCTCGAAGGCCTCGTCGCCACCGGCGACCTCGACGGCGCGCCGCTCCTGCGGCTGCGCGGCGGCGCCGAGGCTCGCTACATCTTCCACCAGGGCACCGGCACCGCGAGCGTCAACGACGGCCCCGCGTTCGAGGTCCCGCGCTACGACTGGATCGGCGCGCGCGCCGGCCTCGAATCGCTCGACGGTGGCACCACGCGCGGCGGCTACGCCGACCTCTCGCTCGGCACCGACATGTGGATCGGCTCGACCCAGCTCGGCATCTACCTGTCGGCCGGCATCGCCATCGAGCCGCTCCACGCCTACGGCACGCCCTCGACGACCGGCGACCCGACGTTCCGCACCGGCCCCACGGGCGGCGGCAACGCCATCGACGGCGGCGCCACCGCCGCGCCGGCCACCGACGACTCATCGCTGACCACGGCCACGTACCTCACCTTCGGCTGGCGCATCGCGTTCGGCTGATCGCGTGCTAACGTCGCGTCGTGCCGGTCGCCAGCGCCGATTCTTCCGCGCCGCGGTCAATGCTGCTCGCGGTCTGCTTGCTCGGCCTCGCCGCCGCGCTGATGGTCGTCGGGCTCGAGAGCGGCCTGGTGATCCGCCACGTCGTGCAGATCGTCCCGATCGTCGGTGCGCTTGCGGTCTCGCTGCGCCGGCCGCGCTGGGCCGCCTACGCCGCGATCCCGATGTTCGCGATCTGGCTCCTGATCTCCGGCCTGATCTGGTCGTTCCTGCTCGGCATCTCGCGCGTCCTGACCGGCGAGTTCACGCCCGTCGAGATCGCCTGCACGATCGTCATGGGCGCCTCGGGCCTGCTCGGCATCATGGCGAGCCTCGTGGCCGCCCGGCCGTTCCAGGCCCGCCACCTCGCGACCGTCCTGCTCGGCTTCGCCCTGCAAGTCGCCGCGGTCGTGATCAGCGTCCAGCCCGCGATCGCAGCTCGCTGATCGCCCAGCTGGCGAAGTCCGGACAACGTCGGTCATTTTTGAACGGCGAAGCCGCGCACATCCCGGCAGACGGTGGCAACCGGCCGCCATCGCGCGCGGAACGCGAGTTGCGTATTGACGCGGCACGATGATCTCGCCCTCGTGCGCATTCCCGCGGCGATGACCGCCGTCCTGCGTGGCCTCGCGCTGGTCGCCGGCGTCGTCCTGGTGGACGCGATCGGCGCCGCCGCCGGCCCCGCCATCTACCGAGCCCTCGGATGACCCCGCACGACCTCGTCCAGACCCTCGGCACCTACGGCGGCGCGTTCGCCGTCGGCGCGATCTCGAGCCTCATTCCCTTCGTCAGCATCGACCTCTTCCTGATCGGCCTCACCGTTGCTACCGGGACCAGCCTCGCCGTCGCCCTCCCGGTCGTCCTCCTCGCCTCCGCCGGCCAGCTCGCCGGCAAGCTACCGATCTACTGGGCGAGCCGCGGCGCCGCCAACCTGCCCGACCGCCACCGCGAGCGCCTCGAGCGCATGCGCGCCCGCATCACGCGCTGGCAAAACGCACCGCACCTCATCCTCGCGGTCAGCGCCCTCGTCGGCCTCCCGCCGTTCTCCCTCATGGCCACCGCCGCCGGCATCCTCGAGATCCGCCTCCGCTCCTTCTGCGTCGTCGTGTTCGCCGGCCGCGCCGCCCGGTTCGCGATCGTGATCGCGGTGACGGCGCTCGCGTCGCGCTGAGCTCGGCTGGCGCCTCGCGTTCGGATGAGCCGCACGAGCCCGCGGCGTGACCCATGGTACGCTGTGCTTCATGGCGAGCACCGATGACTTGCTGAAGCTCGACGTACAAGATCGGCTCAAGCTCATCGACAAGCTCTGGGAGAGCGTGCTCGACGATCTTAATGATCCGGCGAGCCCGCAGAGCCTGCCCGTTTCCCACGATCTTCGGCGCGCCCTCGACCGTCGGATGGCCGCCTACCGCGCCAATCCAGATGCTGGCTCGTCGTGGCCGGAGGTCCGCGCGCGTATCCTCAAGCGGCGATGAGCTACCAGCTCATCATCCCCATAGAAGTCGAGCAGGAGATCGCAGAGGCGTTCGATTCGTTTGACAGCACGGATCGCGCGCTCTCGTTCATCAGCGATCTCAACATGCTGTTCGACCGAATCACCGAGCGACCGCTGCAGTTCCCGGTGATCTACGCCGCGATGCGGCGCGCCTTGCTACGACACCAGGACTACTCCGTGTTCTTCGAGATCGATGTCGTCAGACAACATGTGGTGCTCCACATGGTGATCCATCAGTCTCGGGATCCAGCACTCTGGCCACGGTAGCCGCCCCGCACACCCCGACTGGTTCGAGCTTGCTCGGGACGCATGCGAGCCGCACGCGCGGTGCGTTCGAGGCTCGCTCGAGACGCGTACTAACTTCGTCGTATCCAATGGCCACCGGTCCACCAGCAGTTGCTTCCTCGAAACGCAGCCGTGTAGTGTAGCCAGGTGGGTCCTGGGCGTGCGCACACGGTAGAGGTGCTCGTACTGACGGCCGCCGACGGCGAGCCGGAGGCGGTGCGCGCAGTCGACGATGGTGCCGAGGGCCTGTGGGCGAAGCAGCACCTCCAGGACCCGAGCTGGACCTACGACGTGCGGACCTACCGCCGCCAGGACGGGCGGAGCTTCGAGGTCGCCCTGGTCCACGCGCGCCGCATGGGAGAGACCACCGCCGCCGCGGTGGCGGCACGCTTTGTCGCGGAGCTGAAGCCGTCGGTGCTCGCGATGTGCGGTGTCTGCGCCGGGCGGCCCGGCTGGACCAACCTCGGCGATGTTGTCATCGCAGACATGATCTACAAGTACGATGCCGGTGAGCAAGTCCGCACCGCGGCGGCTGGACCAGCGCACTTCAAGGCCGACGGCGTCTCTCGCGATCTACCTCGACAGTGGCGCGACCGCGCGCAGGACTTCGCACAAGGGTTCCCCGCGACGTCCGAGGGAACAGCGCTCGTTGGCGAGCGGCCATGGCCCAGAGAGCACGCCGAGCTTTGGCTGCTCGACGCGCTGGATCGCGGCATCGCCCCGGAGTTTGGCCGCCCCATCCACCTGGATCGCTGGGCGTGGACCGCGATGATCGACCACCTCCTCAGTTGTGGACAGGTCACCGTGGACGCGGGGCGACTCGTGCTG
>DATBBB010000169.1:0-3938 GCA_036271215.1 Kofleriaceae bacterium | reverse complement strand
GTTGGTGGTGGTGAGCCGGGTGGCCGTCGCGAGCACGGCTGCGGCGGGCTGATCGTCGGCGTGGGCGACGAGCTGGGCGAGCTCGGCGGCGGGGCCGGCGGCCTCGCCATGATCGCCGAGTAGCGCGCGCAGGGCGTCGAGCCGGCGCGCGGCGGCGGTGGCGACGCGGGCCATGGGGTGATCGGTCGTGATCCGCGCGTAGATCGCCGCGGCGCGCGCGGGATCGAGCAGCTTGTCCTCGCAGGCGCGAGCCGCCGCGAACAGGACGTCGGGGTTCGCCTGGCGCGCCGGAGTGCGCGTGATCGCCGTGACCGCGCGCTCGACGTCGCGCAGGTCGGCCGCGCCGAGCGCGTCGATCGCGCCAGGCTCGCTGCCGAGCGCCGGTGGCACTCCACGAGGCGGCGTGTCGCCGGGCGCGGGCGTGGCTGTACGAGGCGGCGTGTCGGACGGCGCGGGCGTGGCTGGACGAGGCGGCGTGTCGGCCGGCGCGGGTGTGGCTGGACGAGGCGGCGTGTCGGCTGGCGCGGGCGTGTCGGCGTGCGCCGGGGCGAGGCCGCCGAGGGCGAAGACGAGGCTGAGGGCGAAGACGAGGCCGAGGGTGACGGCGGTGATCGCGAGGCGAAGCACGGATCAGCGGCGGGCGTCAGTCATGGTCGCCGCCCTGCGGGCCCTCGCCGCGGTGGATGCCGAGGGCGCGCAGCTTCTTGTGGAGGTTGGTGCGTTCGATGCCGAGCGCCTGGGCGGTGCGCGAGATGTTCCACTCGAACTCGGCGAGCCGGATCCGGATGAACTCGGACTCGACCTCCTCGCGGAACTCGCGCAGGCTCTTGCCGGCGTAGCGGCCGAGGTCGATCGCGGTCTGCGGGCCGGTCTGGCGGGTCGAGCTCGCGGCGCGCGGGCCGCCGAGGTACGGCGGCAGGTCCTTCTCGCGGATGACGTCGTCGGACATGATCACGAGCCGCTCGACCACGTTGCGCAGCTCGCGCACGTTGCCCGGCCAGTCGTACTGCTTGAGCCGATCGAACACCGGCTCGTCGACCGGCTTGTAGCCGACGCCGTTCTCGTCGCAGCACTCGCGCACGAACGACTCGACGAGCAGCGGCACGTCGTCGGCGCGCTCCTTGAGATCGGGCGACCGGATCGGGACCACGTTGAGCCGGAAGTAGAGGTCTTCGCGGAACGTGCCGTCCTTGACCATCTGCTCGAGGTCGCGGTTGGTCGCCGCGACGACGCGGCAGTCGGTGCGCAGGCTCTTCTCGCCGCCGACCCGGGTGAACTCGCCGGTCTGCAGCACGCGCAGGACCTTGGCTTGCGCGGTGAGCGCCATGTCGCCGATCTCGTCGAGGAAGATCGTGCCGCCGTCGGCGACCTCGAACAGGCCGCGCTTCTTGGCGATCGCGCCGGTGAACGCGCCGCGCTCGTGGCCGAACAGCTCGCTCTCGATCAGCTCGGGCGGGATCGCCGCGCAGTTGACCTTGACGAACGGGCCGGCCGACACGCTGCCGTTGCGGTGGATCGCGCGCGCGATCAGCTCCTTGCCGGTGCCGCTCTCGCCGGTGATCAGCACGCGGCTGCGGGTCGGCGCGACCTTGGCGATCTGGCGCCGCAGGTCGGCCATGATCGGCGTGCCGCCGAGCAGCTCCCAGCGCGCGTCGACGGCGCGCCGCAGGTCGTGGACCTCGCGCCACATCTTGCGCCGCTCGAGCGCGTTGCGCGCGGTGACCATGACGCGGTTGCGATCGAGCGGCTTCTCCATGAAGTCGAACGCGCCGAGTCGGGTCGCCGAGACCGCGTCCTCGATCGTGGCGTGGCCGGAGATCATGACGACCGGGATCTCGGAGGTCCGCGACGACATCCCGTCCTCGCCGCGCGCCTTGATCGTGCGCAGCAGCTCGAGGCCGTTATCGTCGCCGAGCTTGACGTCGAGCAGGATGAGGTCGACCAGCTCGCGCTCGAGGATCGCGGTCGCCTCGGCGATCGAGCCGGCCTCGTGGACGACGTGGCCCTCGCCCTCGAGGACCATGCGCAGGGTGCGCCGGATGTTCTTCTCGTCGTCGACGATCAGGATCGGCTCGAGGGTGGCAGTGGCTTCGGTCATGGATGGTCTCGCTGGTCGTCGGGGGCGTCGCCGCGGGCGGCGGCGTGAAGGTCATCGGCGTCGTCGTCGCGCGCGCGGGGGCGCTCGGGGTGGCGGGTGCGACGCGGCCGGCGCTCGCGGGGGCCCTGCAGGTCTTCGCGCTCGAAGTGATCGCGGCGCTTGCGGTTCCACCAGAACATCACGGCGAGGATCACGATGCCGGCGCCGACGTACATCGGCCGGCGGTCGGGCTGCGGTGGATCGAGCGCGACCGTGGTCGGCGGCAGCGTGATCGAGCCGTCGTCGAGCCCGGCGCCGCGCGGCGCCGACATCGACGGGGCTTCGCGGACCGGCGCGCGGTCGGGCGCGGCGGGATCGGCCGATCCATGATCGGGCGCAGGTGCGACGTGAGCCGACGCCGGCGCGGCGGGATCGGTCGGCGCGGCGGGATCGGACGCCGGCGCGAGGCCGAGCGCGATCCGGCTCGCCCGGGGTACGCCGGGATCGAGCGAGCCGAGCGCGAGCTGGCACGCGGCGACGGCGGCGCGATCGGCAGCCTCGGCGGCGAGGCATTCGCCGGTGACCGCGACGATCCGCGCGCCGTCGCTGGCGACCACGACGCGTGCGGTCTCGGTGGCGTGGCTGGTGGTGTCGGTCCAGGTCAACGTCGCGGTGACCTGGCGCGCGGCAGCCTCGACGTGGTCCTGCCAGGCGTTCTCCTCGGCGCTACCGCCGGACAGCGTGGCGCGCCGCGAGCCGGCGCGAACCTCGTCGAGCGCACCGCGTGCGAGCCGCGCGAGCTGGTTGGCGTCGGGCGCGCCGGGCTGTCCGGACCCACCGGACGGCGCGAGCGGTGCGGACGGCGCGAGCGGCGCGGACAGCGCGAGCAATGTCGCGGTCGCGCGGGTCACGAACAGCGCGACGCCTGGCTTGTCGGCGACATAAGCCTCGGCCGCGGTCACGGTGGTGCGGCCGCCGAAGTGCGTGGCCGCGGCGAACCGCTGGGCCAGCGCGGTGGCTTGCTCGGCGTCGCTGCGCCAGCCGCCGGGCGCGGCGACCATCCGGGTCGGATCGGCAGACGCCGGGGCAGCGCCGAGCAGCGTCAGCCCGATGATCGCGGCACCGATCGCGACGCGGGGTGCGGCGTCGATGGCAGCGCCGATCGCGGCGCCGGCTGCGGGGGCGATTGCCGTGCCGGGTGTGGCGCGGCCTGCGGTACCGAGCGGCGGCCGTCGGGAAGAACGCACCGTCATGGCGCGCCTTGCAGCATGCGGGTGCACGCGGCGTCGCAGAGGGCGGGCTCGCGCTGGTTACCAAAGCAGGCGAGCGCGGTGACCCGGCCGGCGCCAAGCCGCGCGCGGACGCGGCCGTGATAGGGCGCCCGGGTGAACGAGAACGCGAGCACGTCGTCGGTGCCGGTCGGCTTGACGAGCTCGCTGAAGGTGATGGCATTCGAGCCCGACGCGGCATTCGAGCCCGACGCGGCATTCGAGCCCGATGCGGCCGAGCCCGACGCGGCATTTGATCCGGCCGCGCTCGGCGAGCCGGCGGCACGATCGATTGCGGTCGGGGCGGCACCGGCTTGCAGTCCTTCGAGTACCTGATCGGCGAGCACGGTGGTGCTCGCGTTGCCGCCGTGGAGCGCGAGCCGCACCGTGTAGCAGCCGGCCGCCGGATCGCCCCAGGCGTCGGCGCCGTCGAGCGCGATGCCGTCGGCCTTGGCTGCAGCCGCGAGCGCGGCGGCGATCTGCGGCAGCGGCTTCCAGCGCGCCGGCATGGCGAGCCCGACACCCGCGGGTGCCGCGGGCGAAGTCGCTGGTGCCGGGGGCGCGGGGTCGGCGCCCGCGGTGCCGCAGGCCCC
>DATBBB010000168.1:0-8386 GCA_036271215.1 Kofleriaceae bacterium | reverse complement strand
AATGCCAGGTCCGTGGTGCCGGGTCCGTGGTGCCGGGTCCGTGGCGCCGGGGTCCGTGGTGCCAGGTCCGTGGCGCCGGGTCTGTCGGGCCCGGGGCCATGGTGCCGGGTCAGTGGTGATCGTCCCCACCGGCATAGATCTTCTGGCCACCGTCGCGAAACTCCGCCGCCTTGGCCGCCATCCCGGCCTCGATGTCCTGCGGGGCCGCCGCCGCCGCTGCGGTCGCCGCCATCTGCCGGACCTCCTCGGTGATCTTCATCGAGCAGAACTTCGGACCGCACATCGAGCAGAAGTGCGCCCCCTTGGCGGCCGGCGCCGGCAAGGTCTCGTCGTGGAAGTCCTTCGCGGTGTCGGGGTCGAGCGAGAGGTGGAACTGGTCCTGCCAGCGGAACTCGAACCGTGCCTTGCTGAGCGCGTTGTCGCGATCCTGCGCCCCGGGGTGGCCCTTGGCGAGGTCGGCGGCGTGCGCGGCGATCTTGTACGCGATCACGCCGGCCTTGACGTCGTCGCGATCCGGCAGCCCGAGGTGCTCCTTCGGGGTCACGTAGCACAGCATCGCGGTGCCGAACCAGCCGATCATCGCGGCGCCGATCGCGCTCGTGATGTGGTCGTAGCCGGGCGCGATGTCGGTCACCAGCGGACCGAGCGTGTAGAACGGCGCCTCCTTGCAGATCTTCAGCTGCAGGTCGACGTTCTCCTTGATCTTGTGCATCCCGACGTGACCGGGGCCCTCGATCATCGTCTGCACGTCGTGGTTCCACGCGATGTCGGTCAGCTCGCCGAGCGTCTCGAGCTCCGCGAGCTGCGCGCGATCGTTGGCGTCCGCCGTCGAGCCCGGCCGCAGGCCATCGCCGAGCGAGAACGCGACGTCGTACCGCTTCATCACCTCGCAGATCCGCTCGAACTCGGTGTAGAGGAAGTTCTCCTTGTGGTGCGACAGGCACCACTTGGCCATGATCGAGCCGCCGCGCGACACGATCCCGGTCATCCGGTTCGCGGTGTACGGGATGTATGCCAACCGGACGCCGGCGTGGATCGTGAAGTAGTCGACGCCCTGCTCGGCCTGCTCGATCAGGGTCTCGAGGAAGATGTCGATGTTGAGCTTCTCGGGGTCGCCGCCGACCTTCTCGAGGCACTGATAGATCGGCACCGTGCCGATCGGCACCGGCGAGTTGCGGACGATCCACTCGCGGGTCTCGTGGATCAGCTTGCCGGTCGACAGGTCCATCACCGTGTCGGCGCCCCACTTGATCGCCCACCGCAGCTTGTCGACCTCCTCGCCGATCGTCGAGGTCACCGCCGAGTTGCCGATGTTGGCGTTGATCTTCACCAGGAAGTTGCGGCCGATGATCATCGGCTCGCTCTCGGGGTGGTTGACGTTCGCCGGCAGGATCGCCCGGCCGCGCGCGATCTCGTCGCGCACGAAGTCCGGCGCGACGTTCTCGCGGAGCGCGACGAACTGCATCTCGGGGGTCACGATGCCGCGCCGCGCGTAGTGCATCTGCGACCGGTTGCCGGTCGGTTCGGCCGCCGACCGCGCGTCGATCCACGGCTTGCGCAACTTGGGCAGCCCGTGGTGCGGATCGACGCCCTGCGGCCCCGACGTATCGTAGACGTCGAACGGCGGCTCCCCGCCGTCGAGGTGGATCCGCCGCACCGGGACGCGCAGCCCATCGCGCTCGACGTAGATCTTCTCCGAGGCCGGGAAGCCCTCGATCGCCGGCAGGTTCGCCACCGGATCCGCGCCGACCTGCGCCAGCGAGCGCTTGCCGTTGCCGTTCGTGCCGTTGCCGTTGCCGTTGCCGTTCGTGCCGTCGTGACCGTTCGTGCTCATCGATCCTCCCTACGCCGGCATTACCCGGATCAGGTTCTGGGGTCGCACCGCTGTGCCTCTCAGCCTCCCGGCGCCGGCCTTGCGGTCGATGCGGATGGGAAGCTCCCCCGTGGTTGATGTGAGTGCGTGATTCTCGGGCGGACCGTACCCCAGCGCCCGAGGCCGCGCCACCGTCACACGTGGTTGATCGAATAGAACGCGTCGTCGAGCGCCGCCGTCATGACCGCCGCGCTCGGGAACCGGTGCGCCGGGTCCTTGACCAGCGCGCCCTCGACCAGCGCGCACAGCTCCGCGGTGGCCCACGCCACATGCCCGGCGACCTCGTCGAGCCGTGGCGGCCGCGCCTTGGCCTGCATCATCATCAGCTTGAGCGGATCCGGATCGTGGAACGGCAGCTGCCCGGTCAGCATCTCGAACAGGATCACGCCGATCGCGTACAGATCGGTCCGCACGTCGACCACGCGGCCGAGCGCCTGCTCCGGCGCCATGTACGCCGGTGTGCCGACCACGAGCCCGGTGTTGGTGAGCGCCGCCGCGCCGAACGCCGCCGCCGCGTCGCCGAGCAGCTTGACGATCCCGAAGTCGATGATCTTCACGCGCTCCCAGCCGCCCATGTCGACCAGGAGGATGTTGTCCGGCTTGAGATCGCGGTGCACCAGGTGGTGGGTGTGGGCGTGGCCAACGCCGTCGAGGATCTGGCGCGCGGTGACCAGCGCGCGCCGCGGATCGAGCGCCAGCCTGGCGCCGCGGTCCCCGGCGTCCGCCGGCGCGAGCGCCTGGCTCAGCGTCCGGCCAAGGACCTTCTCCATCACCAGGAACAGGTAGCCGGCCTCGACGAACACGTCGATCGCGGCGACCAGGTTCGGGTGATCGAGCATGCGCAGCGCGTTGGCCTCGCGCGCGAACCGCCGCGTGGCATCGGCGTTGCCGTTGACGTCGGTGATCGGCGCCTTGAGCGCGAACCGCCCGCCGGCGTCGTCCTCGACCTCGTAGACCCCGGCCATCCCGCCGCGACCGAGCGACTTGATCACGCGGTACCGGCCGATCCGGGTGTTGGGCTCGATCTCGAGACCGCTCACGCGCCGCCGACGATAGCGTAAGTCCGCCGGGCCCGCAGCCCGGTCGTGCAACCCACCTGCCGCCGCGGGCATCTCAGTGGTAGGACATCCTCATGGACCGCCACCTCCCCGTCGTCGGCAGCACGCCGAGCGACCCCGCCGCCGCCCTGGATCTGACGCCGGACGAGCTCGAGTCCGAGATCCGGCGCCTCAAGCGCGAGCGCAACGCCGTCATCCTCGCTCACTACTACCAGGAGGGCGAGCTGCAGGACCTGGCGGACCACGTCGGTGACTCGCTCCAGCTGTCGCAGGCGGCGGCCACCACCACCGCCGACGTCATCGCGTTCTGCGGCGTGCACTTCATGGCCGAGACCGCGAAGATCCTCAACCCGCACAAGATCGTCATCGTGCCCGACCTCGAGGCCGGGTGCTCGCTGGCCGATGGCTGCCCGGCGCCGGTGTTCGAGCGCTGGCTCGCCAAGTACCCCGGCCACACCGTGGTCAGCTACATCAACTGCAGCGCCGAGGTGAAGGCGCTGTCCGACGTGATCTGCACGTCTTCGAACGCGGTCAAGATCGTCCGCGCGCTCGGCGATCAGAAGATCGTGTTCGCCCCCGATCGCCACCTCGGCGCGTTCGTCGCCAAGCAGGCCCACCGCCCGGACCTGGTGTGCTGGCAGGGCACCTGCATCGTCCACGAGACGTTCAGCGAGCGCCGGCTGATCGAGCTGATGGCGCAGCACCCCGAGGCCGAGGTCATCGCACACCCCGAGTGCCACGAGGGCATCCTGCGCCACGCCGCGCACATCGCCTCGACCAGCGGCCTGATCGAGTACGCCAGGCGCAGCCCCGCGCGGGCGTTCATCGTCGCGACCGAGGCCGGCATCCTGCACAAGATGGCCGAGGCCGCGCCGGGCAAGACGCTGATCGCCGCGCCGCCCGACGACGAGACCTGCGCCTGCAACCTGTGCCCGCACATGCGGCGCAACACGCTCGAGAAGCTGTACCTGGCGCTGCGCGATCTGACGCCGCAGGTCGACGTCCCCGAGCCGGTGCGGGTCCGTGCGCTGAGGCCGATCCAGCGCATGCTCGAGATGTCGGCCTGAGTCAGCAAGTCCTCGAGCTGACGATCTTTTTCGGACGGGCGCAGGCGGCAGCATGCCGGCAAGCCGATCAACAAGAGCGGCGAACGAATGTTCGATGCTCTTGCGCCGCGCCGCGCCGTGGGCGCCTACCGCGCCCTCCGACCCACCGAAATGATGCAAGCTCGCAGCATGCGCTGCAGGCTGATCGCGGTTGGCATGTGCGCGGTGATCGCCGGGTGCGGCCGGATCGGGTTCGAAGCCGGGAACGGAGCCGGGAGCGACGCCGGCGTCATCGGCGGGGCTCCCGTCGACGCGTGCACGTTCGGACCGTGGAACACGTCGGCGCTGCAGCCGTTCGGCAAGATCAACACCCCCGCCACCGAGTGGGGCGCCCAGATCTCGGCCGACGGGCTGCACGTGGTGTTCAGCAGCGACCGCAACGACCCCGAGCACCCCAACCCCGGCGGCGATCAGAACCTGTACATCGCGCAGCGCGCGTCGCTCGACGTCGAGTTCGAGCCGCCGGCGTACATCGCCGAGATCGATGGCCCGAGCGACAACCCGCGCGATCCGACGTTCACGCCCGACCTGCTCGAGCTGTACTTCGTGGCCGACGACTCCACCGCGGCGACCAGCTGCGTCTATGTCTCGCAGTGGACCACCGCGACGGCAGCGTGGGGCCCGCCGATCGAGCTCGCGGCGCTGTGCCCGCCGCCGTCGGGCACGCTCGGCGGGATCTACCTCAGCGACGACGGGCTCCGGCTGTACTACGACACCAGCTCCGGTGGTAAGTCGAGCGTGCTGCAGATGACATCGCGGCCGGCGCGCGACGCGATGTTCACCTCTGCCGGCGAGCCCGTGGCCGGGCTCAGCCACGGGCTCGGCTACTGCGCGCTCAGCGCCGACGAGCGAACGATCGCATGCGAGTCGGATACCAGCCTGTCGAGCCGGCCGCAGCTGTGGCAGGCCGCGCGGCCCGCGCGCGATGCGCCGTTTGGCCCGGCCGCCGCGATCCCCGAGTTGCTCGACGCGACCCAGGACGACGGCGATCCGTCGTTCACCGCCGACGGTACGCAGCTGGTCTATGCGGCCGCGGTCGGCGGCAACAACGACCTGCGGGTCGCCGAGCGCGCCTGCCAGTGACTGCCAATGTCAATCCCTCCGATCGATATGTCCAGTCGCTGCCCGACAGCTCGGACTATCGGATCTCGCCCACCCGTGACCACCCCGCGTACTGCTGATTCCACCTGGGACGTAAAACTCAGTCGAAACGTCGCGGCGATTGACTACATCTCCCTTGCTTACCGATTGTCGCACACAGTCAGCAAGTATCACCACGTGCGGTGTCGTAAAAGACGTGCTTGCGAGTGGTGGTGACGGTCTATATTCTGGAAGGAGTCGACGGACACTGCAGCGGGATAATGCGGTGCAGAGTGGAGGGCCATGAAGGACCGTGTATTGCGTCTGGGACGCTGGCAGATCGAGCGCACGCTCGGGCGTGATCTGTCGGGAACCTATTTCGCCGCGCACAGCGAAGAGACCCGGGCCACGCTCTATCATCCGTCGGGCAATGTCGCCGCGCGCGACCGTGCGCTGCGCCAGCTCCTCGATCACCACCGCGATCTCGCACACCCCGCGGTGGTCCGGTTCCACGACCTCGACTACGAGGACGGCGAGCCGTTCCTGATCGGCGGCGCGGTCGACGACGCGCTGGCGGCGCTGCGCTGCGCGCCGTGTCCAGATCCCGCGCACATCCTCGCGCTCGGCGCCGAGCTGGCGGCGGCGCTGGCCTTCGTGCACGACCGCGGCCGGTGCCACGGCGGCCTCGAGCTCGACAACGTCCTGTGGGCGGCCGCTCTCGGACCGCGCATCCTGGGTGCCGGCGCCACCGTCCTCGATCTCACCGAGCCACGCGCCCTGGCCCGCGGCGACGTGGTGGCGCTCGGCCGCCTGCTGTGCACGCTGATCGCGCGCGGTCGGCCGGCCGGTGTCGCTGCGCCCGGAGCCGCACTCGGAGCCGCACCCGGAGCCGCACCCGGAGCCGCGCCCGGAGCCACCATCGACGGCCGGATCCTCGAACGGATCCGGCTGCTCGCCGAGCCCAGCGCCGGGATCTCGATGCGCGAGGCCCACGCGCTCCTGAGCGCCGAACAGCCGGCGCGGCCGCGCGGCGCGATCGGCCTCGAGCTGACCGAGGACCACGTCCGTCTGCCGGACGCTCGGAGCCTCGGCGAGCTCGACCCGACCGTGCCCGACGAGCCGGGTGGCTACCTCAACCGCTACCGGATCCTCGCCCGGATCGGCCGCGGCGGCATGGGCGAGGTCCTGCTCGCCGAAGATCCGATCCTGCGCCGCGGCGTCGCGATCAAGCACATCCGGCCCGGCCTCGAGCACGATCGCACGTTCCGGGCCCGGCTCCGCCGCGAGGCCCAGCTCGCCGCGCGGCTCAGCCACCGCGCGATCGTTCAGGTGTTCGACTTCATCACCGCCGACCACGTCGATCACATGATCATGGAGTACGTGCCCGGCCCCAGCTTGCACACGCTGCTCGCCGGCGGCGCGATGGAGGTCCCCGAGGCCGTGCGGATCGCCGTCGAGGTAGCCAGCGGCCTGGCCTATGCCCACCAGCAAGGCGTGGTCCACCGCGATCTCAAGCTCGAGAACATCCTGCTCGGCATCGACGGTCAGCCCAAGATCGCCGACTTCGGGATCGCCCGCCGGATCTCCGTCGTCGACGACGCCGAGTCGTTGACCCACAACGGCGCGGTGATCGGGACGTCCCGCGCGATGTCGCCCGAGCAGATCCAGGGCCAGGACGTCGACGCACGCTCCGACCTGTTCTCGTTCGGCGTCCTGCTCTACGAGCTGCTCACCGGCACCAGCCCGTTCGCCTCGAGTGTCTACATCGAGACCTTCCAGCGCGCGCTCTACCACCGCCAGCCGTCGGTCCACCTCGTGGCGCCCCAGGTTCCACTCGCGCTGTCCGAGCTGATCGACCACCTGCTCGAGAAGCACCCGGACCACCGCCCCGAGTCCGCGCTCGCCGTCCGCGATCGGCTGTGCCGCATGCTCGACCTGCCGCCGGACCGCTCCGAGCCATCGGATGGGCCCACCGGCCGCGGCAGCGCCCCCACGCTGCATGTCCGCGCGGGCACCGCGTCCGCCGGCCGCGACGCGGCGACCGAGACCGCCCCGGCCACGGGCTCCGGCGAGCACCTGCTACGGCTGTCCCTCCCGGCGATGCCGGGCGCGCGCGATCACACCACGGATCGCAAGCAGCTGAGCGCGAAGATGCAGGCGCCGTTCATCCTCGCCGAGATCCGCGCGCTCCGATCCTCGATCTTCAAGAAGGCACCCGAGATCCAGAGCGCGCTCGCGATCGCCGCCCAGGTCGAGCACTCCTACGACCTGCGCCGCTCCGATCTGTTCATCCCGGCGCTCGACACGTTCTGCGCCATCCTCGAGCCGTTCGCGGCCAGCGTGCTCACCGGCACCCTGCGCCGGATCGGCTACGAGATCTTTCCGCAGTACGTCTCGATCCTCGGCATCCCGGCCGGGAGCCTCAAGACCGAGATGCACATCCACGCGCCGGCCGACCTCGTCCGCTTCATCTGCGACGCCTACCACAAGTGCGTCGTCGGCGCCGACGCCGGCGCGCTCCGCCCCACCATCGCCGGCACCACCGTCACCATCACCGATACGACCTTCATGCCGTGCCAGCTCCAGATGGGCGTGTTCCTCGGCGCCGGCAAGCTCACCGGCCTGTACGGCGACACCACCCTCACCGAAAAGCGCTGCCGGACCCGCGGCGACCGCGTCTGCTCCTACGAGTTCGCGTTCTGACCGGCACCAGCGGTGGCGATCGTACGCACCCAGGTCTCGAAGTCGCTCTGGGGGTACTTGCGCGCGAAGGCGGCGAGGAACTCCGATAGCGGACGGCCGGTGCGGGCCATGATCGTGTGCAGGTCCCAGAAGTCGCGCGCAGGCCACGACCCGCGATCGCGGACAGCTTCATGGATGCGAGATCGTTGATCGAGGCGACCGGCACGGGCAACTCCGCACGATGCTCTGCCGGAGCGAGCAGTGGATAACGGTATTCGATCAAGCTGACCGGTAGACCATCGACCTTGAGGTGGAGCGTGCCTGGCGCACGACTCTCGATCGTGACACCGGAGAGGTGATCGAGGTCCAACACCGTTGGACCTTCGCTCCCCTGGTCAGTTGTTGTAGCGGGTACCGGCGATGATCGAGTAGCCGCACTCGGCGTGATAACACGGCCGCCCCTCGGGCCGCTCGAGTACGGCGTTCCCTTGCGCCGCGGTTCGGGGCATCGTAGCGCCGTGCACGCACTCGTCTTCGATCGCTTCGGGCCGCCCGAAGTTCTGAAGTGGCGCGAGGTCGCCGATCCG
>DATBBB010000167.1:0-3617 GCA_036271215.1 Kofleriaceae bacterium | reverse complement strand
CGGGAGCGCCGCGGACGATCGGGTTGTACTTCATGTACGACGTCAAGCAGGCCGATCCCAAGGAGTGGAGCTCGCCGCCGTGGGACGCCGCGATCGTCGACCTGCCGAAGCTCGGCAAGGCGGTCATGGGGCGGGGCGCGGACCGGCGGCTACGATCCGAACACCACCTCGCCCGACGTCCGGCTGATCCGCGCGCAGGTCAACGTCTACGGCCGGTCCGGGATCAAGCCGATCCTGTGGCCGCGCTCGGGTGGGTCGTGGCCGGGCTACGTGTTCACCGGTGCCCCGCTCAGGCTGCCGGCCGGCCACTTTGGCCTCGGCCACGGCGCGCGCGCCCACGCGCCGGACGAATATTATCTGATCGAATCCAGCGACCCGAAGCTGTATGGCTATGACGCCGCGGTGCACTCGTTCATCGATTACCTCTACGAGCTGGCCTAGCCCGGGCCCGCGAAGATTGACCCCATGCCCGACTTGATCCTCCACCACTTCGCGAGCTCTCCGTTCTCCGAGAAGATCCGCCTGATCCTCGGCTACAAGCGGCTGGCGTGGCAGTCGGTCGAGGTGCCGATGATCCTGCCCAAGCCGGACGTCGTCGCGCTGACCGGCGGCTATCGCCGTACGCCGTTCCTGCAGATCGGCGCGGATATCTATTGTGATACGCCGCTGATGGCGCGCGTGATCGACGGGCTCGCGCCGGAGCCGGCGCTGTATCCGCCGGCGCTCGGCGGGCTGCCGCACATCCTGGCCCAGTGGGCCGATACCGCGCTGTTCTGGGTCGCGATCCCCTATACCTCGCAGCCGCAGGGGATCCCGTACCTGATCGGCAATCAGCCACCGACCTCGGAGTTCTTCCTCGCGCTGCGCGACGACCGCGCCGCGATGCTGGCCGGGACGCGCCGCGGCACCACGGCGGACGCCGGCGCGCAGGTCGTGACCTATGTCGGCTGGCTCGAGGCCACGCTCGCCGATGGCCGGCCGTTCGTGCTCGGTGACCAGCCGTGCATCGCCGACTTCGCGGCCGCGGAGTCGGTGTGGTTCATCCGCCGCGCGCCGCCGATCGCGCCGGTGCTCGCGCCGTTCGCCAGGGTCGCCGCGTGGTACGACCGGATCGCCGCGTTCGGCCACGGCCGCCCGGCGCCGCTGGCCTCGGACGAGGCGATCGCGATCGCCGCGCGCGCCGGGGGCCACGCGCCGACCCGTGTCGAGCCTGTGCCGGGCCCCGGGCTTGGAATCGAGGCCGGCGCCCCGGTCACCGTGACGCCGACCGACTACGCGATCGACGCGGTGCGGGGCACCCTGGTCGGGCTGTCGACCGACGAGGTCGTGATCGAGCGCCGCGATGATCGGGCAGGCACCGTCCACGTCCACTTTCCCCGGATTGGCTATCAACTCAAGCGAGCAAAGGATTGATCGAATGAAGACGTTCTCCGGCCGCACGGCCGTCATCACCGGTGCTGCTTCCGGGTTCGGGCTCGAGGTGTCGCGGATCGCCGCGGCCAAGGGCATGCACCTCGTCATGGCCGACGTCCAGGGCGACGCGCTCGACCGGGCCGCCGCCGAGATCACCGCGCTCGGCGTCCAGGTCCTGGCGACCCGGGTCGACGTCTCCAAGGTCGCCGAGGTCGACGCGATGGCCAAGGCGACCGTGGATCGGTTCGGCGTGCCGCACTTCGTGTTCAACAACGCCGGCGTCGCGGTCGGTGGCCTGGCCTGGGAGATGACGCTCAAGGACTGGGAGTGGGTGCTCGGCGTCAACCTGATGGGCGTGATCTACGGCGTGCGCGCGTTCACCCCGATCATGCTCGACGCCGCCAGGCGCGACCCCGACTACGAAGGCCACATCGTCAACACCGCCTCGATGGCCGGCCTGCTCAACCCACCGAACGCGGCGATCTACAACGTCACCAAGCACGCCGTCGTGTCGCTGAGCGAGACGCTCTACCAGGATCTCCAGCTGGTCACCGAGCAGGTCACCGCCTCCGTGCTGTGCCCGTACTTCGTGCCGACCGGGATCAGCGCGAGCGATCGCAACCGGCCCGCCGACGCCCGGACCGACAAGCCGACCCGCAGCCAGATCATCGCCCACGCGATGGCCGACAAGGCGGTCTCGAGCGGCAAGGTCAGCGCCGCCAGCGTCGCCCAGTTCGTGTTCGACGCGCTCGCCGAGCGCCGGTTCTACATCTACAGCCACCCCAAGGCGCTCGGCAACGTCCAGACCCGCATGGAAGACATCATCACCGGCCGCAACCCGAGCGATCCGTTCGAGAAGCGCCCCGACCTCGGCGCGAACCTCCGCAAGGCGCTCGCCGCCGAAGACTGAGCTCGCGGTCGGGCTCGCCCGGCGGGTTCGCGATTCAGTCGCGATTCGGTCGCGACCGCGCACGCACGGCACGCGCGCGGCCGCGGGCACCAGCTCCTCGACCGCCGCGCGCTGCCGTCGGTTGCCTCGGCCTGGCGATCTTCGCGGTCCTGGGCGCCGGTTGCCTCGGTCGCGGCGATCTTTGCTGTCCTCGCGTGACCCGGCGCTGCCGGCTCGCTGCACGCTGCCATCGCGTTGATCCACACGCGCGCGTTGCAACGCGATCGGCGGGCGCCTCGTCCAAGCGGTGTGCGCAAGTTGCTGCCGCTGGCGATCGTGGCCTCCGTGGCGAGCCACGCCACGGCGCTGGCCTGGATCGTCCACGCCAACCGCGTGCTCGTCCTGCCGCCGCGCGGCCGTCTCATCGCCGCGGTGGCGCCCGCTCGCGACGCGCGCACTGTCAGCCGGCCGTCGCCGTCACCGTCCGAGCCACTCTCGATCACGTTGCTCGACGAACCGCTCGCGCGACCGGCGCTGCCGGTCGCGACTCTGGTCGCATCTGCGCCTGCACGCACCGCATCGGCCGCACCTGCGTCCGTCCACGACGACAGCTCCGCCGTGCCACCGCACGCGACCAGCGTGCTCGACCGCGCCCTCGATCGCGCCCTCGCGATCTCGGTCGCCGTCTCCAGCGCTGCGCCGGCCATCCCCGAACCATCGCCTGCTGCAGCCTCGCGCCCCGATCCACGAGCACCGACGCCGTCACCTCCGCTGACGCCGACGCCGTCGCTCTCACCGTCACCGCTCCTGGCGATGCGCCGCCGGATCAGCCCCGACGTCCCGGGCCTATCGCCCGAGCTCCTGGCCAGGTTCGTCGCGCAAAGTAAACCGCTCGCGCCTCCATCCGCGGTCCCCGAATCGAGCCACGCCGATCAGCTCACCGGTCTGCGCATGCCGTTCCGGGACGGCGGCAGCGACACCGCCGAGCAGCGCGCCCAGGTGCGCCACAACGCCGCGGACGAGCTCCATCCCACCGCCGACGGCACGTACCGAGCCGACAAGCAGACCTTCACCGCCCACGTCGATCGCGACGGTACGGTCCACCTCAAGGACAAGCTCGGGAACCTCGACATCCAGGATCACCTCATGCTCGCCTTCGGCATCGACCCCTACGCGGGCGCCAAGCTGGCCTTCCTGGATCGCACCCGCGACCAGCGCGCGGCGCTCGGCGCCGTTCGCATCCACGAGCTGCTCTCGCACTCCGCCGAGCTCATGCTCCAGAACATCAACCACCTGTGGGCGGTCACGCCCGACC
>DATBBB010000166.1:0-18924 GCA_036271215.1 Kofleriaceae bacterium | reverse complement strand
GGGACCGCTTCGTCGACTTCGTTCATGATCGAATGCGCGCCCAAGCGCAACGCGACGGCACACGACTTCGCCTGCAATCTTCACAGCCTGCGGAGCTACCCAGCCTGATCAAGGCAGCGTGACAGAGGCCGATCTGCACCCTATTCAAATCCGAGGCATTGGCTCAACGCTAGGGCAATGCCCTCGAGCACGGCGGTCTTGCCGGCCATGTTGTCCCCAAGCAGGATGGTGAACTGCGGATCGAACGAGATCTCGAGCGACCGAAATCCACGAAAGTTCACCAGCCTCAGATGCTCGAGCTTCATCAGATCACATGAATTGACCGGTCATCCGATCCGACCGAGGTACAGCGTACCCCGATCGATCTTCGGAGTGTAGGTCGAGCATCGCGTTCCCATCGCCGATGAGGGTCGCGCGCAGCTTCAGCGCGCCCACCTGGGCGCACGCTCGAACGTCGCGGACCGCCGTCAGCTGCCGGGGGCAGATCGCGCCAGGCGTAGCCGCCGACCAGGATCAGCGTACCCCGATCGATCTGCGGGGTGTAGCTCGAGCATCGCGTTCCCATCGCCGGCGAGGGTCGCGCGCAGCTTCGGCGCGCCCACGTGGGCGCACTCTCGATCGTCGCGGCCGGCTTGTCAGGTGCCTGGGGCGCGTGCCCGTCAGCTGCCCGGGGTCAGCTCGCGCCAGGCGTGGCCGTCGCGGCTGATCATCTCGTCGGCGGCGGCCGGGCCGGCGGAGCCGGGCTCGTAGAGCTGGACGCCCGGGGTGGCCTCCCAGATCTGGAGGACCGGCTGGATCAGCTCCCAGGCGCGGTCGACGGAGTCGCGGCGGTTGAACAGGGTGGCGTCGCCGCGCATGCAGTCGAGCAGGAGGCGCTCGTAGGCCTCGGAGATCGGGCGCTTGAACGCGTCGGCGTAGGTCATCGTCATGTGGACGTTGCCGACGTTGATGTTCTCGCCCGGGACCTTGGCGACGAACCGCAGCGAGATGCCCTCGTGGGGCTGGATGCGCAAGGTGAGGACCGCCGGCTGGAGCACGCTGCCCGCGGCTTCTTCCTTGAATAGCACCAGCGGTACGGCGCGGAAGTGGATGTTGACCTCGGTCAGGCGCTCGGCGAGCTTCTTGCCGGCGCGCAGGTAGAACGGCACGCCCTGCCAGCGCCAGCTGTCGATCATGAAGCGCATGGCGGCGTAGGTCGGGGTCTGCGAGCCAGCGGCGACGCCGGCCTCCTGGCGGTAGCCGCGGTACTGGCCGCGCACGCAGTGGTTGGCGACGTCGTTGAGGTCGAGGTTGCGCACCGAGCGCAGGACCTGCGATTTCTCGTCGCGGACGTCGTCGGCGGAGAACGACGCCGGGACCTCCATGGTGACGAGCGACATGACCTGCAGGAGGTGGTTCTGGATGATGTCGCGGACCACGCCGGTCGCCTCGTAGAACGCGCCGCGGCCCTCGATGCCGATCGACTCGGCGGCGGTGATCTCGACGTAGTCGATGTGGTTGCGGTTCCACAATGGCTCGAAGATCGAGTTGCCGAACCGCAGCACCAAGATGTTCTGGACGGTCTCTTTGCCCAGGTAGTGGTCGATCCGGTAGATCTGCGATTCGTCGAGGTAGCCGCCGATCATCTCGTTGAGCTGGCGCGCCGAGGTCAGGTCGCGGCCGAACGGCTTCTCGACGATCACCCGGCACGACGGCTTGCCCGGACCCTGCACCGCGCGCTCGATCAGCTTGTGCTGCTCGAGCTTCTGCAGGATCAGCGGGAACACCGACGGCGGGGTCGACAGGTAGAACACGCGGTTGCCGCGCATGCCCTTGGCCGCCTCGAGCTTGGTCTTGAGCGCGGTGTAGGTCGCGTCGTTGTCGAAGTCGCCGCCGACGTAGTCGAGCGCGGCGGCGAACTTGTCCCACGCCGCGGGCTCGACCTTCTGGCGCGAGAACTCGGTGACCCGGGGCTTGAGGTGCTCGGCGAACCTGGCGGCCGACATCTCGCTGCGGCTGACGCCGATGATCAGGGCCGGCTCGGCCAGCACGTGGTCGAGCATCATGTTGAACAGCGCCGGGGCGAGCTTGCGGCCGGCGAGGTCGCCGGTCGCGCCGAAGATCACGATCGCGGTCGGATCGGGGCGCCGGCGCTTGGTCGTGAGATCGCCGAGGATCTCGCCGGTCACCGAGGACGCGACCGCGGGGGGCGCCGCGCCGGGAGTCGACGCCGGGGACGCGGTCGGGGGCGCGGGCTTGGCCGGATCGGTCATGAGCGGGAGTCCTTGTGGGTGGCTGCGTGGTGCGCCGAGCCGAGCAAGGCAGCGCGCGGCTCGAGCGCGACGCGGACGGCGAGCGAGCGGGTCCAGCGGGCGAACCGGCCCTTGGCGTTGAACCGCTGGAGCAGGCGGCCGTCCTGGAGCGCCGGCAGGATCTTGGGCGGGATGCCGCCGCCGATCACGACGCCGCCGGTGGTGAACCCGCGGAGCGCGAGGTTGCCGGCCTCGGCGCCGAGCAGCTCGACGAACATCTCGAGCGCGCGGCCGCACGCGGCGTCCTTGCCGGCGAGCGCGGCGTTCGAGATCACGGCGTTGCGGTCGCCCGCGGTGAGCTCGGCGGTGAGCCACGCCGGCTCGGGAGCGCCGGTCTGGGCGCGCACGAAGTCGTAGAGGTCGCCGATCCCGGCGCCCGACAGCACGCGCTCGTAGCTGACGTGGTCACCGTGGCGGCCGCGCAGGTGGCGGAGCAGGGCGATCTCGTCGTCGGTGGTCGGCGCGAAGTCGGCGTGGCCGCCCTCGGATGGCAGCGCCCGGTAGCGCGCACCGTCGGCGACCAGCAGGGCCTCGCCGAGCCCGGTGCCGGGCGCGATCACGGCGATCGTGGGATGATCGGCGCCGGCGGCCGGCGCGGCCTGGAGCTCGCCAGGCTGCAGCACCGCGAACGCGGCGTCGGGCAGGACCAGGGTACCGAGCGCGGTCGCCTGCAGGTCGTTGAGCAGGCCGACCGGGATGCCGCCGAGCTTGGCCGACAGCGACGCGGCGGCGATCGTCCACGGCAGGTTGGTGATCTGGGCGACGCCGCCGACGACCGGGCCGGCCACGCCGAAGCTCGCCGCCGCCAGCTGCCCGGCGTCGCCGGGCCGCAGGAACTGGTCGAGGATCACCTCGAGCGAGGGGTAGTCGGCGCTCGGGACCATCTGCTCGCGAACGACCGCGAGCTGGTCGTCGCAGATCGCGAGCACGGTCTTGGTGCCGCCGATGTCGCCCGCGAGGATCACGCGGACCCCTGCAGCGCCGCGGCGGCCGCGGCGTCGATGAACCACACCAGGTCGCCGTCGCGCGGCGCGATCATCTGCGATGGATAGCGCTCGGGATCGTGGTCGCCCTCGAGCACGTGGACCAGGGTCTGGGCCTTGTCGGCGCCACCGACCAGGAACCGGACGTGGCGCGCGGCGTTGATCGCCGGCGCGGTCAGCGTGATCCGCGTGGTCGCGCCGTGGGTCACCGGCGAGTCAACCGGATTGGCGACCACCCAGCGCGTGGTCTCCTCGAGCGCGGGGCTGCCGGGGAACAGCGACGCGGTGTGGCCGTCGGGCCCCATGCCGAGCAGCACGAGGTCGAAGGTCGGCGGCGAGCCGAGCGCGGTGACCAGCTCGCGCGAGTAGGCGCGCGCGGCGGCCTCGTGATCGGCGAGCTCGCCGGCGATCCGGTGGACGTGCGACGCGGCGAGCCCGAGCGGCTCGATCAGCGTCTCGCGCGCCATCCGGTAGTTGGAGTCGGCATGGTCCGGCGCCACCGTGCGCTCGTCGCCCCACCACAGGTCGACGTGCTCCCACGGCAGGGCATCGCGCCCGGCCTCGGCGAGCAGCTTGAACAGCCGCGCCGGGGTCGAGCCGCCCGACAACGCGACGCTGCACGCGCCGCGATCGAGCACCGCCGCGCGCACGATCTCGGCCAGATCGTCGGCCGCGGCGCTGCTGAGCGCGTCGAGGTCTTCGAACCGCCGGATCTCGGGCCGCCGGTCCTGCGGCGGGGTGCCGGGCGCTTGTGGCTCCGACATCAGCCGCCCGTCGGCTTCTCGACGTGGCCGCCGAACTGGAACCGCATCGCCGAGAGCACCTTGTCGGCGAACGAGTGGTCCTCGCGCGACCGGAACCGCCGGAACAGCGACGCCGCGATGACGTCCGCCGGCACGGCCTCCTCGATCGCGGCCTGCACCGTCCACCGGCCCTCGCCGGAGTCCTCGACGTGGCCGGAGAACTTGGTGAGCGCCGGATCCTCGAGCATCGCCTTGGCGGTCAGGTCGACCAGCCACGACGACAGCACGCTGCCGCGCCGCCAGACCTCGGCGATCTCGGCGATCGGCAGCTCGAACCGGTGGTCCGCCGCCACGGTGGCGTTGTTGGCGCCGCGCATGATGTCGAAGCCCTCGGCGAGCGCCTGCATGATGCCGTACTCGATGCCGTTGTGGACCATCTTGACGAAGTGGCCGCTGCCGACCGGCCCGCAGTGCAGGTAGCCGTCCTCGGCGGTGCCGCCCTTGCCGTCGCGGCCCGGGGTGCGCTCGACGTCGCCGCGGCCCGGGGCGAGCGTCTTGAAGATCGGATCGAGGCGCTGGACCGCGGCGGTGTCGCCGCCGACCATCAGGCAGTAGCCGCGCTCGAGGCCGAACACGCCGCCGCTGGTGCCGGCGTCGATGTACGTGATGTGCTTGGCCGCGAGCTCTTTGGCGCGCCGGATGTCGTCCTTGAAGAACGTGTTGCCGCCGTCGATCACGGTGTCGCCCGCCTCGAGCAGCGTGCCGAGCTCGGTGATCGTCGACTCGGTCGGCGCACCGGCCGGGACCATCACCCAGATCGCGCGCGGCTTGGCGAGCCCCGCGACCAGCGCCTTGAGCGAGTCGGCGCCCTTGGCGCCCTCGCCCGCGAGGCCCTTCACGGCGTCCGCGCTGCGATCATAGACGACGCATTCGTGGCCGGCGCGCATCAAGCGGCGCGCCATGTTCGCGCCCATCCGGCCAAGTCCGATCATTCCGAGCTGCATATTGGTTCTCCTTGTGCGGGGTCGTGCGGGGTCACTTCGCGCGTTCGAGCTGGGCCCGCGCGGCGGCGACGATCTTGTCGGGGGCAAAGCCGAACTTCGACTGCAGCTCCTTGAGCGGAGCCGACGCGCCGAACGTTCGCATCGTGATCATGTGGCCGGTGCGCCCGACGTAGCGCTCCCAGCCGAAGTTGGAGGCCTGCTCGACGACGACGCGCGCCGTGACCGCTGGCGGCAGCACCGCGTCGCGGTACTCGACAGGCTGGTCCTCGAACAGCTCCCACGACGGCATGCTGACCACGCGCGACCTGACGCCGGCGGCGATCAGCTGCTCGTGGGCGGCGATGCACAGCCCGACCTCGGTGCCGGTGCCGATCAGGATGACCTGGGGCCCGACCCGGATCGATCCATTCTGGTCCGCTGCGAAGCGAGGATCGGAATCACCCTGCGGGGAGGGTCCCACACCGGGGGGCGCCGGCGCGCTGTCGGCGACGACGTAGGCGCCCTTGCGCAGCCCCGCGGCCGGGGCGTACTTGGTGCGGTCGAGCGTTGGCATCGCCTGGCGCGACAGCACGAGCACGACCGGGTGGTGCCGGGTCTCGGCGATCAGCCGCCACGCCTCGACGACCTCGTTGGCGTCGCCGGGGCGCAGGACGATCAGCCCCGGGATCGCGCGCAGCGACGCGAGGTGCTCGATCGGCTGGTGGGTCGGGCCGTCCTCTCCAACCCCGATCGAGTCGTGGGTGAAGATATGGATCACCGGCAGCTCCATGATCGACGCCAGCCGGATCGACGGCCGGGCGTAGTCGCTGAACACGAAGAACCCCGAGCCGTAGGCCCGGAGCTTGCTGAGCGCCATGCCGTTGAGCGCGGCGGCCATCGCGTGCTCGCGGATCCCGAAGTGGAAGTTGCGGCCGGCGGTCGACTCGAGCGCGCGGCCGAAATCGCCGGCGCCCTCGAACGTCAGCCGGGTCAAGGTCGACGGCGCGAGGTCGGCCGAGCCGCCGACCAGCCACGGCACCCGCTTGGCGAGCGCGTTCAGCACCTGGGCCGACGCCTGGCGGCCGGCCACGCCCTTGGCGTCGGCGGCGAACACCGGCAGGTCCTGGTCCCAGCCGTCCGGCAGCTCGCGGTGCTGCATCCGGCGGTGCTGCTCGGCGAGCTCGGGGAACGCCTTGGCGTAGTCGGCGAGCTGGGTCTGCCACGCGGTGCGCGCGGTCTGCGACCGCGCCGCGAGGCCGTGCGCGAAGTGATCGTACACACCGTCGGGGACCAGGAACTTGGCGTCCTCGGGCCAGCCGTACTGGCGCTTGACGTACTTGATCTCGTCCTCGCCGAGCGGCGAGCCGTGGACGCCGTGGGTATCCTGCTTGCGCGAGCCGTAGCCGATGTGGCTGTCGACGATGATCAGGGTCGGCCGGTCGGTCGTGGTGCGGAACGTGTGGAACGCGCGGCCGAGCATCGCGAGGTCGTTCGCGTCGCCGACCCGGGTGACGTTCCAGCCGTAGCCGATGAACCGGGTCGCGACGTCGTCGGAGAACGCGAGCTTGGTCTCGCCCTCGATCGTGATGCGGTTGTTGTCGTAGATCCAGCACAGCTCGGCGAGCCCGAGGTGGCCCGCGAGCGACGCCGCCTCCGCCGCGACGCCCTCCATCATGCAGCCGTCGCCGCCGAGCGCGTACACGTTGTAGTCGAACAGCGTGAACCCCGGCCGGTTGAAGTGCGCCGCGAGCCAGCGCCGCGCGATCGCCATGCCGACGCTGGTCGCGTAGCCCTGGCCGAGCGGGCCGGTCGTGGTCTCGACGCCCGACGTCCAGTGGTTCTCGGGGTGGCCGGGGCACTTGCTGTCGAGCTGGCGGAACTTCTTGATGTCGTCGAGCGTGACCGTGGGCGTGCCGAGCCGCTCGTAGCTCGGGTTGACCGCCTTGGTCTGCGTCAGGTGCAGCATCGAGTACAGCAGCATCGACGCGTGGCCGCACGACAGCACGAAGCGGTCGCGGTTGGGCCAGATCGGGTCGGCCGGATCGAACCGCATCTCGCGCTGCCACAGCGCGTACACCACCGGCGCGAGCGCCATCGGGGTGCCGGGGTGACCGGAGTCCGCCGCCTGCACCGCATCGATGCTGAGCGTCCGGATCGTGTTGATACACAGCTGATCGAGCTCGGCCTCGGTCACAGGTTACCTCTCTTCAGGTTGGCTCGGCTCGCGCCGCTCTCAGCTCTCGACATCGGACGTCCCCAGTCGCGCAACATTGCACCTTGCGTGGCGTCCGGCACCTCGGCCGGCCAGAAATCTTACCCGCGCTCCGCCGGCGGTCGCCGCCACCGTTGGCCGTGCGCTGCCGCCCGTTACTGTGGCCGGCGAGCCTTGTAAAGATTGATTAACCCGTTGGTCGACGCATCGTGGCTCGTCACCTGACCGTCGCCGTTGAGCTCCGGCAGGATCTTCGAGGCGAGCTGCTTGCCGAGCTCGACGCCCCACTGATCGAAGCTGTAGATGTTCCACACGATGCCCTGGACGAAGATCTTGTGCTCGTACATCGCGATCAGCGCGCCGAGCGTCCGCGGCGTGATCTTCTGAACGACGATCGACGTCGTCGGCCGGTTGCCGGTGAACGTCTTGTGCGGCACCAGCTGCTCGACCCGCTCGGCCGGCAGGTGCTGCGCGACCAGCTCGGCGCGCGCCTCGTCGGGCGTCTTGCCCTTCATCAGCGCCTCGGGCTGCGCGAAGAAGTTGGCGAGCAGGATCGGGTGGTGCTTGCCGATCGGGTTGTGGGTCTCGACCGGCGCGATGAAGTCGCACGGGATCACCCGCGTGCCCTGGTGGATCAGCTGGTAGAACGCGTGCTGGCCGTTGGTGCCGGGCTCGCCCCAGATCACCGGGCCGGTGGTGTAGTCGACCCGGTGGCCGGCGCGATCGACGCCCTTGCCGTTGGACTCCATGTCGCCCTGCTGGAAGTACGCGGCGAACCGGTGCATGTACTGGTCGTAGGGCAGGATCGCGTGGCTCTGGGCGTCGAAGAAGTTCGAGTACCAGACCCCGAGCATGCCGAGGATCACCGGCAGGTTGTCGGCGAGCGGCGCGGTCCGGAAGTGCTCGTCCATGTCGTGGCCGCCGGCGAGCAGCTCGTCGAACTGGTCCATGCCGATCACGCACGCGATCGACAGCCCGATCGCGCTCCACAGCGAGTAGCGGCCGCCGACCCAGTCCCAGAACTCGAACATGTTGGCGGTGTCGATGCCGAACGCGGCGACTTCCTTGGCGTTGGTCGACAGCGCGACGAAGTGCTTGGCGACCGCGTCGGGGCCGGCGCCGCCGGGCTGGATCGACCCGAGCAGCCAGTCGCGCGCGCTGCGGGCGTTGGTCAGGGTCTCCTGGGTGGTGAACGTCTTGGACGCCACGATGAACAGGGTGCGCGCCGGGTCGAGATGCTTGACGGTCTCGGCGAGGTGGGTGCCGTCGACGTTGGACACGAAGTGGGCGCGCAGGTCGGCCTGCCAGTACGGCCGCAGCGCCTCGGTGACCATCACCGGCCCGAGGTCCGAGCCGCCGATCCCGATGTTGACCACGTCGGTGATCGTCTGGCCGGTGTGGCCCTTCCACGCGCCGCTGCGCAGCCGGTCGGTGAAGCTGCGCATCTTGGCGAGCACCGCGTTGACCTCGGGCATGACGTCGGCGCCGTCGACGAGGATCGGGCGGTTGGCGCGGTTGCGCAGCGCGGTGTGGAGCACGGCGCGGCCCTCGGTGCCGTTGAGCTTGTCGCCGGCGAACATCCGGTCGCGCCAGCCCGCGACGTCGGCCTGCTCGGCGAGCGCGAACAGCAGGCGCCAGGTCTCGTCGGTGGTGCGGTGCTTCGACCAGTCGACGAACACGCCGCACGCCTCGCGCGACCGCTTGGTGAACCGCTCCGGATCGGCGGCGAACAGCTCGCGCATCGTGGTCTGGGCGATCGACGCGTGATGGGCGAGCAGGGCGGTCCACGCGGGCGAGCTGGTCAGGGCTGACATCGGGCCGCTAGCAAACCACGGCTGGCGGGCGGACGGGGGCTCCGCGCCGGCACGATCGGAGGGTCGTGTGAGGCACGTGGCCCGCCCGCCGCGTGGTATCCCGTGGGGGCATGGCGCTGACCCACCTCCAGATCCTCGCCAAGCGCACCCCGAACATCGCGGCGGCGCTCGCCGAGCTCGCGAACCTCGAGGCGGTGCTGACCCTGCCGACCCCGGCGGTGCACGTGGTCAGCGACGTCCACGGCGAGCACGTCAAGCTGCGCCAGGTGATCAACAACGCGTCGGGCAGCCTGCGGCCGCGGTTCGAGCGCCTGTTCGGCGGTGGCGCCGGCCCGGGCGGCCCGCTCGCGCAGGCCGAGATCGAGCAGCTGCTGACCCTGGTCTACTACCCGCACGAGACCTGGTCCGCGATGGCGCGCGGGGCCGACGCCGCGCGCCGGCGCACGCTGCTGCACTGGGTGCTGCGCCACGCGATCGTCGCGGTCCGCGAGCTGGCGCGCGGCTACTCGATCAAGTACGTCGAGCGCATCGTCCCCGATCCGTTCGATCCGGTGTTCCGCGAGCTGATGTTCGCCGACGAGCTGGCGCGCCAGCCGGCGTTCGTCGAGCGCATGGTCGAGCCGTTCGTGCGCCACGAGCGCGACGGCGAGCTGGTGCGCGCGATCGCCCACGTGATCCGCAACCTCGCGGTCGGCGAGCTGATCGTCGCCGGCGACCTCGGCGACCGTGGCCCGCGGATCGACAAGGTGATCGAGCTCCTGATCGAGCAGCCCCGGGTCGCGATCACGTGGGGCAACCACGACGCCAACTGGATGGCGGCGTGCCTCGGCCAGCCAGCGGCGATCGCCACCGTGATCCGGCTGTCGCTGCGCTACCAGCGCCAGGCCCAGCTCGAGGACGGCTACGGCATCTCGCTCGCGCCGGTGGTGCGGCTGGCGCGCGAGGCGTACGGCGACGACCCCGCGGCGTGCTTCGAGCTCAAGGGCGAGCTCGGGGCCGACGCCCAAGAGCTCGCGCGGATGCAGAAGGCGATCGCGATCCTGCAGTTCAAGCTCGAGGGCCAGATGCTCGAGCGCCGCCCCGAGTGGGGCCTCGCGCACCGCGTGTTGCTGCGCAAGATCGATCTGGCGGCCGGCACGGCAGCCGGCACGCCGGCGGGTACGCCGGTGGGCACGCCGGTGGGTACGGTCGAGATCGACGGCGCGCGCTACCCGCTGCGCGACACCGCGTTCCCGACGGTCGACTGGGCCGATCCGCTGCGGCTGTCCGACGCCGAGGCGCGCTGCCTGGCCGAGCTGACCCGATCGTTCACCACCAGCCGCGCGCTGTGGCAGCACATGCGGTTCGTCGTCGCGCACGGCCAGATGGCGCTGCGCCGCGACCTGTGCGCGATCTTCCACGGCTGCGTGCCGGTCGACGCGGCGGGCGAGCCGCTGGCGTTCGCGATCGACGGCGAACCGCGGCGCGGCAAGGCGCTGTTCGACGCGTTCGAGGTCGTGGTCCAGCGCGCGTTCCGCCACGGCGCCGAGGACACCAGCGAGCTCGACCGCGATCTCCTGTTCTACCTGTGGACCGGGCCGGTCTCGCCGTGCTTCGGCAAGGACCGGATGGCCACGTTCGAGACCTACTTCGTCGCCGACCCCAGGACCCACCACGAATCGAAGAACCCGTACTTCAAGCTGATCCACGACGCGGCGTTCTGCGGCCGGATCCTCACCGAGTTCGGCGTCGACCCCGCGGCCGGGTTCATCATCAACGGCCACGTCCCGGTCAAGCTCGAGGCCGGCGAGACCCCGATCAAGAAGTCGGGGCGGGCGATCACGATCGACGGCGCGTTCGCCGCCGCGTACGGCGACAAGGGGTTCTCGCTGGTGCTCGACGCGGAGCGGATCTACCTCGCGCAGCACCACCACTTCGAGAGCGCCGACGCCGCGATCACCCAGCACGCCGACATCGTGCCCACGGTGTCCGACGTCGTGGTCCACGCGCGCCCGCGCACGGTCGGCGACACCGAGACCGGCGACCAGATCCGCGCCGAAATCGCGGTGATCGGCGAGCTGGTCGCCGCGTTCGAGGCCAATATCATCCGGCAGCAGCCCTAGACGGGCGGACGAACGACACGAAAGGCACGGCGATGGCGCAATCTCTGTTCGAACAGCTCATCACGATGACGGTCGCGGTCTGCGACACCGGCGATCTCAACTCGATCAAGAAGCTCACGCCGCGCGACGCGACGACCAACCCGTCGCTGATCACCGCGGCGGCGCAGATGCCGGAGTACGCCGACGTGGTCGACGGCGCGCTGCGCTGGGCGGCGACCGAGGCCAAGGGCGACGACGCCAAGGTCGTCGGGCTGGCGCTCGACCGGCTGTCGGTCGAGTTCGGCCTGCGGATCCTCGGCATCGTGCCGGGGCGGGTGTCGACCGAGGTCGACGCGCGGCTGTCGTTCGACACCGCCAGGACGATCGAGAAGGGCCGCTACCTGATCGGGCTCTACGAGGCCGCCGGCGCGAGCCGCGACCGCGTGCTGATCAAGATCGCGTCGACCTGGGAGGGCATCCGCGCCGCCGAGGTGCTGCAGAAGGAGGGCATCCACTGCAACCTGACCTTGCTGTTCGGCATGCACCAGGCGGTCGCGTGCGCCGAGGCCGGCGTGACCCTGATCAGCCCGTTCGTCGGCCGGATCCTCGACTGGCACAAGAAGGCCGAGAAGCGCGACAGCTACCCGCCGGCCGAGGATCCGGGCGTGGTGTCGGTGACCAAGATCTACAACTACTACAAGAACCACGGCCACAAGACCGAGGTCATGGGGGCGAGCTTCCGCAACCTCGGCGAGATCATCGAGCTCGCCGGCTGCGACCTCTTGACCATCGCGCCCAACTTCCTGCTCGAGCTCGGCGAGCAGACCGGGACCCTGACCCGCAAGCTCGACCCCGAGGCCGCGCGCGCGATGACGATCCCGAAGCTGACGTTTGACGAGGCCGGGTTCCGCGCGGCGCACGCCGCCGACGCGATGGCGCGCGACAAGCTCGAGGAGGGCATCGCCGGGTTCTCCAAGGCGATCGCCACGCTCGAGACCCTGCTCGGCGAGCGCCACAAGGCGCTCCAGGCCGCCGCGCATCCCGCGACCCCGGCCGGTAAGCCCGATGGCGAGCTGTTCCGCAAGTTCGACCTCGACGGCGACGGCTTCATCACGCGCGAGGAGTGGAACGGCTCGATGGCCGTGTTCATGGCGATCGACACCGACGGCGACGGCAAGATCTCGCAGGCCGAGATGGCCGCCGGCGTCGGCGGCGCGTTCGTGCTCGCGAAGTAGCCCCGGGGCGGTATTGCCGCCGCGCCGCTGGCAAGTGGCATTGATCAGCAGATCGCGGTCGGCGAGGCCGCGCGCGGCAATTGTACGATTTTCGATCGATCGCTGTCAGGATCTTCGGCCCGCGAGCGCCTCTCGATCATGAGCCGACCGATGCACGTGCGACGCGATCACGCGCCGGCGCGCTGGCCTGCGTCGATCACCCAGGTGACCGAACGTGCCAGCCGGCAGACCCAGGTAGTGATCGTCCATCGTGTGTCAGTCGTGATTCATGATCTGGTTTCATGACTAGCCTAGCTTCACACCACAACAGCGAGAGATTCCATGTCGAACCATCTGACTGATGTCACCGTGAGCATTCACGTCAAGCTCCCCGGCTCGTTTGCCATCCGCGTCGAGGACGTCCTGACCCAAGGCAATGGCACCCTGACCGAAGCCCTCCAGGGCGGACAGACCACGTTCGGGATGACGCTGGACCACGCCAAGCCGGAGCGCCACCTCGAGCAGGGCGAGCAGGTCTACGTCCGCGGCATGCTGAACGGCCAGCCGTTCCTGCTGGATAACCCGCTCCACGTCATCCACAGCCACAAGCCGTGGACGTTCGAGGGCACCTCGGGCTCGACCGGCGCGTAGCCCGGCGCGATCACTGACCAGCTGGCTACGGCCCGGTCGGCGGCTGGCACTGGTACTGGGTCGGCGACTCGATGTACGCGAACGTGATGCACATCTCGTCGGGGTACTGCAGCGTGTTCGTCTTGGCGTTGTCCCACGCGCATGTCGTTCGCATGATCGTGCCGGCTGCGTAGTGTTGCGGCGTGCCGAACCACTGCGTCACCCGCGGGTGATCGCGGTAGTACGGTTGCCACGGCGACACCGTGTTGAGCGTCGTCAGCGCGTTCGGATCGGTACCGACCTGCAGCGAGTACGCCGCACCCTGGTCGTGCATGTGACCGAACTGCTCGATCATGTTGGTGTCGGCGGGCAGCTTGCAGTCCCAGGTCACCGTCGACGCGCCGGGGGTCACCGCGAGCTGGAGATCCGTCAAGATCATCGTCGAGATCCAGGTCTGCACGGAGCTGACTGGCACCACGTGGAGCCGCTCGACGTCGCGGATCAAGATCGTGTTGTCGGTCGCGTTGAGATAGTGGAACTGGATCACGAACGGAAAGTTCTCCGGGATCTGGATCGCGTCGCCGCGAGGGAGGTCGACGTTGAACGCGAACCACTCCATGTCCGCGTTGGCGTCGCCGCTCGTGCAATCGACTACGGTGCCAGGCGGCTGCGGATGCGAGCTCGTGAACAGCGCGATGTGGTGGCCAGCGACGCCCTGCATGCCGTTGACCGAGTCGATCGCGAGGGCGCCCTTGGTGTTGCGCAGGTGAACGCACAGCTGCTTCTCTTCGCCCGCTGCGATCGTCTCTTCGGGCGTGAACAGGTCGAGGTAGTCCGCGCTCGGCGTTGGCGTCGGAACGCGCTCATCGACCACGCCGGGCGGGGCATCGACGAGCGCCGGTGGCGCGTCAGATACAGGGAGCACGGCGCCACCGCCACAAGCGCCGACCGCGGCGACCGCGGCGACTGCGAGAACGATAGATCGCATGCGGGGAGGGTACGACGGTCCCGGGCCTGAAGGCCGACAAAATCGTACCGGCGAGCGATCTGGAGACGCACACATGTGGCAATCGTTACGGCGATGCCCACCGATCGCGGCTCGCGAACCACCTCGCCGCGGCTCGGGTGACTTCCTCGGCGCTGGGAGTCGTATCGCTCGCCCATGCAACGACCCCATCGGGGCGCACGAGCAGCGCGCAGAGGCCCAGGCGATCCTTGGCGTCGATCGCCACGTACCTGACCTGATCGCCCCAATGGCCATCGAGCGCCTGGAGCGCTTGCCGGCTGAAGTCCAGGAGCAAGCCGGTTCCAGCTCGGAGCCGCGTTCCGAGCCGGGTTCCGTCCTCGAGCTCGAAGTCCGGGCAGCTGCGGCCCACCAATGGATGGTCCTCGCCGAGGTCGTAGCGGAGGGCCGTACCCCAGACCCGTTCGGCGAAGTAGGTCGCGCCGTCGCGCGTATCGATCAGGTCGCGGAGGACGGCGGAGAGCGCGCGGGAATTTCGGTCGGGCCGCATCAGCGCGACCTGGGCCCGCGTCCAATCGAGGACGCGCACGCCGACCGGGTGCCGCTCCGTGGTGTAGCTGTCGAGCAAGCCGTCGGGGGCATCGCCTCGGATGGTTGCAGCGAGCTTCCACCCGAGGTTCATCGCGTCGCCAAGTCCGAGGTTCAAGCCCTGTCCGCCGAGCGGTGAATGAACGTGCGCGGCGTCGCCCGCGAGCAACACGCGTCCGTTGCGGTAGGTCGTTGCTTGCATCGAGCGATCGGTCCAGGTCGAGGCGATGTTCAACGCGGTGAGCGTGACGTCGGTGCCGGACACGCGCCGCAAGATCGCCTGGATGTGCTCGAGGGTGATCGGTTGGACGCGGTGGCAGGCGCCGCCGTCGAAGTCGACCATCCCGATCACGCCTGGCTGCCACTGCGTGTACATCCCGGTCGGCGTGTAGTGACGGCCCAGGGGGAGTTGCTCCGGGGCGGCGAGCTCGACGTGCGCCGAATATCCCGTGAACTCGGGCTCGGTACCGACGAATTCGAAGCTACCTTGCTTGCGCACCGTGCTGCGGCCGCCGTCGCAGCCCACGAGCCAGCGCGCGCGAATGTGTTGCTCGCCGACGCGGACGGTGACTTCATCGTTCGAAAGCTCGAAGCCTTCGACGCCATGGCCGCGCTGGATCTCGACTCCGACGGACAGCGCGCGAGCGGCGAGGACGTGCTCGAGATACTCCATCTCGGTCCCGAACTGGGTATCGGACGGGCTCGGTAGGCGGTACGTCCACCGCGACGAATCGATGTTGCGGTGGTCGAACTGGATGCCCGCGAAGTGGCCCGCCGGCCCGCGGCGCTGCGATCCGGTCGCCGTCGATTCAGGTCTCAGCTCGGGTCTCAGCTCAGGTCTCAGCTCAGGTCTCGGCTGACGATCATCGTCACTGCGTTCCGCCGCAATTTGTTCGAACAGGTCGCGCCGGTCGAACGCTTCGATGCTCGGGCCCCAGAGCCCTCGCATTCCGAACGGGCGGCGCTTGAGGGACGAGTGGGGATCCTCCAGCTGTTCGAGCACCAGTACGGAGAGCTTCGCGAGCCCCAGCTCGCAGGCCAGGAACAGGCCGACCGGGCCGGCCCCTGCGATGATCACGTCGTAGATCAAGTGTCCTCGTTGCGGATCTACGCTACGGTTCCGTCGAGGCCCAGCGCGAACGATGTTGCAATCCGGCCAGGTATCATCGCGATTCGGCCAACCGGGCATCGCGACGCCGATGCACAGTCATCGCGAAGCGCTGCTCGTCGTCGGCCTGCGTGGCACCGCGACGATCGGCACGGGCGATCAGGACTGGGCGGTGCCACCGCGCTCGATGTTGTGGCTCGCCGGCGACACGCTGCATCGCGTGCACACCCCGGTCGATCATCATTCGCTCGTGCTGTCATTTCCGCCCGCGCTCGTCGCGCGCGCGACGGGATGGATCGAAGCCTCCGGGTTCATGCACGACCTCGTCGAGCGCCTCGGTCACGCGCCGGATCCGGAGCGCCGCGATCGGCTCACGGCGGTCCTGGTCGACGAGCTGGTCGAGCCGGTTCCGGCCAGCGCGCGGCTGGGCCGCGTGACCGAGCTCGTCACGCAGCATCCCGCGACGAGCGTCGCCACGCTCGCCCGCGAAGTCGGCATGTCCGAGCGCACGTTTCGTCGCTGGTTCCGCGCCGATGTCGGCACGAGCTTCACGCGCTGGCACCAGCAGCGCATCGTCGATCGCGCGATCCAGCAGCTCCACCGCGGCGACAGCGTGAAGTGCGTCGCGACCGACCTCGGCTACACGAGCACGAGCGCGTTCATCGCGATGTTCAAGCGCGTCAAGAACGTTTCGCCGCAGCGGTATCTACGTTCCCGTTAGTGCCTGCGAAGTCGCCCGAGCGCTGCTCGCTATCAAGCGCGGCCATGTGCGCCGCCGGGTAGCGTGTGCCGGCGACCGCACCGCGTGGTGCGATGGCCTCGACCTCCGCGAGCTGCTCCGGAGTCAGCGGCTTGGCTGCGAGCGCTTCGTCGAGTTGCTGGAGCGTGCGCATGCCGAGGGTCGGCACGAGCTGCGGTTGCTTGCCGAGCACCCAGCCGATCGCGAGCTGACCCGGCGACATCCCCCAGCGCCGCGCGAGGCGCTCGAGGCCGGCGACGAGCTTGGCGTTGGCCTCGGCATTCGCTCCGGTGAAGCGCGGCATATGGGCGCGATGGTCGCCCGCGCCGATCGGGCTCGCCGAGAGCAAGCCGCGAGACAGCACGCCATAAAGCGTCGCGCCGATGCCGAGCTGCGCGAGGACGGGAAAGATCGCGTCTTCGGGGTCGCGACTCACGATCGAGTACTCGATCTGGAGATCGGAGATCGGATGGACCTTCGCCGCGCGCCGGATCGTCTCGGGGCCGACCTCGGACAGCCCGATCGATCGCACGTAGCCAGCCTTCACCAGATCCGCGATCGCGCCGATCGTGTCTTCGATCGGCACCGCCGGATCCAGGCGCGCCGGGCGGTACACGTCGACGTGATCCGTGCCGAGGCGGACGAGCGAATACGCCAGGAAGTTCTTGAGCGCGGCGGGTCGCGCGTCGAAGCCACCCGAGCTGTTGTCGGGACCGCGGAGGGCGCCGAACTTGACCGAGAGCCGGACCTGGTCGCGACGGCCGGCGATCGCCTTGCCGATGAGGAGCTCGTTATGCCCCCAGCCGTAGAAGTCGCCGGTATCGAGCAGTGTCACGCCCCGCTCGATCGCCGCGTGAATGACGGCGATGCTCTGCGCGTCGTCCATCTTGCCATACACGCCGGACATCCCCATGCAGCCGAGCGCGATGGTCACAGGCGCGGAAGCTCGTTGATCGTGCATGGTCTGGTCTTACCGTCGCGCGACCGGACGCGCTTGTCGGTTCTTGGCATGAGCCTCGCCGCGCGCCGAGTTGTACACTCGGGCATGGACCCGGATCACTCCGTCGAGCTCCCCGTGTCGGTGCCTGGGCTCCGCGCGGTGCGTGCGACGACCGCAGCGCTGCACACGGGCGTGAAGGAGCACCACGGCATCGGGCGGATCGAGCACGGCGAAACCGAATGGTGGGGCAGCGGCAGGGTCTGGCGCTCCGTGCCCGGATGCATCCTCGTGAAGCAGCCAGGCGACGTGGTTCGCCACCTCACCCACCGTGGGCCGACGACGTTCACGGCTGTCACGCTGCCGGCGAACGACGTTGCTCGGGTCCACGGCGAGAGTCGCGCGGTGGCGATCGCGCAGCTCGAAGCCAACGACGAACGTGCCGCTCCGTTTCACCGCCTGATCGATGCCGTGTGCGCAGGTGTCGACGCGCTTGCGCTCGAGGTCGCGGTTGCCGAAGCGGTCAGCGCGCTCGCGGTGGTCAGCAAGACGCAGCCTGACTATTCGCGTCCGGTCCGACGCGCGATGGAGTACATCCGCGCGCGACTCGGCGACTCGATCACGCTCACCGATCTCGCGGGCTACGCCGACCTCGACAAGTTCCATCTGTGCCGCGCGTTTCGCGCGCAGATTGGAATGCCGCCGCATTCGTATCTGACGCACCTGCGCGTCGCACGTGCCAAGCAGCTCCTCCGTCAAGGAGTCCGTGCGTCCGACGTGGCGCCACTCGTCGGGTTCTACGATCAAGCGCAGTTCACGCGCCATTTCCGGCGGCTGGTCGGGACGACGCCGGCGCGGTACGGGAAGTCTCCGCGCGACCCCGCGCATGCCGATGTAGTTCGGCGTTCGCATCGGGGATGAGCCGCGTCGAAGGCGAGCGCGCAGCTCCGTCGACCGTAGCAAGGCGCGCATCGCGGCGTAGAAGCGGCGGAGGCACGATGTCCCAGATGTACGGTGTTGCGACTCACACCGACGGCATCGGGCGGGCATTGGCCAGTGTACGACGGATGGTCACGGCCTCCTCGGTCGCCGCCAGCGCTTCCTCGCGCCGGCCCAGCTCGCTGAGCCTGTTGCCCAGGTTGTTCAGGCTTGAGGCCAGCGAGGGCAAGAAGGCGTCCGGCCGCGTCTTGGCCAGCGTGCGACGGATGGCCACGGCCTCCTCGGTCGCTGCCAGCGCCTCCTCGCGCCGGCCGAGCGCGCTGAGCCTGTTGCCCAGGTTGTTCAGGCTCATGGCTAGGTCGGGCAAGACGTCCGGCCGCGTCTGGGCCAGCGTGCGATAGCTGACCACGGCCTCCTCGGTCGCCGCCGGCGCCTCCTCGCGCCGGCCGAGCACGCTGAGCCTGTTGCCCAGGTTGTTCAGGCTCGCGGCTAGGTCGGGCAAGAAGGCGTCCGGCCGCGTCTTGGCCAGCGTGCGACGGATGGTCACGGACTCCTGGGTCGCTGCCAGCGCCTCCTCGCGGCGGCCCAGCTCGCTGAGCCTGAGGCCCAGGTTGTTCAGGCTCATAGCCAGGTCGGGCAGGAAGGCGTCCGGCCGCGTCTGGGCCAATGTGCGACGGATGGTCACAGCCTCCTCGGTC
>DATBBB010000165.1:0-3260 GCA_036271215.1 Kofleriaceae bacterium | reverse complement strand
CGAAGATCCCGGACATCGTCGCCGAGCTCGCCACGTTCGGCATCGAGGCGCTCGTCCACGATCCGATGGGCAACCCCGAGGAAGCGTACGCGGAGTACAAGATCCGGATCACCCCGCTCGAGCAGCTCACCAAGCTCGACGCGATCATCCTCGCGGTGGCGCACCGCGAGTACATCGCCAACGTCGGCGGGATCTTCGACCGCGTGCGCGACAACGGCGTGGTGATCGACGTCAAGAGCGCGCTGCCGGCGAACACCAAGCCGCCGCGCGGCATCCGGGTCTGGAGCCTGTAAGCGGCCAGCGAACGGAATCGGGTGAGTGAACGGAATAGAATGACCAAGTACGACGACGTCTGTGAACAGCTTGTCAATTCGCCCCGGCGCTGGCTCGTCACCGGGGTCGCCGGGTTCATCGGCTCGGCGCTGCTCGAGCGCCTGCTCGACCTCGGCCAGAGCGTCGTGGGCGTCGACAACTTCCTGTCCGGTCACCAGCGCAACATCGACGACGTGCTCGCGATCAACCCCGACGAGCGCCTGCAGTTCCGGTTCATCGAGGGCGACCTGCGCGATCCCGAGGTCGCGCGCAACGCCTGCAAGGACGTCGACATCGTGCTGCACGAGGCCGCGCTCGGCTCGGTGCCGCGGTCGATCAAGGATCCGCTGGCCTCGCACGCCCACAACGTCGACGGGTTCCTGAACGTGCTGTGGGCGGCCAAGGAGGCCGGGGTCGGCCGCCTGGTCTACGCGTCGTCGTCGTCGGTCTACGGCGATCACCCCGGGCTGCCCAAGCACGAGGATCGGATCGGCAAGCCGCTGTCGCCGTACGCCGCGACCAAGCGGATCGACGAGGTCTACGCCCAGGTGTTCCACGACGTGTACGGCCAGCAGTCGATCGGGCTGCGCTACTTCAACGTGTTCGGCCGGCGCCAGGACCCCAACGGCCCGTACGCCGCGGTGATCCCGCGCTGGGTGTCGTCGCTGATCGACGGCAAGCCGTGCGTGATCTTCGGCGACGGCTCGAACAGCCGCGACTTCTGCTACGTCGACAACATCGTGCAGGCCAACCTGCTCGCCGCGACCGCGCCGGATCCGGCCGTGACCGGCACGGTCTACAACGTCGGCTGCAACGGCCGCACCGATCTCACGCAGCTGTTCGCGATGATCCGCGACAACCTCGCCAAGGATCTCCCCGCGCTGGCGCACGTCGAGCCGGTGTTCGAGGGCCCGCGCGCCGGGGACGTCGCCCACTCGCAGGCCTCGATCGACAAGATCGTCACGGCGCTCGGCTACGCCCCGTCCCACCTGGTCGAGGACGGCATGGCGGAGACCGTCGCCTGGTTCTCGCAGCGGCTGCGAAAATAGAACGCGCGGCGCGCCCCGCGCCACCCGGTCGAGATTTGGTACAGTCCGGCCTCGATGGCCGACGACGTATTGCCCAAGCCCGAGCCGAAAGCGATCGACGAGCAGCTGGCGCTGCAGCTCAAGCACCTTGCCGAGGATGCGGTGCTCAAGGGCCAGCCGTATGGCGACGAGCGCTGCGACAACTGCCTGTTCTACCTGAACCCGGACGACAAGCTGTCGTACTGCTGGCACCCCAAGCTGCGGATCCTGGTCGGCGGTAACTGGTGGTGCCAGTGGTGGGAGAAGACCGAGGACTGACCGGTCCCGGCGGGCACGATCCGGTGAGCTCTGGGCTCCGCGACGTGGTGTAAGCTGAAGCTCGGTGCAGCTCGAGGACAAGCTCGTCGACGGTCTGGAAGCGGCGCACATCGAGTCGCGCCAGCGCGAGGACATGGAGGACCGCGGCGCCGAGGTGCTGCCGGAGCCGGTCGTCGAGGCGATCCACGACGCCGCGCTCGAGCTACGCAACCAGCTGCTCGGTGCGATCCGCATGATCCTCGACCGCCAGACCCTGACGATCGCATCGCTCCACCTGCCGGCGCGCGAGGCTCGGGCGCTCGAGGCGCTGCAGGTCGCGACCTCGGGCCGCAGCACCGACCTCGGCCAGTTCGTCTACGCCAGCGACCGCCGCGACCTGCTCGAGCGCGCGCTGACCGTGCTGCAGCCCGACCTGCTGCACGCCGACAATCACGCCGCCCGCGAGCTCGCGGCCCAGGTCGGCGATCTGTCCGAGCGGGTCGCCGACCTGCGCAGCGAGCTGAGCGACCTCGAGGATGCGCAGGACGAGCTGCTCGACGGCGACCAGAAGGCCGCGCTCGAGGCCGGCCAGGCGCCGCCCGGCCCGCCCAAGCCCAAGCCGCCGGCGGTGCCGAGCGACCCCGACGCGCCGCGCCCGGCGACCAGCTTGACCGGCCCCGAGCTCCCGCCCCGGGCCGCGCCGCCGACCAGCCTGACCGGCCCCGAGCTCCCGCCCGACCGGCCGGCCCCGACCAGCCTGACCGGCCCCGAGCTCTCGCCCGACCGGCCGGCCCCGACCAGCCTGACCGGCCCCGAGCTCTCGCCCGAGGCCGCGCCGCCGACCACGCTCGGGGATGCCGGCGAGATCGCGGCCCAGGCCAAGAAGCCGTGGTGGCGGAGGCCGTTTGGCTGACCCGGCGCTCGCCGCGGCGATCGCCACGGTGCGGCTGCACGCCGAGGCCGCGCTGCTGCGGCGGCTCAACGCCGGCGCCGGGTTCGCCGATCCGCGGATCGCGTCGCAGATCTACCTGCGCGACGCCGGCGCGCTCGGCCGGCTCGCCGGGGGCACGCTGCGCCCGCAGGGCAGCCACCGCAAGGCGGCCGGCGAGCTGGCGCAGGTGCTCGCCGCCACCGCCGAGGGATCGGGAAGCAAGCCCGGGCCGCCGTCGCGGCTCGCGATCCTGACCGAGCGGCTCGGCCTCGATTCGCCGCCCGGCTCGCTGGCGAGCGGGGTGCTGCTGGTCGCGGTCGGCTACGCGCTCGACCTCGACACCCGCGAGCTGTGCCACGCGCTCGCGCCGCGCCGCGGCCCCGCGCTGTACCTCGAGACCTGCGCCGACCTGCTCGAGGCCGATCCGGCGCTGCTGGTCCGCGCGATCGCTCCCGGCTCGGCGCTGCGCCGCGGCCGCGCGCTCGGCGTCGAGGGCGACGGGCTCGCCGCCGCGCTCGAGGTCCCCGGCCCCACGCTCGCCTGGCTGCTCGGCGACGACGCGCTGCAGCCGCCGCTCGCCGGGGTGCTCGAGCAGCTCGCCGCCGGCGCCGAGCTCGGCGTGGTGCTGCCGCCCGCTGCGCTGGCCGCGCTCGACGCCGTGGTGCCGCGGATCGCCGGCGCCGCGCCGATCG
>DATBBB010000164.1:0-2598 GCA_036271215.1 Kofleriaceae bacterium | reverse complement strand
GATGCTCGTCGTGATGCTCGCGCTCGCGATCGCCACCACGCTCGCGATCGGGCGCGGCTGGTGGCTGCTGTTCATGTTCGTGGTCACCACCTCGGCCTTGCTCGTCCCGGTCCGGCTCGCGCCCGCGACGATCGCCGGCGTGACCGCGCTGGCGGCAGCCTCGCTCCTGGGCAGCAACTGGAGCTGGAACGTCCCGAACGTGGCGAACACGGCGACCTGCGCGCTGGCGCTCGCGATGACCGGCCTCATGTCCCTGCTGCTGCGCCGGCGTGGCCTGCTGATCGACGAGCTGCGCGCGGCGCATGGCGAGGTCGCGCGGCTCGCGGCGGCCGACGCGGTGGTCGAGGAGCGGCTGCGGTTCTCGCGCGACCTCCACGATCTGCTCGGCCACAGCCTGTCGGTGATCGCGCTCAAGACCGAGCTCGCCCGCCGGCTGCTCGATCAAGATGCCGGCCAAGGTACCGGCCAGGAACCCACCCGCGCCCGCGCGCAGGTCGAGATCGCCGACGTCGAGCAGATCGCGCGCCGCGCGCTCGAGGAGGTCCGCGAGGCGGTGACCGGCTACCGGGCGCGCTCGCTCGCCGGAGAGCTCGCCCACGCCCAGGCGGCGCTCGAGGCAGCCGGCGTCCGCGTCACCACGCAGGTCGCCGCGCCGGGGCTGCCGCCCGACCTCGACGATCTGCTGGCCTGGGTCGTGCGCGAGGCCGCGACCAACATCGTCCGCCACAGCCACGCCCGCCGCGCGCGGTTCGAGCTCCGCGAGGCCGACGGCATCGTCCGGCTCGAGATCCACAACGACGGCGTCGATCCGGTGGCCGATCCGGCGGCCGATCCGGCAGCCGATCCTGCCACCGCGGCCGATCCGGCGACCACCGGCAGCGGCCTGGTCGGGCTGCGCGAGCGCGTCGCCGAGGCCGGCGGCCAGCTGACCGCGGCGGCGCACGACGCCGACAGCTTCCGGGTCGCGGCGATCGTCCCGCTCGGCGCGCCGACTCCGGCCCCCGGAGCCCCTGCCTCGCCCGGCGCGCCGGCTCCCGCCGCGCCCGGCCCACTCGACGCGCCACCCGGCGAACCGCGGCAGGAGCCGGCATGATCCGGATCCTGCTCGCCGAAGATCAGGACATGGTGCGCGGCGCGCTCGCCGCCCTGCTCGGCCTCGAGCGCGACATGGAGGTCGTCGTCCAGGTCGCGCGCGGCGATCAGGTCGTCGCCGCGGCGCTCGCCGCCCAGCCCGACGTCGCGCTGCTCGACATCGAGATGCCGGGGCTCGACGGGCTCGACGCCGCCGCCGCGCTCCACCTCGCGCTGCCGGCGTGCGCGGTGCTGATCCTCACCACGTTCGGCCGCCCGGGCTACCTCGCGCGGGCGATGCGCGCCGGGGTCCGCGGCTTCCTCGTCAAGGACGCGCCGGCCGCCGAGCTCGCGACCGCGATCCGCCGCGCGCTCCAGGGCGGCCGGGTGATCGATCCCGGGCTGGCGGCGGCCGCGCTCGCGGCCGGCCCCAATCCGCTGACCACCCGCGAGTGCGAGGTGCTGCGCGCCGCCGCCGAGGGCGACACCGTGGCCGACATCGCCGCGGCGCTGAAGCTGTCCGAGGGCACGGTGCGCAACTATCTCTCGACCGCGATCGCCAAGACCGGCGCGCGCAACCGCGTCGAGGCCGCGCGGCTCGCCGCCGAGCACGGCTGGCTGTGATCTCCGCCGCGGCGGCCTTGTGCCCGGCCCGGCGATTTGCCACGATGCGCGCACAACGGATTGCCGCATAGGCGGTATTTAGGGAGGGAATGTATGCGTTCGCGATCGATGATGGGGTGTTTGGTTCTTGGTTTGGCTGCAGCGCTGATTGCGTGTGGTGGTAAGACCCCGACGGGGGGCGGCAGTACCGGCTCGGCGGCGCTGTGCCAGCAGACCCAGATCGCGGGCACCGCGGTGCAGGGTGCGTCGCTGATGCACGGCGCGTCGGTGTGGATGCTGATGGTCCAGTCCTGCGGGTTCGACATGACGAAGCTGCTCGACGCCGCCGGCACCTGCCGCGATCACGGCGCGTGCGGCCTGCAGCTCGATCAGTCGGGCCTGAACCTGATCAACAACGCGCTCGGCTCGACGCTCACGCCGCTGTCGATCGGCGGCGGCCCGGCGTTCCGCGCCACCACCGACAGCCGGACCTGGATCATCTGGGACGACTCGCGCGATCCGCAGCAGGTGCTGTCGGCGATCGCGCAGGGCACCGGCGCGGCCGGCGATACCCAGTGCTGCCCCGGCTGCTCGACGTGCGATCCGGCCAACCCGGGCCCGCAGTGCCCGGCCGCGGGCTCGGCGCCGCGGATCGACAAGGCCCCGGCGCCTGGCTTCCCGCCGCTGCCCGGCCCGCAGGTGTGCGCGTGCGACAAGGTGTGTCCGGCGCATGCGAGTCATCAGCTGCCCGACACGTGTGATTGTTCGAACCTGTGTCATTGCCCCTAGCGGTACCTTCGCAGATTCGGGCGAGCGGGATGACGGCACAGGTTTCCGCGGAATCGTCGCGCCGTCGAGAGAATGGCGCCATGACCGGTTGACCTTCGCGGTCGCTCAGATACATGTGATAAGTGCACTTCTTCG
>DATBBB010000163.1:0-17174 GCA_036271215.1 Kofleriaceae bacterium | reverse complement strand
CTGGCTCGCCACGCTGTCGGCCGCCGCGACGTGCATCGCCGTCGGGAACACGTCGTTGGAGCTCTGCGACAGGTTGACGTCGTCGTTGGGGTGGATCGGCTGCTTGGCGCCGCGCACCCCGCCGGCCAGCTCGTTGGCGCGATTCGCGATCACCTCGTTGACGTTCATGTTGGTCTGCGTGCCGCTGCCGGTCTGCCACACGACCAGCGGGAACTCGTCGTCGTGCATGCCGTCGAGCACCTCGTCCGCCGCGGCGGTGATCAGCCGCGCCTTGGCATCGGCGAGCAAGCCCAGGTCGCGGTTGACCTCGGCCGACGCCTTCTTGATCATCGCCAGCGCATGGATGATCTCGTGCGGCATGCGCTCGCCGCCGATCCGGAAGTTCTCGAGCGAGCGCTGGGTCTGCGCGCCCCAGTAGCGCGCGGCGTCGACCTCGATCGCGCCCATGCTGTCGGTCTCGGTGCGGGTAGCCATCCCCGCTCTTAGCACCTAACGATCGTCCAGATCGCGTCCAGATATCGTCTAGATATCGTCGTCGTGCGAGTGCATCGCGCGGCCACCCCGCGCGCGCAGCCGATCCGAGCGCACCGCCGCATCGGCAAACCCCGGGTCGCGCTTGACCACCATCTCGAAGTAGTAGAGCGCCTCGGCGTCGTCGCCGAGCGCCTCGTAGGTCATGCCGATCTCGTAGTACAGGCTCTGGCGCTCGCGCTCGGAGGGCTCGGCGTGCAGCCCCGACTTGAACTGATGGATCGCCTCGGACGGGTTGCCTATCTCGCGCAGGCACATCCCGATCATCACGCGGCACTGGACCTCGCGGCCCGGCGCGCGCAGCGCCTTCTCGAACGCCTTGATCGCGTCGTCGAGCAGCGCCATCTCCTTGTAGGCCAGGCCGAGATCGTAGTGGGTATCGGAGTCGCCGTCGTCGAGCGGCTTCTCGAGCATCACGGTCGGCTGGCGCTTGCGCTGCGCGACCGGCCGCGAATCGCCATCGAGCTCGACCAGATCCTCGAACCCGACCTCCTCGATGTCATCGATGTTGATCGCATCGGTCGCGCTCGCGGCGGGCTGATCGACCGAGTCGTGGCCGACCTCGAGCCCGTGGCCGGACGCGAGCGCCTCGACCTCGCGCAGCTTGGCGATCACCATGCGGTGGCTCGGGTAGCGCGCGAGCAGCGCGTGCAACAGGTCCGCCGCCTCGGCGTACATGCCCTGGCCAACGTAGAACTCGGCGTCCTCGAGCTCGTCCTCGACATGCGCGGAGCTGCCGGCGCTGCTGTCGGGGCGCTGCAGGTCGACCGCGCTCACCTCGGTGGGGACAAACCCGCCGACCGCGTGCGCCGCGGTCGGATCGGCGTACGACGCCGGGGTCTGGATCGCCTCGGTGCCGTACGGATCGTAGCCGCCGGGGTGGAGCGCGTCGTCGGGCGCCGCGTCGTACGAGCTGGTATCGACCGCGTGCGCCGGGGCGCGCGGCGGCATCTCGGTCTTCTCGAACCCGCTGATGTAGATCGCGTCGGTCTGCGCCATCACGTCGCCGGTCCGGGGTACCGCAGCGTCGAACGCGCGGGCCTCGTCGGGGTCGAACGGCAGATCTTCGCCGTCGTGGCCGTGGCCGCGGCCTTGCCCCCGGCCCAGCTCGTGCGCGACCTGGCGATCGATGTCGTCGCCGAGCTCGGCGTCGGACAGCTGGGCATCGAGCTGGCGCGCGACCAGCGCCTCGACCACCGCGGGCGACAGCTGGCGGGTCGCCTGCGACGGCGACGGTCCGAAGTCGATGTCGAACGCGTCGGGATCGCCGGCGTCGTCGTCGAACGCAGGCTGCAACGGGCGCTGCGGCGGCCGGCCCGGCGCCGGGCTGCCGTGCGCGATCGGCTTGCCGATCAGCTCGTCGGGATCGAAGTCGTCGATCGAGTCCTGGTGATCGACCCGGCCCGGCGGCTTGCGCGACGGCACGCCGAGATCGAAGTCGTCGTCCGCGTCGGTGATCGCGACCCCGCCGCTGTAGTGGTGGCCGATCTCGACCTCGGCGCTCGCCGACGACATCCGCGCCACGCGCAGCCGGAACCGCCGCGCGAGATCGAACGCGCCGGTGTGCGTGCCGTTGAGCGTCAACAGCTCCTGGAGGTAGATCTCGGCGCGATCCGGATCGGCCGGCGCAACCAGCTCGGCGAGCCGCAGCAGCTCGACCTCGGCCTCCTGCTCGCGGTTCTGCGAGATGAAGATGTCCTTGAGCCGCTCGCGCGCCTCGACGTTATCGCCATCGAGCGTGAACACCCGGCGCAGGTGATCGACCGCCTTCTGGTGCAGGCCGTACTTCACGTAGACGTCGGTCTCGGCGAGGATCTTCGAGATCTCCTCGGCGTGGCGCTCGCCGGCCGCCGACATCTGGCGCGGATCCGGCGGCGGCTCCATGTCGGCCGAGAAGTCGGAGTCGTCGTACTCGGGCAGCGCGAAGTCCACGCCCGACAGCGACTGCTCGTCGATCAGCGGCATCGAGCCGGTCATCCGCGCCGACGCCGGCGAGTACGACGGCAGATCGGTCGTCAGGTTGAACCGCGCATCGGCGGTCGACGCGCGGATCTGCGACGGCATCGGCGTGACCGGACGCGACAGCGGCGGCGGCGGGTGCGGCACCGCGACCGGCGGGATCGGCGTCGACGGCCGGACCGGCGGCGCCGCCGCGGGCCCGAGGAACGCGATCGCATCGGCGTCGTTGGGCACCAGCTCGAGGATCTTGCGGAACACCTCGCCGGCGTGCGGCTTGTGGTTGTTCTCGTTGTGGATCCGCGCGAGCTCCTTGAGCACGCTGACCGTCTTGGCCTTCTGGTCGAGCGCCTGGAACGCCTGCGCGAGCAAGCCGAGGGTCTCGACGTCGCGCGGATCGGCCTTGAAGCAGGTCTGGAGCTTCTGCAGCGCGCGCCGCGGATCGTTGCGCACCAGGTACAGCCCGGCGAGCTCGCGGTTGAGCGCCTGGTTGTCCGGCTTGTGCCACAGCAGGCGCTCGGCGACCTTCAGGAAGTCGTCCTGGCGGTTCTGCCGGCGCAGCTGCTCGCACGCGATGGTGAACTCGGTCGCCGCCTCGGCGACCAGGCTCTCCTTCGAGTACAGCTCGGCGAGCTTGATCCGCGTGGCGATGTTCTCGGGATCGAGATCGACCAGCTTCTTGACCGTGGCGAGCGCTTCCTTGGTGTTGCCCTCGCGGTGGAAGTGCGCGGCGACCGATTCGAAGTGCTGCATCGCATCGGACATCAGCCCGAGCTGGCGATACAGCTCGGCGAGCTTCAGGATCACGTCGACGAGCCGCGGATCGATCTTGAGGATCTGCTTGTAGACCGCGACGGCTTTGAGGAAGAACCCCTGGTCGTGGTAGAAGCGCGCGACCTTGAGATAGGTCTCGATCGCGTCCTGCTTCGCGCCCTTCTTGGCGTAGAGATCGCCGATCTTCAGCCAGACCCGGACGTCCTTCGGATCCTCGTGGACGATGCGCAGGTACTCCTTGACCGCCTTGTCGATTTGACCTTTATCGACAAACTTGCGGGCCGCATCCATGACCTTTTCTTTATTAAAGGCCACGGCGCTCTATGGCTTCCCAGTGCGCTGCATCACACCAACGTGCGCGGGCCATCGGTAGCCGGCAGTATGCCCCGCGCATCGAGCAAAGGGTACGGCGTCGCCAGACGCAGGGTCAAGGAAATCCACGAGGGAATCCCGTGCCTTACCCGACCAGATTCCTCACATCTGATCACTGGTCGGTAGCGCTGTCACCGCGCCCCGTTCAGCGGGCTCAGATCGCGTCAGGCAGCTGACGATCGCTCGGTCAACAGCCGCGCGACAAATCCGGTATCGAAGTTGCCCGCCATGAACTCGGGGTGGCTCACGATCCGCCGCAAGAACGGGATGTTGGTGCGAATTCCTTCGATCACCATCTCGTCGAGGCAGCGCCGGGCGCGCCGCAAGGCCGCCTTGCGGTCGACGTCGTGCACGATCACTTTTGCCAACAACGAATCGTAATTTGAGGGGACTGTATACCCCGCGTACACGTGCGTATCTACTCGCACACCGAGGCCACCCGGCATGTGGATCGCGGTGATCTTTCCGGGCCACGGCGCAAACGTCACCGGATCTTCGGCGTTGATCCGCAGCTCGATCGCGTGGCCGCGCGCGCGGCGCTCGTCGGAGAACGACAGCGGCTCGCCGGCGGCGATCCGGATCTGCTCGCGCACCAGATCGATCCCGGTGACCAGCTCGGTGACCGGGTGCTCGACCTGGAGCCGGGTGTTCATCTCCATGAAGTAGAACTGGCCGTCGGAGTCGAGCAGGTACTCCATCGTGCCGACGTTGGTGTACCCGATCGCCTCGATCGCGCGGACCGACGCCGCGGTGAGCTTGGCGCGGGTGTCCTCCGGTAGCGCGGCCGACGGCGATTCCTCGAGGACCTTCTGGTGGCGGCGCTGGATCGAGCACTCGCGCTCGCCGAGGTGCGTGTAGTGGCCGTGCTTGTCGGCGACGACCTGGATCTCGATGTGGCGCGGCTTCTGGCAGTACCGCTCCATGTACATCTCGGGGTTGCCGAACGCGGCCTGGGCCTCGGTGCGGCCGGTCGCCCACGCGTCGAGCAGCTTGTCTTTTTCCCAGACGATCTTCATGCCGCGGCCGCCGCCACCGGCGGACGCCTTGAGGATCACCGGGAACCCGATCTTCTCGGCCGCCTCGATCAGCTGGACCTCATCGTGGAGGCCGGACGAGCCGGGCAAGGTCGGCACGCCGGCGGCGCTCATCGCGGCGCGCGCGCGGATCTTGTCGCCCATCAGCCGCATCGCGTCGGGCGGCGGGCCGATCCAGGTCAGCTTGCACTTGCGGCACACCTCGGCGAAGTCGGCGTTCTCGGACAGGAACCCGTAGCCGGGATGGATCGCGTCGGCGCCGGTGACCTCGGCGGCGGAGATGATCATCGGCACGTTGAGGTAGCTCTGGCGCGACGGCGGCGGCCCGATGCACACCGCCTGATCGGCGAACTTGACGTGCAGCGAGTCGGCGTCGGCCGTCGAGTACACCGCGACCGATTCGAGGCCCATCTCGCGGCACGCGCGGATCACGCGCAGCGCGATCTCGCCGCGATTGGCGATCAAGACTTTCTTGAACATCCGCTACACCACGATCTTGAACAGCGGCTGGCCGTACTCGACCGGGGCGCCGTCATCGACGAGGATCGCCGAGATCTTGCCGCCGACGTCGGCCTCGATCTCGTTCATCAGCTTCATCGCCTCGACGATGCACAGCACCTGGCCCTTGTTGACCTTGTCGTTCAGCGAGACGTAGTTCGGCGAGTCGGGGTTGGGCTTGCGATAGAACGTGCCGACGAACGGCGAGGTCACGACATGAGCCTTGTCATCGATGACCGGGGCAGCCGCGACCGGCGCCGGCGCGTGGGCCGGCAGCGCGAAGTGGGTGGGCTGGGACGCCGCGACCTGCACCGTGTGGCCGGCCGGGGCACCGCGCCGGACCGTCAGCGTGACGTCCTTGGTATCGAGGATCAGCTCCGAGAGGTTGTGCTCGGCCACGACCTCGGCGAGCCCCCGCGCCATCGCGACGAGCTCCTGCCGCGGGGTGGTTCCTTGAGAATCAGGCTCTACGGCTTTGGCTTTTCCGCGGGGGGGCATCGGGATTCGTAGCTTCCACATGCCCCAGGGCCGCGTCCAGTCCCAGGTAGTAGCTTTGTGCACCAAATCCGCCGATCTGGCCGATGCACTTTGCCGCTGTGAGGGATTCTTTACGGAATGCCTCGCGCGCGTGAATGTTCGACAGGTGGACCTCGATGGTCGGGATCATCACCGCCTCGATCGCGTCGCGGATCGCGATCGACGTGTGGGTATAGGCCGCCGGGTTGATCAGGATCGCGTGGGCCCAGCCGCGGGCGCGATGGATCAGATCGACCAGCTCGCCTTCGTGGTTGGACTGCGCGCAGCGGAGCTCGGCGCCGCGCACCGCCGCACGCCGGGCGAGCTCGGCATCGATCTCGGCGAGCGTGGTCGTGCCGTAGACCAACGGCTGGCGCGTGCCGAGCAGGTTGAGGTTGGGCCCGTGCAGGACCTGGATCCGGATCGCCGGCGGCGGTGCGGCGACAGGGATCGTGGTGGTGGTAGCAGCGGCGGCGGCGGCAGGGATCGCGGCGGCGGTGGCCGCGCGCTTCCTCGCCGGCATCACAGCGCCGGCATCACAGCGCGGCGACGAGCGCCGGCTGCGCCATCCGCGCGAGGTAGCGCGCCTTGCCGAAGTTGCCCTCGGGCGCCATGACGATCGCGACGAAGTACTGCGGCGCGATCATCCGGCACACCAGGAGCAGCCGCTGCGCCTTGACCGAGAGCTCCTCGAGGCTGCCGACGGCGAGGCTATCGCCGGCCTTGCGGACCTGGCTCAGGATGAAGGAGAACTCCATCGCCACGGTGTTGACGTCGACGCGGTCGGCGAGCTTGATGTAGGTGTCGACGGCGATCCCGTCGAGGCCCATGATCACCGCCGCGATCCCGCCTTCGATGTTGTCGACGACTTTCTTGAGCGTTTCAGCGAACAAGTTCCACCTGGTGAAAGACGGTACTAGAGCCGCGCAAGCCGGGCCAGCGGGCAGGTCAGCAATCAGCGCCTGCCCGCCCGCCCAGGAGCGCTGCCGGCCCAGCTACATCGTTGAGATCTTGGCCGGGCACACCAAGGCCTTGGTGGTGGGATCGGTGCAGCAGTCGACGATGCCGTCCTGCGCCAGGTTGCACGAGTAGCCGGTGCGCGGCATCCCGAACGAGACCGGCAGCGGGCACGTCCCGGCGACGTTGATCCCGATGCCGGTGCCGATCGTCACCCCGTAGGTGAACGGCTGGCTGACAATGTTCTCGCCCGACATGTCGCCGTCGATCGTGAACATGGTCACCGCCTCGATCCGATCGGTGGCGGCAGCCTTGGCGGCGATCGCTTTGACCAGCTCGAGCGGGATCAGCGTGAACCCGCCGTCCGAGATCCCGCCGTTGGGCGCGATCGGCGCGGTGAACAGGCTCTTGAAGTGGGTCAGCCCGGAGTCGTGGAGCATGGTCAGGTCCGACGCGCTGAACAGCGTGCTGCCGGGGAACGTGATGTCGATCTTGGCGTCGCTCGTGATGATCGTCTTCTGATCTTCCTCGCCGTCGAGCGCGGTGATCCGGCTCTTCATCTGCGCGATGAACAGGTAGTCGTTCGGCAGCAGCAGGTCGAGCGAGCCGTGAGGGACCGAGGTCTCGGTCGTGAGCGAGGTCGACGTGCAGTCGACGTCGGCGCGCACGTTCTTCAGCACCAGGATGCCCCCGTCGCCGCTGTCGGCCGCGCAACCCGTCGCGCCCAGCGCGCCGATCACAGCAGTGACGGCGGCAGCGACAGCAAAGGGGGCGATTCCGCGTTCCATGAGTCCTCCCGGGAAGATCGTATCAAGCCGCGGTTTGCGGGCGCAAAATTCTTCGAACCTCGGTGACCGCGATCTCGGCGGGCTCACACACCCCCACCTCGCGGATCACGATGAACCGGAGGTTGGCACCGATCCGCTTCTTGTCGACCTGGATCCGCGCCAGGATGTCGTCGGTCAGATAGGGATCCAGCTCGCCGGGCAACCCGCTCGCGCGCAGCGCCGCGACGACCTCGTGCTCGAGATCGCGGCGCAGCCCGGCGACCGCCGCCGACACCCGGCACGCGGCGACCAGGCCGAGGCCAACCGCCTCACCGTGCAGCATGCCGGTCGCCGATTCGATCGCGTGGCCCACGGTGTGGCCGAGGTTGAGCAGCGCGCGCTGGCCGGTGCGCTCGAGCTCGTCGCACCCGACGATCGCGGCCTTGTAGGCGATCGACCGATCGATCACCGCGCGCAGCTCGGGCGGCGGCGGGGTGGCGGCCGGCCCGGCGGCCCAGCCGGCGCAGGTCACGACCTCGCTCCACAGCTCGGCGCCGTCGAGCAGCGCGTACTTCCACAGCTCGCCGAACCCGGCGCGGCGCTCGCGGGCCGGCAGGGTCGTGAGGGTCTCGAGCGCGCAGCTGACCAGCCGCGGCTGCCAGAACGCGCCGACCAGGTTCTTGCCGGCCGGCAGATCGACCGCGGTCTTGCCGCCGATCGCCGCGTCGGTCATCGCGACGATCGTCGTGGGGACCTGGACCACCGGGATGCCGCGGTACAGCGTGGCCGCGACGAACCCGGCGAGGTCGCCGACCACGCCGCCGCCGAACGCGACGATCGCCGAGCCGCGATCGAGCCCGGCCGCGACCAGCTGCTCGCAGATCCGCTGGTAGGTCGCGAACGTCTTGCTCGATTCGCCGGGCGCGATCGCGATCGTCTCGGTGTGCGCGGCGATCCCGGCGAGCGACGCCAGCCAGTGGCGCGCGACGTTGTCATCGGTGATCACCGCGAGCTTGGTCGGCGCACCGAGCGCGGCCGCGATCGCCGCCGGCTCGAGCCGCTCGCCGACGCTGACCGGGTAGCTGCGGTCGCCGAGCGCGACGATCGTGGCATCGCGCCCGCCGCCCTGGCCGCGCGCCGCCCGCCACGCCTGCTCGACCGCGCGCACGCCGGCGGTGACCTCGGCGATCGACCGCCCGGTGGTGTCGACCACCGCGTGGGCCCGGCGATAGACCGGCGCCCGCCGCGCCGCGAGCTCGCGGGCCGCGCCGATCAGCGGCCGCGCCGATCCCGGGTCCCCGGTCGCGCGGCGCTCGGCCTCGCCGACGTCGACCCCGAGCGCGACGACCAGCCCGGCCGCCCGCATCCGCGCGAGGTTGTCGCCGTACCCCGCCGCGCCGCCGCCGGTCGCGATGATCAGCCCCTCGGTGGTGGCCCCGGTGGTGCCCGCGGCCGTCCCCCCGGTGGTGCCCGCGGCCGGCCTGGCCACGCCCTCGATCACCTTGGCCAGCGCCGCCGCCTCGCGCTTGCGAAACTCCGGCTCGTCGCGCGCGACCAGGGTCGCCACCGGCGTGCCCGCCGCCGCGATCACCTCGTCGAGATCGATGAACCGCCGGCCGGTCGCCGCGGCGAGCGCCCGGCCCACCGAGGTCTTGCCGGCCGCCATGAACCCGATCAAGAACAGCGGCGTCACCTGCGCACTATGACTCACTTGGCGCAGCGCAGCAGCGCGCGATTCGTGATCTTCGGCGTGATGAACACGAGGATCTCGGTGCGGTCGTCGTTCTCGCGGCGGTTCTTGAACAGCCAGCCGATCACCGGCAGATCGCCGAGGAACGGGATCTGCTTGTAGGCGACGCCGGAGTTGCGGGTGTAGATCCCGCCGAGCACGCTGGTCTCGCCGTCGGCGACCAGCATCGAGGTGTGGGCCTCCTTGCGCAGGATCGTCGGATCGCCGCGCGCGCCGACGTTGACGAAGTCGGGCTCGTTCTTCTGGACCACGATGTTCATCGAGATCGCGCAGTCACTCTGCGACACCGTCGGCGTGACCTCGAGCTTGAGATCGGCCTGGACGAACTGGGTCTGGGTACCGGTCGCCGAGATCGTCGAGATCGGCACCGACACGCCGGACGCGATGCTCGCCAGCTTGTTGTTGAGCACGGTGACCTTGGGCGCCGAGATGATCCGCACGGTGCCGGAGTCCTCGAGCGCCGACAGCCGGAGGTTGATGTTCAAGTTGCCGCCGACCGAGCCGAGCGACAGGCCGAGCGCGCCACCCTCGCCGCTGCCGGTCGCCGCCGGCAGGTTGACCGCGAAGTCCGACGGCGTCGCGACGCCGGTGCGAACGGTCGAGGTGTCCTCGTTGCCGCCGATCAGGCCGATCGACGACGGCCACACCAGGCCCGTGGCGTTGCCGCTGGTCGCGCCCGACAGCGCCCGGCCACCCCACTGCACGCCGATCTGGCGCAGGAACGTCGAGTTCGCCTCGACGATCCGGGCCTCGATCGAGATCTGCGGGGTCTGGGTATCGAGCGACAGCGCGAGCCGCGCGATCTGCTCGCGGTTGCCCGAGACGTCGGTGACGATCAGCTGGTTGGTGCGCTCGTCGACCGCGATGTTGCCGTGCGGCGACAGCATCGGCTGGAGCTTCTTCGCCAGATCCTGGGACGACGCGTAGTTGAGCGGCACGAGCTGGGAGCGCGGCGACTCCGCCTTGAGCGCGGCGTCGCGGCGCGCGGCCTCGGCCTCGTCCTCGGCGTCGAGCTCCTTGCGCGGCGCGATGCGGTACAGGTTGCCCTCGCGGCGGTACCACAGCTGGTGCGATGACAGGATGACCTCGAGCGCCTGGTCCCACGGCACGCGCTTGAGATCGAGCGTGACCTTGGCGTCGATCGTGTCGGGCACGACGATGCTGACCTTGCCGGTGTCGGCGATGATCCGCAGAAGATCGTGGATCGGCGCGTCCTTGAAGTGCAGCTCGACGGTCTGGCCGTGATAGATCCGGCGCCGGTTGCCCTGCGGCGGCAGCTGCGACACCGACTGCTGGGCGACCGGGGTCGACGCCGCGCCGAACCCGCCCCCGAAACCATTACCGGGGCCACTACCGAGGCCACCGCCGGTCGGCGGCGGAGCATTCTGCGTGCGGCCGATCGCGCCGCGGGTGGTCACCGGGCGCGCCGCGATGCCGGCGCCGACGAAGCTCCACCGGATGCTGCCGGTCGCGCGGTCGAAGCTCGGGGTCGCCGGCGAGCTCAGCTCGGCGATCACGCGGACCCGATCCGGCGTGCGGCGATCGCGGAACGACGACACCGCGCGGACCGGGCCACCGAACCGGCTGACGTCGAGCTTGCGCTCGAGCTTCTTGTCGAGCGCGGCGTGGTCGAGGATCAGCTCGGCCGTGGTCGCGGTGACCTCGCCGACCGTCACCGCCGCGTCGCCCGCGAGCGCGATCTGGACGTGGCCGGTGACGTCGTCACCGGTGAAATCGATCGCATGGACCTGCGCCACCGGCCCCACCGGCGCCGCCGCGCCGGGCTTGCCCGCAGCGCCAGGCTTGGCTGCGGCGCCCACCTGGCTCGGCCTGGCCGGCGCGTCCGGCGTCGCCACGAGGTTGTCTCGCGAGCCGGTCGCCGCACCGCTCGCCGCGCCCGGCACCGCCGGCGGATTGCCGACCAGCATCACCGGAACGCCGGCCCCCGCCGTCCGCGTCGCACTGCCGGACAGCGAGCCCGTCCGCGTCGCACTGCCGGACAGCGAGCCCGTCTGCGTCGCACTGCCGGACAGCGAGCCTGTCTGCGTCGCACTGCCGGACAGCGAGTTCGTCTGCGTCGCACTGCCGGACAGCGAGCCCGTCCGCAGCGCGCCATCGGCCAGCGAGCCCGTCTGCGTCGCACTGCCGGACAGCGAGCCCGTCCGCGTCGCACTGCCGGACAGCGAGCCCGTCCGCGTCGCACTGCCGGACAGCGAGCCCGTCTGCGTCACACTGCCGGACAGCGAGCCCGTCTGCGTCGCACTGCCGGACAGCGAGCCCGTCCGCGTCGCACTGCCGGACAGCGAGCCCGTCTGCGTCGCACTGCCGGACAGCGAGCCCGTCTGCGTCGCACTGCCGGACAGCGAGCCTTGCGTGCGGGTCGCGGTCGCGGCGGCGAGCTGGGTCGCCGCGCGCTGCGCCTCGAGCCGCGCGAGCGCCTGTTCCTCGGCCGCCCGCTGCTCGGCGAGCCGGGCGCGCCGCGCCTCCTCGCGGTCCGCGGCGTCGTGCGCCTGGGTCGCCGCGAGCTTGAGTCGATCGGCCTCGGCCTGCTGCGCCGCGACCGCCTTGCGGCGATCGGCGAGCTCGGCCTCGGCGCGCTGGCGCTGATCGGCGAGCCGGCCAGCCTCGGCGCGGGCCCGGGCGAGCTCGGCCTCGCCGGCCTGGCGCGCCTTCGCCGCTGCAACCTCGACCTGCGCCTGGGCCTCGGCCCGGCTGCGCGCCTCGAGCTCGGCCGCCGCGCGGGCCGCCGCCGTCCGGCGCTCGGACAGCTCGGCCAGGCCGACCTCGGCCTCGTGCTTGGCCCCGAGCGCGGCGCCCGCCGCAGCCTCGGCGACCTTGCGCTGGCGCTCCGCCGCCTGCGCGGCGACCTGGGCGGCCTGCGCCGCGTCCTCGGCAGCCTTGCGCTGCTGCTCGGCCACCAGCCGCTGCTGCTCGGCCGCCCCGCGGCGCTCCGCCGCCTGGCGCGCCGCCGCTTCGGCCGCGGTCTGCTGCTGGGTCGCCTGCGCCGCCGCGACCTCGGCCACCTGGCGGCGCTGCGCCGCATCGCTCGCCGCCGCCTCGGCCTCGCCCCGCTTGCGCGCCGCCTCACCCGCCGCGGCATCCGCCGCCGCGCGCTGCTGCTCGACCCCGGCCAGCGCGGTCCGGGTATGCTCCAGCTCGCCCCGCGCCGCCCGCGCCGCGGCATCCGCCGCCGCGCGCTGCTGCTCGGCCTCCGCGATCGCCTGCTTGGCCGCCGCGAGCCGGGCCGCCGCCGCCCGCGCATCCGCGGTCAGCTGGTCGCGATCCGCACCCGCCTGATGCACCGTGCGATCGCGCGCCTCGATCGCCTGCTTGGCCGCAGCCTCGGCGGCCTCGCGCTCGGCCGTCGCCCGGGCGACCACCGCGCGCGCCGCCTCCTCGCGCGCCTGCGCCGCCGCGTTCGCCGTGCGCGCCCGATCCTCGAGCGCCTGGGCCGCGGCGGTCTTCTGATCGAGCGCCGCCACCTGCTGCCGGGCCTCGTGCATCAGCTTCTCGGCCTCCGCGCGCGCCGCCTCGGCCTGCCGCTTGTCGACCGCGGCCTGCGCCTTCGCCGAGTTTGCATCCGCGTGCGCCGCGTCGGCCTCGGCGCGCATCCGCGCCAGCTCCTGCTTCGCCGCACCCGCCTCGGTCCGCGCCCGGCTCGCATCGGCGATCGCGCGCACGCTGTCGTCCTTGAGCTTGGCCGCATCGGCCTGCGCCGCCTGCGCCTCGGCGCGCTGCTGCGCCGCATCGCGCTCCGCGACCTCGATCTGCCGCCGCGCCGCGACCGCCTCCGCCTGCCGCTGCGCCGCATCGTGCTCCGCGGCTTCGATCTGCCGCCGCGCCGCCAGCGCTTCTGCTTGGTGCTGCGCCGCGTCCGCCTTCGCGGCATCCGCCTCGGCGCGGTTTGCGCGCGCCAGCGCACTCGCCTTGTCGGCGTCGCCGCGCGCCGCCGCGGCCTCGGCCTTGGCACGCGTCACGTCGGTCTTCGCCGCCAGCGCCTGCGCCTGGGTGCGCGCCGCGTCCTGCTTGGCCGCCTCGGCATCCCGCCGCGAAGCTAAGGCCTCGGTCCTGGCCGCCGCCGCCTCGGACCGCGCCCGCGCGACCTCCTGCCGCGCTGCCTCGGCAGCTTGCGCCGCCGCCAGCCGCGCCGCCTCGGCAGCGCCCGCCACCGCCTCGGCCTCGCTCCGCGTCCGCGCCGCGTCCTGCTTCGACTTCATCGCCTCGGCCTGCGCCGCCACCGCCTCGCTCCGCGTCCGCGCCGCGTCTTGCTTCGACTTCATCGCCTCGGCCTGCACCGCCGCCGCCGCGGCCACCGCGCTGTCCGCCTCGCTCCGCGTCCGCGCCGCGTCTTGCTTCGATTTCATCGCCTCGGCCTGCGCCACCAACGCCGCCGCCTTGGCGCGCTCGGCTTCGGCCTGCGCGCCGCGCATCGCCTGCTCGGCCGCGCTCCGCGCGCGATCCGCCTCGCCCTGCGCCCGCGCCGCGTCCTGCTTCGACTTCAGCGCGTCGGCCTGCGCCGCCGCCGCCGCGGCCTTCGCGCGCGCCAGATCCGCCGAGCTCGTCTGCGCACTGACATGCCGCGCAGCCTCCGCGGTCTGCCGCGCAGCCTCCGCGGTCTGTCGCGCAGCCTCCGCCCGCGCGGTGTCCGCCGCCTGCTGGGCTGCCTCGGCCCGCGCCGCCTGCTCGCTCGCCGTCCGGCGCAGCCGTTCGGCCTCGGCCTGCGCCGCAGCCGCGGTCGCCTTCGCCGTCGCCGCCTCGGCCTGCGCCGCCGCCACGCCGTCCTTGGCCCGCGCCGCCTCGGCCCGCGCCGCAGCCGCGCCGTCCTTGGCCCGCGCCGCCTCGGCCTGTGCCGCCGCCAGCGCCTCCGGGCTCGCCAGCTTCGGCGCCGGATCGCGCGGCATCACCATCACGACGAGCTCGTTGCCGTCGGTCTTGACGTCGTATCGCCCGGGCCGCGCCAGCGTGACGATCACCCGGGTCACCAGCCCGCCATCGTCGAGCTGCTGCGCCGCCACCGTGCTCACCGCCCACGTGTTCGCGGACATCACCGCGGCGCCTTCATGGCCGCGCAGCGCCTCCGCCAGCACCGCCTGCGGCACGTCGATCACGACCCGGCTCGGCCGCTCGAGCTTGTACACCGTGAACGTCGGCGTCTGCGCGCCGCGCACGTGGACCCGCGTCGTGCCGGCGTCCTCATCGAACGTCACCGCACGGATCTCGTTCTTGCCGTCGGCGTGCGCCAGCGTCGGTGCGAGCGCCGCCGCGACAACGACCGCAGCAATCCAGGTTCTCGGTTGGCTCATGAGCACGCTCCTCGCGCGCCGAAAATGGTCGCCCGCCGGCACACCAAGCACAAATTTTCGCTCGTGGCCCGCCGCGGTTACATAAGTGCGCCGCACCCGCCGCGAACCAGCCGTGGCCTCGCCGTGAACCAGCCGTGGCCTCGCGCCCGGCAGCCCCCGCGCGCGCCGCTGCGCGGCCCGCATCGTCCCAGGCCAGCCCAGCCCAAGGCCAGCCCAGCCCAGCCCAAGGCCAGCCCAGCCCAGCCCAGCGCTGGGATCAGAAGCGCTGGATCGGCGCCATGGTCTGCGGCAGCGTCGGCTGCGTCCCCGGCGGCGACACCACGGGCGGCGACGCACCCGGCGGCGACACGATCGGCGGCGAGGTCGCCGGCGCGATCGTCACCGGCACCGAGGTCACCGGCGCGGCCACGGTGCCCCCGCTGGCCGGAACCGCCCCGCTCGCAGGCCCCGCACCCGCAGCACCCGCACCCGGAACCACGCCCGCCGGCGAGCGCGGCAGCACCGCGGACGGCGGCACCACCGGCGTGATCGGGGTGCGCGGCACCGGGATCGGCAGCTCGGGGCCATTGACCGCCAGCTGCTTGGGGTTGAGCTGGACCGAGAATTCCTCGGGCGACCGGGTGTTCGACACCGTGTCGGGGTCGAGCACGAACGTGATGTAGCCGGTCCCGATGTCCTTGACGAACGCCTTCTCCTTGCCGACGCAGTCCCCGCGCTTGATGATGTACCCGAGCGAGCCGCCCATCATCAGCACCTTGCGCTGCGTGCCCTGCGCCACGATGCCGACCAGCTTGAGATCGGTGTAGCTGTAGCTCGTCGCGACCATCTGATCCTCGCGCGGGCACTTCTTCGTCGGATCGATCGCCATCGTCTCGGTCCGCTTGCCGATCGTCAGCTGCGGTAGCAAGAACGACTGGAACGGATCGCGGTTCTGCGCCTGATCCGCGGCGAAGTCGCGCTCCTTGAACGGGTGGCGGATCCCGTCGCGCTCGGGGCACGGCTCGCAGAAGCTGCCCGCCGCCAGCTGCAGGCAGTACAGGTGCTCGGGGCAGCTCGGGGCCTTGAGATCGCACTTGGCCTTGGGATCGGTCGGCCGGGCCGGCACCGGGCAGGTGACCCGATCCTCGACGTGCAAGCGCTCCGGCAGCGGCGGCGGCTTGGGCCCGGTGGCGCCCGGCGCACCCGGCCGCGGGGTCGCCGGCGCGTTCGGCGGCTGCTGCGCCCCACCGTCGTCGCCACACGCCGCGAGGCCCGCCACCGCGAGCGCCAGCGCGAGCACCATGCCCGCGCCACGCGCCACCAGGAGACTGGTGTCAGACACCCGTCTCCTGGGATCAATGTTGGGCAGAGCCCTCCGGACGGGCGCACTCGCGCCCGCTGCGCCGCCAAGCTCGTTTGCGAGCTCGACGTGCTCGGTAGGTGGCTGTTTGACACCAGCCACCTAGAGGCCGCCCTTCAGGCGGTCGCTGCCGGCCGCCGCCGGCGGCTTCGCGTCATCGATCCCGGCGGCGCCGCGGTTGCGCGCATCGCCGCTCTCCACCGCCCGGTCGACCCGGGCCTTGGCGCCGGCCGGCGTCGCCGCGCTCGGCATCGGCGGCGGGGCCGGGGCTGCCGCCGGCGCGGGCGTCCCCGGCGCGGTGGCCGGCGGCGCAGGCGCAGGCGTGGCCGGCGCGGCCCCCGCACCGGCGGCCGGCGGCGCACCCGGCACCACGGGCTTGTCGGCCTGGCGGAACGTCACCGCGGTGAACTTCGCGGTCAGCTGGATCTCGCGGTTCGCGACCGTGGGGTTGGTCAGCGACAGGTTCTCGATCGACACGATCCGCTCCGGCTCCTGGTTCGCGCGCTCGGCCCCCGGCAGCCCCGCGTCGCTCTGGATCAGCGACACGAAGAACCGCTTGATCTGCATGAACGTCCCCGACATCTCGACCTCGACCGGGATCTTGACGAAGCTCTCGACCTGCTCGCCGGGCTTGTTCGACCACCTGCGGATCGCGCCGCCCGACGCGGCGACCTTCTGCTGCAGGGTCTCGAAGAACCGCGGCAGGTCGGCTTCCTGCGGCAGCGCCGCCTGGTTCTTCTTGTTCAGCTCGTCGAGCTTGGCCTTGTGCGCCTTGAGCTCCTCGTACTTCGGCAGGTCGTCGGCGAGCCGCCGGTTGGTCGCGACCAGGCTCTGCTGCTGGTTCTGCGCGGCGTCGAGATCGTCGTCGAGCGACTTGTAGATCAGCTTCCAGTAGAACACCGCGAGCAACAGGCCGATCCCGGCGAACACCATGACCTGCTTCTGCGCCGGCAGCCGCGCGAAGTCGGCCATCGCACCCGAGGTCGCCATCAGTACGCAACCTTTCCGGTGATCGTGAACTTGTAATAGTTCGCGCCGGTCGTCGCGTCGGCGACCCGCTCGCCGCCCGCCGGCGTGACGTCCTCGAAGTACACCGAGGCCGCGAGCCGCTTCGAGAGCTGGGTGACGTCGGACTCCGACTCGGCGCCGCCCTCGAGCTTGAACTCGCCACCGGTATCGGTGAACGCCGACAGCCAGACGTGCGAGGCATCCCAGTCGGCCTGGAACCGCTTGTTGGGATCGCTGGTGATCCGCTTGCCCATCTCCGCGGTCATCGTCGGGTTCTTGTTCTGCATCAAGATCTCGCCGAGCTCGTGCAGCACGTGCGCCGGCACGACCTTGGCGCCGAGCAGCCGGCGGATCGAGTTGTACTGATCG
>DATBBB010000162.1:0-17399 GCA_036271215.1 Kofleriaceae bacterium | reverse complement strand
CGACGTCGGCCATGACTACGGGCGCAAGTCTCGCACGCGGCTATTGCCACAGCCAGACGTCGTCGACGTTCAGGTGGCCCTTGGTCGAGTCGTCGATCATCACCAGCTTGCCGTGCTTGCCGCGCAGCTCGGGCCCGAGCTCGATCGTCACGGTGCGCAGGTTCTCGGTCGGCGGCGACGGCGGCGTGGCGGTCCCGGCCAGCGCGTCGTCGACCCACAGCTCGACCCGCAGATCGCTCGAGTAGTCACCGCCGCCGAGCCGCAGGGTCAGCCGCGCGCCGTCGAGCGCGAAGTCCGGAGAGCTGGCGCGGCCGGTCGCGACATCGCCGCCGGTCATGCTGGTGGCGAACCGCTGGCCGGTCGTGCCCTGGACCAGGCCCTGGCCGGGCAGCGACTCGCTGACCGGGCCTGTGCCCCACGCGGGGCCCTCGCAGGTCCAGCCGCCGGTGCAGGTCGCAGCTTCGAAGTCGAACACGACCCGGGCGCCGGCCGGCGGCATGGTCGGGAGCGCCGGGACCCAGATCGACTCGGGGACGACCGACGCACCGGTGTAGACCCGCGGGCGCTCGTTCGCCGGCAGCTCCAGCGCCGGCCGGTAGTACTGGCGGACCGCCGGCAGCTCGCTCTGGACGTCGTGGTTGTCGAGCACGATCGCCGCGAACCCGCGATCGCGCAGCTTGGCGTCGAGCCCCTCGATCACGCGGGTCTGCCGCGTGGTGACGTCCTTGATCCCCATGCGGTGGACGTGCGGCGGCTTGTCGGCGTAGTGCAGGTACCACGGGTGCGACGGCATCCAGACGTCGCCGTCGATCGTGCGCAGCCGCGCGACCAGCCGGTCGCCGGCCGCGGTGTCGGCGTCGCTCGGGATGAAGCGCGCGGGCTCCCAGCGCGCGAGCGCGCACGTGGCGGCGAGCGGCACGGCGGCGGCGAGCGCGGCCAGGGTCGCGCCCTGCTCGCGCCGCGGATGGTCGCGCAACAGGATCCGCACGCACGCGATCACCGCCGGCACCGCGGCGCCCGCCGCGAACGAGCCGTGCAGGAACGCCGGGATGTACGCGTTGAAGTGCGCGAACTCGGTGCCCCAGCCGATCGCGCCGACCACGATCGACAGCGCGAACGCGAGCGACCACAGCGCGAACAGCCGGGCCTGGGCCGGCAGGCTGCGCGTGCGCAGCGCGGTGACACCGACGACCAGCCAGGTCGCCGCGATCACGATCGTCGCGGCCGGGAAGTGCCACAGGATGTTGCCGAACGACCGATCGAACCGGTCCATGTTGAAGTCGTGGGCGCGGTGGATCTCCGAGACGTAGACCCAGAACCAGCCGTTGGACGCGTGGTTGAGCAGCCAGCAGCCGCCCAGGCCGATCAGGCCGGCCATCGCGGCGTAGGTCGGCGTGCGCCGCGGCGCGGCGACCAGGACGAGCAGGCCGCCGAACCCGACATAGAAGATCCCGGTCTGCTTGCAGAAGAACGCGAGCGCCATCAGCGTGGCGCCGGCGGCGACCTTGCCGTGGCCGACCAGACCCGCGTCGGACCGCGCCCACACCGGCAGCCCGGCGATCCCGACGGTGATCAGGAACAGGAACAACGTGTCGGCGCGGACCAGATCGTACCAGCCCTCGACGTACGGATAGTACGCGGCGAACAGGCCGAGGCCGAGCACGGCGCCGGCGGCGACCCCGAGGTGGTGCTGGCGCGCGCGGATGAACGAGACGATCCCGGTGGTCGCGATCCCGGCGAGCCCGATCACCGACACCGCGCGGCCGAGCACGTACGACACGCCGAACGGCTTGCCGAGCATCGCGAGCAGCGCCGGGTACAGCGGCGTGTAGAGGTACGGGATGAAGTCGACGCTCGGCGGCAGGTAGATCCCGACGCCGGTCCGGATCCGCTCGGCGTGGTGGAGCAGGCCGCCCTCCATCCACTCGAGGTCGTAGCGGTAGTCGATCCGCCCGGCGATCGCGGCGAGCAGCAAGCTGATCTGATACAGCGCGGGCAGCACGATCAGGATCCACAGCGCGAGCTGCGCGATCCGGGTCCAGGCCGGCGCGACCGGCGGCGGCGCTGTGGGGTCGAAGCCCGGGCCGGTGGCCGGACGGGTAGCCGGACGGATGGCCGAAGCAGTGCCCGGGTCGGTGGATCGCCGCCCGGGCACGACGATCGCCGGGGGCAGCTCACCTGGCAGCGGGGTCACGGCGAAACCTCGAGCTCGGCCACGTCCACCGCATCATCGGCGATCTTGGCGCGCGGTGCGCGGGCCTTGGCGCGGCCGTTGGGCCCGAACATGCCGGCGCGCACAACATAATGGCCGATCGCGACGTTGCGCGGCACGACCACGCTGGTGGTGTAGCGGATGAACTGTCCGGCGCGCCACCACTCGAACGGCCGGGCCGGCCGGTGGTCGCCGTTGAGGTACGCCTTGTTCGGTCCGTCGATGTGGACGAACAGCTTCCAGCCCGGGACCACCGCGCCGCGCGCCTCGAACGTCCAGGTCAGCGCGATCGCGTCGCCGGGCTTGACCCGGGCCGGCGCTTCGACCGAGAGCAGCCTCACGGACTCGCCGAAATCGACGTCGAGCGGCGCGGCGATCGCGGGCCGGGCCGGCAGCAGCGCCTCGACCGCACCGGCCGGCACCTGCTCGGCGTCGTACCACTGCTCGACCGCGCGCCGGGTGCCGGCGCACTCGTCGTCGTCGTCCGATAGATCGTGGGCCTCCATCGGATCGCGATCGACGCGATAGACCTCCCAGCTCGGATCGGGGCTGACGTTGTAGATCACGTGGCAGCGCGCGTCGACGCCGGCGCGCATCTCGTGGTTGCCCTCGTACGACAGCTGCTGGAACACCGTGCGCGGCTGATCGATCCCGGCGAGCACGTCGAGCAGCGAGCGGCCCATCATGTCGGGGGTGGGGGCGCCACCGGCGAGGTTGACCAGGGTCGGCAGGATGTCGACGTGGCCGGCGGGGGTGGCGGCGTGGCGCGGCGCGAGGCCGGGGACCCGGATGATCAGCGGGACCTTGGTCTGGGCGGCGTACAGGTGATAGCCGTGGAGCTCGATCCCGTGCTCGCCGAACCCCTCGCCGTGATCGCCGGTCACGACGATCACGGTCTTGTCGTACAGGCCCTTGGCGCGGAGCTCGTCGAACAGCCGGCCGATGTGGTGATCGGTGTACGCCAGCTCGCCGTCGTACAGCGCGATCCGATCGCTGCCGAACGACGGCAGGTCGGGGTGCGGCTCGTAGGCGTAGTGTGGATCGTAGTAGTGGACCCAGAGCAGCCAGCGCTGGGCCGCGTGGCGGTCGACGAACCCGATCGCCTTGTCGGTCTGCTCCTTCGACGAGCTGCCGTGGGTCTGCTCGGGGCCGGCGCCGGCGACGCCGGTGTGTAGCCGGGCGTCCTCGTTGTCGTACTCGGCGAACCCCTGATCCATGTGGCGGCTGCGATCGAAGTACCAGTAGTTGGTGATCGCCCCGGTGACGAACCCGAGCGGGGCGAGCGCCTCGGCGATCGTGGTGGCCCTGGCCGCGAGCCCCGGCCAGCCCTCGATCGAGGTGTCGTAGTAGACGTCGAGCGGCAGCCGGCCGGTCAGGATCGCCGGCATCGAGTAGCGGGTCGACGGCGCGTGGGCCCAGCCGTGGTCGAACACCGTGGCGCCCCGGGCCATCGCGTCGAGGTTGGGCGAGGTCTGACGCGGGTAGCCGTACATGCCGAGGTGATCGGCGCGCGTGGTGTCGATCGTCAGCACCAGGACGTTGAAGTCGGCGGGCACGCCGGCGGGCACCGGGCGGAACGCAGGATCGCTGGGCGCGCGCTGGGTGGTCGCGTCGCCGCCGACGCAATTCTGATCGATGCCGTCGTCGGGGATCTCGGGGGCGCCGGGGTGGACGCTGGGATCGCTGTCGTCGCAGTCGCCGCCGCCGAGGAACCGCGAGTAGCCGTCGTGATCGCGGTCGAACGCGCGGCGCAGCGTGTGGGCGATCGGGCCGCCGAGTCCGGTGTACGCCGCGGCCGCCTTGATCACCGCGGCCGAGCCGCCGCTGGCGAGCACCAGCCACAGCAGCGCGAACGGCGTGACCGCCCACACCGCGCGGCGCCGCCAGGCCGCGAGCGCGCCGAGCCGGCCGGCGATCGCGAACCCGGGGCGCACCGTCAGCGCGGCGAGCGCGACGGCAGCGGCGATCACCGCCGGGCCGCGCAGCGGCAGCTGGCGCGCGGTCTCCCAGTCGTGTGCGGCCCACGCGGCGGCGGCGAGCGCGGCCATCGCGGCGAGCGCGGCGAGCGGCGCCCACACCGATGATACGAACCGGAGCCGGCGGGCGAGCGGGGTGAGCCCGAGCTCGATCACGCTGGCGACCACGAACGCGAGCGGCACGGCGGCGGCGAGCGCGGCGAGCGTGGCGGCCATCGCGACCACGACCTCGAGCTGGATCACGTGGCGGTTGCTGATGTACGGCACGGTCAGCCGGAATGCGACGACGAGCGCGATGGCAAGGCACGGTACACCGCCGAGCACGAGCGATAGCCCGGCGGTGGCGCGCTGCGGGTCGCGCGCGCGCTGGCGCTGGTGCTCGTCGACCAGGAACCGCGCGAGGTCGCCGATCCGGGTCGCGCGCCACAGCCCGAGCACGACGATCGCGACCGCGAGCCCGGCCGCCGCTCCCACGAGCGCGTCGCTGGTCGCGGCGAACGCGACGAACCGCAGCCGGCTGCCGACGCCGGGGACGAACTGCGCAGCGGGCGCCCACGACCAGATCGCGTCGATCGCACCGGCGACGAGGCCCGCGAGCCCGCCGGTCACCATACCGGCCCCGACCCGCGTGCCGGCCGGGCGAATCGCGGCAAAGGCCGAACCGGAAGCCGAAGCTGAAGCCGAGATCGCCGGCTCGCGCGGGGACGACATGTCCGGCGCTAGCGTATCACCCGTTCACCGACATCGCGCACCACGCCGCGGTTAACGTCGTTCGGCGCAGGCTCAGCACAGGCGCAGGGAGCGCGTGATGGTCCGTCCAGTACGACGCGCATGTGACGCGCGAGTGGCCGATCGGTCACTCGCATTCGCAGTGCGGCTAATCATCGCTTTTAGATGGTCTGTCGGCTCACGGAAATTCCTGGCAGCGCCGTGCACGCATCAATCGCAATGGGCGGTGGTCGGCGCGTGTTGTCGCACATTGCAGAAATCGTCGTCGGGGATCGCTGGGGTAGCGAGTGCGCGAATCTCGCAATGTCGTGTGCTGGAATGAGCAGCGTGCGTGATAGATTGCTGATCTCGACGTGAGGCTCCTGCGGACGTCTGGGCGGCTGGCGGTCATCTCTATGATGGCCTCGATGGCGGCGTCTATGATGGCCTTCGGGATGGCCTCCGGGATGGCCTCCGGGATGGCCTCCGGTTGTGCGCATGCACCGCCGCCGGCTCCGGTTGCGGCGCCGCCGGCGCCGCCGGCTGCGCCGGTGAAGCGCGAGCTCGCCGTGATCCCGGCGGAGAGCGACGCGTTCCCGGCGGTCGCGCGGGCGGTGAGCGCGTCGCTGGCGTCGGCCAAGGTCTCCGGCATCGACGAGACCCGGCTGTCGAAGGTCTCGCTCGAGGTCGTCCAGCTCGCGATCGAGTGCGTCGAGCCGACCGGGACCTGCTACCAGGCGATCGGCCGCTCGCTGGCGGCGAACCAGCTGCTGTTCGCGCGGATCGACGGCGCGACCCGGCGCTCGCTGCGGGTCACGGTGACCCTGTTTGATGTCGACGCCAAGGCGGAGGCGCGGTCCGCCCAAAAGGTGTTTGCCACAGAAGCCGACGCGACCGCCGGTGCGGCCGCGCTCGTCGAGGAGGTGACGCGATGACCAAGCCAGTGCCGACGTCGCGCGCGAACAGCCAGGTGCTCGAGCTCGAGATCGATGCGATGGACAGGATGGAGTGGCAACACGGCCAGCGCACGCCGCAGGCGTCCGACGCCAACCTCGCGGCGCTGGTCAAGCAGAGCGCGAAGTCCTACGAGTCGGCGCGGGTCGCCGCCGGGGTCGCGCGGACGCCGCCGGTCCCGCGTCCCCGCGTCACCGAGGCGCCGCCGTCCGGGGCGGCGCGCACCACCGAGGCCGCGCCGGCGCGGCCTCGCGCCGGCAGCGAGCCGATCACCCCGAGCCGCGCACCGGAGGCGCGGCGCAAGCTGCCGGGGCCACCGCGCGGTTCGATCGCGCTTGGCGAGCGCGTCGACCGGCCCGCGCCGACGAGGAAGGTGACTGCGCCAGGCGTGCGCGCGAAGGCGTCGCCGGGGGCAGCGTTCCCGCCGATCGCCACGCCGCCGCCGGCCGCGCATCCGATGCAGCCCGCGATCTTGCCGATGTCGGTGGGCGGCTATCCGATCTACGCGCCACCGGCGCCGGCTGCTCGCCGGCCCGATCTGCTGCCATCGCTGTACCCGCGCAGCCCGAGCGACGGCCTGAACGACTTCCGAAACGATTTCCGGAACGACGATCAGAACGACCAGAACGACAGCGGTAACGACCGCCACAAGACCGTGAACGCACGGCCGAGCCACCAGCGGCTCGAGCGGCTGTCGAGCCCCGATCCGCTCGCGATCTCGGATGTCCGGCTGCCGCTGCCCGAGAACCGCGAGATCGGGGAAGGCAGGCGGACCTCGAGCAACCGCTGGCTGTGGTGGATCGTCGGTGTCACCATTGTGATCGTCGTGGCGCTCGCCGTGATCGTCCTCGGCAGCATCGCCCCGATCTACACGCCCGCGAGCGCCAACTTCCCCCCCACCCCCACCGAGGAGGCCTCGAGCTCCGAGACCTCCGAGTCATCGCCGGCCCCGAACGCGGCCCCGAACGGGGCCCCCGCGGCGTCGCCCACGCCGTCCACCGCGGCCGCGTCGCCCACCACCTCGCCTCACCCGCTGCCCGCGCCGGCCGCGGCGCCCGCTGGCCATCCGCCGGCCGTCCCTGCCGTGGCCGCGGCCGTGCCCGCGCCAACTTCGCCGGTGTACGGCGCACCGTCCCAGCCAGTCGCGCGCGGCGTCTACCGGCTCGGCGGCAAGAAGGTCATCATCGATTACCAGACCCGCGCCGGCGACCCGGTCCCGAACCTGATCGCCCAGGACTCCGAAGATCCGGCGGTCGCCCGCGCGCGCAGCGCGTACCTCACCGGCAACGAGAAGCTGTTCGCCGGCGACGCCACAGGTGCGGTCGCGGCCTACCACGAGGCGATCGGCCTCTACCCCGGCTACGTCGGCGGTTACCGCGGCCTCGGCCTCGCCTACGCCCAGCTCGGCCAGACCAAGCAGGCGCTCGACGCCCTCAAGACCTACGTGACCGCGGCCCCGACGGCGAAGGACATCGCGCTGATCAAGAAGCGCATCGCTCGCCTGCAGGGCAAGTGACCCGCCGCCTCGGTTGCTCTCGTCCGGCGCGCTGATCCGCCGCTCGGCGCGCTGATCCGCCCGCTCGGCGATTGTCCGGGGCGATGCTATGTTCGCACCCGATGGTCGCTGCGGTCCCTGTGCACAGCTTCGACGAAGATCAGCACGTGGTGCTGCGTACGATGTCGTGGCAGGACTTCGAGGCCCTCCTCGCGATCCGGGGAGAGCGGTCGGGCGTGCGGATGTACTACCTCGACGGGGAGATCGAGATCGTGAGCCCGACAAAGATCCGGGTCCTCGAGAAGGGCGCATGGGTCGAGCATGCCCGGACCAAGCTGTTTCCCAAGCTCGATCTGGTATGGCTGACGTCGTTCCTCGAGATCGAGCCGCAGAGCAAGGCGGTCCGCTCGCTCCGCGATGCGCTGCGTACCAAGAAGCGCCGCGGCTGACTGATTCCCTCGAAGTAGCACCTATGATCGGTGCCGGTGACGCAGAGCCAGTGGGATCATGCCGAGCATGCGGGTCTTCGAACAGCCGAACTGCGATCGGCCGCGCGCCATCGAGCATTGGCCTTCTTTGATGAGCGAAGCTCCCGCCGGCCGGCTCGCACGGCCGCGCAGGGCCCGAGCCGGTGCGCCCGCACTCTTGGGAATGCGCGTTTCCTGGCGACGGCCGCTAGAGTCTGCTATCGGCGAGCACCATGGGTCAGTCGGAGCAGCTTGCTCAACGAACGTTTGCCGATGAGACGGAGCGCACGACGGACGGCTCGGCCGGATGGCAGGATCCGACCGAGATCCGGCTGGAGAAGGTGACGTGCGACGGCTTCCGTGATCCGCCGGCCGCACGGTCTGGCACAGCTGCCGGCGCCGTGGCCGCTGGCGAAGCCCCATCGCGAGGTGATGATCGAGATCAAGCTCGCCGGCAACCACCTCGATCGGAAGGCGGTCGAGCGCGCCCTGCTCCGGCGGCTGGCCCGACAGATCCAGCGGCTCGAGGAAGAGGATGCATCGTGGCGGGGCCATGAGCCGCTCTGGCTGATCGCTCCGCACCTCCCTCAGTGGATGGAAGAGGTGTACGCGCCCGAGCGCGATGCGCCGGGCTGCTACTGGATCGAGCCGCCATGGCAGAGGTTCCTGTGGATCGCGGCGAACGAGCTCCCGCTGCTCGACGCGCTGGTCCCGTTTCTCTTGGCCCGGTCCGGTCAGTCGCTGGATGAGTTCTGCCGCTGGGTGGCGCCACGCCGGCCGCTCGACTGGGTTCTGACCATGCTAGAATACCTACCGATGTCGATGCCGACGCGTGAGGAATTGCTCTGGAGGTTCGGCAAGTTCGAGGATCCCGAGATCGAGGCTCGGCGGCAGCGCATCCTTGACGTCCTCTTGGAAGCAAGCCCCCAGACGAAGCAGCAGCTCATCAACACGGGGCTATCAGAGGGACGACAGGAAGGGCGATTCACCGCGACACGCGCTGCCCTGCGCCGGGTCCTCGCGGGCCGGCAGCTCACGCCGAGCAAGGATGACGACGTGCGCATCGACGCGTGCACCGACCTCGCGACCTTGGAGCGCTGGCTCGACCGAGCCATCAACGCGGCTAGTATCTCGGACGTGCTGGGATAGTCGATCCGGACTCGGCCGGCATGGACGCCGCTCGAGCAGTGCGCGGTCGTTGCGGCGAGGTACACGGTCACCGCAGGGGCAATGCTTCGAAGGCGGCGCGGTCCTTCCGGGCCAGCGCGATGGACGCGCGCGTGCGGTACTCGAACTCCTCCCAATCGGCGCGCAAAGGATGGCCCACCGTGGCCGTCGCTCCGTAATCCAGGATCCGTTCTGCCAGTTCGAGCTCGACCGCGACCACCGCGTCCTGCGCGATCCGCTGCAGATGCGTCAGCCAGACCTCCGACGCGACGAAGTCGCCCTTCGCCAGCGCAGCGACCCTACGCGATGCGTGCTCGCGCGCGGCGGCCGGGCGGATGGATGGCAGCGCCGCGACCAAGAGCCCGATGTCCGCAAGTGCATCGATCCATGCCGCATAGGCGTCGGCACGCCGGGCGTCGGAGAAACGGTTGAGGGCCTTGGCCGTTGCCGTAGCCAGCTCGTTCACGCCTTCGCTGAATCGCCCGTACCTTTCGAAGAAACGCAGCGTGCCGCCCGGAATATCCTCTCGATTCGAGGACAGCCGCTCGATGATGGCCACCTCGAGACGCGCGCGCAGCTCCTGGTGCTCTGCTCGCTCGCTCATGCCCTGATGGGCGGTGATCAGGATCCGCAGGTGCGTCCGGAGCTTGCTGGCCCACGCCTGCCGGAGATCGTTGGCCGCGCGTGCGACACCCGCGGACTTCTCCGGGATGGCGCGGATCCGGGTTCCGAAGTCCACGGGCTGCAGCAGCGCCTCGGCGTCGTTGCGCTCGAGCGCCATCGCTATCGTGCCCCAGGGGAGCGTCGCCGGCGATTGCTCGTCACCGGCAGCGACGACCGGCTCCAGGGTGCGCTCGCCGTCGCGCTCGATTTCTTGCACCTCGCGCCCGAGCTCCTGGCGGTAGAGCCGCAGCAGGGCCAACGCGACCTCGCGCTGCGTCGGGATTTGGTTGTCCGGCACGGTGGAGGGGCTCAGCCTCGCTTCCCCAACGAGATCGAGCCAGGTCGCGAGCAATTGGAGCGTACCGAGCGGGAAGCGGACGAGCGCTCGCTCCTCGGACGTCACGGAGCCGATCGCTTCGAAGATCGGCTTCGCGACGTACGGCAACAACTTGGGGCGGTACTGCCGGCCGCCACCGGGGTGCACGAGGAGGCTGCAGGTCGCGGTACGGAGCGCGTCGACGAATCGCTCCAGCGCTGCCGCGGCGAGGCGCTGCTGCTCTTGCTGATACTCGGAGGGCTGTTCGTGTGGTACCGCGTCGCTGGCAAGCCATTGCAGGATCTCGCTGCTGAACGCCGCGATCGCTGGTTCGCGCTCGACGCTGGTCTCCGCGAACAAGACGCGGGTCGCGCCCTCCCACGCCGCGATGCGCTGCTCGAAGTGACGCCGGGTGCGCTCGATCCCGCCAATGTGCGTGCACTCCTCGGCGATCTCCAGCTCCATGACGAGGGCCGCACCGAGCGCCGCGAGCGTATCGTCGTATAAGCACCACGCGATTGCGCCTGGCCGGGCATGGACGACGAGCCACGGCACCCAGTAAGCGAGGAAGGGGCGCTCGTCCCCGGCGCGGATCAATTCGCGAATCCGCCGGCAACGCGCGTTCGGTGCACCGGCGAGGCTATCGTTCTGAACGACCGCGCTCATCAACGAGGTGAGTTCGTCGCGCAGACCACGCAGATCCCGCAGGTGGCGAAAGGCGCGCTCGTATCGTCGGTACCGCGCCAGCGGGGTAGCCGACAAAGGGAGTTCTGAGCGAACTCGTCGTGGGGCGCTGAACGGGACGTCCTTCTCCGTGCGCAGTCGGGATTCTTCGTCCTGCCAGCTCCGGCGGAGATCGGGCTCCGCGAGTAGTACCTCCATCGCAGCATCGAGGAAACGTTCGCGCGCCTCGGGCAGCATGGCGCGCGGCGCGCTCCCCCAGTCGCTGATAGTCTCGACCCGATCGAGCCACGCGCGCAGCCACATCGTGTCGGATCGATCCGCGCGCAGCCCGTCCTCCCAGAACAGCGCCGCGGCGCGCACCAGCGTCTCGCCCCATGCTCCGCCCCGTCCTACAAGGCGGAGTTCCAGGTCACCGTCCACCTGGGTGAGCGCACCTTGATGCATCAGTTGTGTCAGGGTCGGCGTCCCCGGAAACGCCGCCGCGTGTGCCTCGCGGAGCCGACTCGCATCGTCGAGAGACAATCGGAGGTCGCGATCAGGAATCTGTTCCTGGAAGATGCGTTTCAAGATCTCCGTTTCGCCGGGTGACAGCGAAAGAGCTGGATCCTCCGCATCGAGCGCCGGCTCATCCAACGGGGTCTTGATCCGCCCGAAGATCTCGACTACGAGCGCTCGTTGCTTGAGCGATGCGAGCGCTGGCTGCTCGATCGAGAGGTCCGCCAGCCTCGATGCAGGAGGCGTGGCGACCGCGAGAAGGCGCGCGAGCAGAACGCTGGCACCCCACGCGTGTTCGACGCGGAGCCCGTCGGCCGGCTCCCAAGCTGGCTCGCGCACGCGATAGGCCTCGTACATCCGTGCCATCGCCTCCGCTCGCTGCTGTCTCTCCATCGCAGCCGCAATGTACGGTTCGCCGCTCGGCGGCGCTAGTCGACGATCGCTCACAAAGTACCCGACAACAGCTCGCCGATCGACTTGACCGGCGATGTTGCGTTCGAGATCCGCACAGCGGCGTCAGCATTTGGGCCGCGGAGCTGCCGCGGATCTTCATCGCTTTCTTCCTCGGCGAGTGCTGCCGCTCGCGTCACCGCCCCGCGCAACGCTGACCGAGACCGCAGCTCGTCCGCGCAGTAAGGCTATATTTGGAATCAGCGTGTGATTCGATTCGGGTAGGGTAGGCGCCCCATGATCGGACATGCGCGGTGGGCGCTGCTCGGGCTCGCAGGGCTGGTGCTGATCGGCCACTCGCTCGCGTACAACTTCGTCACCGACGACGCGTACATCTCGTTCGTGTTCGCGCGCAACTTCGCCGAGCACGGCCAGCTGGCGTTCAACCTCGGCCAGCCGGTCGAGGGCTACACCAACTTCCTGTGGACGTTCGTGCTCGGGCTCGGGATGGTCGCCGGGATCGCGCCCGAGCTCTCGTCGCGGGTGCTGGGCACGGTCTGCGCGCTGGCGACGCTGTACGTGGTGTTCCGCACCACCGAGCGCGCGCTCGGCCGCAAGACCGCGTGGGCCGTGGTGCCGCCGCTGTTGCTCGCGTGCTCGTCGGGGTTCGCGTGCTGGACCTCGGGCGGGCTCGAGACCCAGCTGTACACGCTGCTGGTCGCGGCGGCGCTCGACGCGCTGGTCGCGGCGGCGACCGTGCCGCGCGCGCTGCGCCGGGTCGGCGTGTACCTCGCGCTGGCGGCGATGACGCGGCCCGAGGGCCCGATGGTCGCGGCGGTGCTCGGTGCGGCGTGGGGCGTGGTGCGCGGCCAGGCGTGGCTCGCCGATCGGCGCGCCGCGCGGCGAGTGCCGGCGGCGGCGGATGTCGCGGCGGCAGACGGTGCGGATGCGGACCCGGGCGCCGCGGCGTCGGTGGCGACCGCCGGTGCGGATGCGGACCCGGGCGCCGTGGCAGCGGTGACGAATGCGGATGTGGACCCAAGCGCCGTGGCGGCGATGGCGGATGCCGCGACGGCCGCTGGTGCGGATGCGGACCCGGGCGCCGTGCCGGCGATGGCGGATGCCGCGCCCTCCGCGCCCTCCGCGCCGCCGGGCCGCCGGTTCGCCGACGAGGCGGTCGCGGTCGCGTGGTTCGTGGCGCTGTGGGCGCCGTGGTTCGCGTGGCGCTGGTGGTACTACGGCTGGCCGTTCCCCAACACGTACTACGTCAAGGCGACCGGCCCGTGGGCGAGCCCCGAGATGCCGCGCCAGATGCTCGGCAACGGCCTGTACTACGTCTGGGTCTGGCTGCGCCAGACGCACTTGCTCTACGCGCTGCCGATCGCCGCGATCGGGCTCGTCGTGGTCCGGCCGCGCACGCCGCGGTTCGCGCTGGCCGTCGCGTGCGCGCTGTTCGCCGCGGTCTACCTTGCGTACGCGGTCAGCGTCGGCGGCGACTTCATGGGCCTGCACCGGTTCATCATGCCGGTGTTCGTGGTGGCGGCGCTCGCGGTGACGCTCGGCGCCGAGCGGATCGCCGGTGGGCTCGCGCACCGCGCGTCGGGCCCGGCGCTCGCGGTGGCGCTGGTCGGCGGGTTCGCGATCACCCAGCTCGGCCTGACCCGCGCGTCGCTGCGCTGGGGCAACTTCGCCAGCGACCGCGGCATCGACACGCCCGCGTTCCTGATGGTCTACACCGAGGATCGCGCCGCGATCGGCCGCGCGATGGCGGCGTGCTTCCGGCCGGACGACTTCTCGATCGTCGGCGGCGCTGGAGCCCAGCCGTACGCAGGGCGGATGCGCGGCGTCGACGTGTTCGGCCTGGTGTCCGAGACCATCGCGCACGACGAGCCGCGGATCCGCCCGCGCGCCGGGCACACCAAGTTCGGCTCGGACCGCGTGCTCGCGGCCTACGATCCGACGTTCGTGTTCAGCTGCTACCAGCTCCACCGCCAGCCCGACGCTCCGGCGCTGCCGTGCGCCGGGTCCTGGCTCGCCCGCGGGTTCGAGCCGGTGACGATGCACATCCCCGGGATGCGCGAGCAGGGCGAGTACTACACGTTCCTCGCCAAGAAGTCGCGCGACTTCCAGTGCCCCGGTCGCGTGCACTGACGCGGCGATCTCACGCGATGTGATCGCTCGCTGACTTGGTTTCGCCAGGCGGCTGTGATGAATAGTGGCCGTGTGAGGCAGCCGCGCGCGATCACCCAGGAGCCGCTCACCGGCGTGCCGACCCGCGGCCTCGTCGCGCGGTTCTGGGGCGCGATCCCGGTCGCCGCGGCGATCGCGCTGTGGCTGTTGCGCGCGTGGTTGCACGTCGCGCCGCTCGATCGGCTGGCCGCCGCGCCGGCCGAGCCCGCGGATCCGCCGGGGGCGATGGTCCACGCCGGCTCGATCTTCGTCGCGCGCGGCGGCCCGGTGATCCTCGGGTTCCAGAGCGACGGCGACGCGCGGCTGACGTTCGCCGGTCACGAGATCCGCGGCCGCGGGCTGGTCAAGCAGCGGATCGTCGTGCCGCACGGCCCGGCGGCGATCCGGCTCGCGGCGCCGGCGGACGCCCGCCTGGTGTGGAGCCCGGTCGGCCGCCGCGGCGATCCCGAGTACGTCCCGGCGAGCTCGCTGTCGTCCGAACCGCCCGAGCGCGCGGTGTTCGACGCGCCGGGCACCGCGCCGCTCGACGGTGCGATCGCGCTCGGCCTGATCGTCACCCTGGTCGCCACGCTGTGCGTGGTGGCGCGCAAGCGGCTCGCCGCGGTGCCGCGCGGGACCTGGCTCGCGATGGCGATCGTGTTCGCCGCCGGCGTGGCGGTGCGGTGGTTCGATCTCGGCGGGTTCGGCCAGGCGTGGGACGAGGATGTCAACTGGGCGGCCGGCCGCAACTACGTCACCAACCTGGTCGGGCTCGACTTCGCCGATCGGTCGTGGATCTGGAACTTCGAGCACCCGCCGGTGATGAAGCTGCTCGACGGGATCGGTGCGCAGTTCGCCGACGGCTTCGGGCCGGCGCGGGCGCTGTCGGCGATCTGGATCGCGCTCGGCTGCGCGCTGCTGGTGCCGATCGGCGCGCGGCTGTTCCGGCCGCGGGTCGGCGTGCTCGCCGGCGCGATCGCGAGCTTGCTGCCGCCGATGGTGGCGCACGGCCAGATCGTCGGCCACGAGTCGCCGTCCGTGCTGTGGTGGTCGCTCGCGATCCTGCTCGCGCTCGGTGTCCACGACTATCTGTCGCCGATCGAGCGCCACGCGCGCGCCGCGCTGCGGATCCGGCTGATCGGGGTCGGCGCGGCGATCGGGATCGCGATCGCGTCGCGGTTCGTCAACGGCCTGGTCGGGCCGCTGTGCGCGGTGATCGTCGTGGTCCAGGCCCCGCCGCGCTGGCGGCGCGACACCTTGCGGTGGGGTGCGATCGCGATGCCGCTCACCGCGATCGCCACGGTCTACGCGGTGTGGCCGCGGCTGTGGCTGCATCCGCTCGCGCACCTCGCCGAGGCGTTCCACAAGCTCGACACCGCGCACGCGGCCGAGCCGTTCCTCGGCGTGATCACCAACCACCCCGGGCCGCATTACTTCCTGATCTACCTCGCCGGCACGCTGCCGATCGGCGTGGCGACCGCGGTCGCGATCGGCGTGGTGCGGCTGGTCCGCGCGCGCGACCGCAGCGCGCTCGTCGTCGCGTGCTGGTTCGTGATCCCGCTCGGCGTCGCGCTGTCGCCGGTGCGCCAGGACGGCGTGCGCTACGTGATGCCGTGCCTCGCGGCGCTGGCGATGATCGCCGCGGTCGGCGTCGATCAGCTCGCGGTGCTGGTCCGGCTGCGCGCGGGGTTCGCCGGGCTCGGCGCGATCGTCGCCGGCTACCTCGCGGTGACCCTGGTGCGGATCCACCCCTACTACCTCGACTACTTCGGCGAGCAGGTCGGCGGCACGGCGCGGGTCGCCGCGCACGGCACGTTCGAGACCGCGTGGTGGGGCGAGGGCGTCGATCGCGCGGTCGCCTACGTCAACGATCGCGCGGCGCCGGACGCGGTGGTCGACCGCGAGTGCATCGAGCCGGCGCACCTGGCGTGGTTCCGCGAGGATCTGTGGGCGCCGATGACCCGGGTCGCGGCCGACGCGGCGTGGATCGTCAGCTACGCGCCGGCGAGCCACCCGTGCCCGGTGCCGCCCGACGCGCGCGCGGTGTTCTCGGTCACCGCCGACGGCGCCGTGCTCGCGATCGTCTACCAGCGCCCGGCCCCGTAGCTCTCCGAGTGGTACATTCTAAGCATAACACCTCCCTTGAATTCATGACAGCGGAAACTTTGGGCCGAACAGCGATCGCCAGTTGTTACAGGCCGCGACATGATTTCCGAGGTGTTCCTGTCTGACTGCCTCACTGGCGATGCGCTCGGCCTTCTGCAATTTCAGTTGGATCCGTTGGCGCTCGTCGGGGGTCATACCGGCATCGACGTTCGGACCAAGACGCGCGGGATCTGAGCATCGCGAGGTAATCCGAGTTGCCAGAAACCCGAACAAACTCCAAAGCCCCCGTCGCTCATCCGTAGGCTTGGTGGCAAATGCTTCGTAGGCCATCACCTCCAGATGAAAGCTGCGTACCGGCTTGTCGCCGTTGGCATCGCACTGAGCGCTATTCCAATACTTTGCGGCCTTGATGAGCCTGTTGAGCATTCCGCCAGCGCGCGCGTTTGCGGAAACACATTCTTGACGATGTCGCTCAGGATTCGTCTTGATCCACGACTGGCGGTCGCGATCCGGGATCTCATAGATCATGCCCTCGACGTTAGTGCCATCTGGTGTCAATGAGAACGCCGGGATGATATCGTAGCCGATTTCAGTCCTTGAAAACTCGATGTTCACGGATCGGCCCTGGATCCGGATCCGGATCCGTGGACCGGGGGGCGGATAACAGGCTTGCAACGCAGTTCGGAGCCGATCGAGGATGTGCGTCGGCTCCTTGTGGTGGCGAGCGGAATGTACACTTGGATCGAGCACGAGGAACACATCGATGTCATTCAGCGGCCGGATGGCAGTCCCTCTCGCATACGAGCCAACGAGAACGTCGCGGTCGACTCCACCCAGTTCGTCGCGAATCCGAGCGCGCAAATCGTTCTGTTGACGCGACGCAGTGTCTTGTTCTACCTCGGTTAACTCGAGATGTTGCAGGAACTCATCAAATGCGCTCCGAACGTTGGTCATTGTGACGACACTCCATTGTTTGGGACGACGGTAGGCCAATGAAACGACCGAACAGCGTGGTTCGGCGGTCACAGCCAGAAGAGACTTGCCTGCGCATTTCTCGAGGTGCGGACCTTGCGAGGATCGCCGCGGAGCGTACCGAGCGCTGTAGACCGCCCCAGGTCAAGCTCCTCGCGACCGCGGTCCACTCAACTCCTGCCACCGCCTCGCGCAGATCGCGCTGGCTGAGCCTCGGACCGGAATGTGAGCGCGGGGATAATATCGAGGCTCGTTCCGCGGCAAGTCTGCGCGGGCGCGAGTGATGAACCGACAAGCGATTCGGTACCTGCTGGTCCGAGATCTGGCGGACGAGGATCGTGTCCATCATGGCCTACTCATCTCTCTCGGTAGCGGCGAGTAGTTCGGCTGCCCACATCTGGCTTGGCGGTCGCGCGGCTACCCACCTTCGCGTCAACTTGGCTATCGCTGATCGAGCGAACTCGCGCCGGGCCGCTCCTTGGAGGCGATTCAATTGCTGTTGCACTGCTGCAGCTGCGTTACCCGGCGTCAGCAGTCGGCCGGCGCGTTGCGCTTCCTCAACGGCCCGGGCCTGCTCCGCCGCCTTCTGGGTGCTGCGCGTCGCGTCGGCCGCATCGGTGTGCTC
>DATBBB010000161.1:0-40383 GCA_036271215.1 Kofleriaceae bacterium | reverse complement strand
AGCGATATCGGGAGGCGACTCGCTCGTGAAGTGCCCGAGCGTACCGTCGTCGGCCTGGAACTTGACCTTCCCCTTGACGTCCTTGACCCGGGTCACCGTGATCGGGTCGCCGTTGCGAGAGCTGTGCGCGCGGGATCCCGGCGCGACATTGGCCCCGGCTACGGTGCCGCCGGCATCCGGCGTGAATTTCGCCGCTCGGCCGTCCGACAGCCGGCCGTAGCCGCTGCTCGTCTTGCCGCCGACACCCCACGCCGCGAGCGCCTCGTACAACAGCCGCTCTGCGAGCGCGGTCCAGTCCGCGGGCCCCGACAGCGCGACCAGTAGCTTCACCTTCGGCCGCACGCTGAGAAAGCCAACCGGGTTGGGGCTGGCGTAGTCCGAGGGTGGAGCGTTGCCCTGTGAGTCGTAATAGGGCTTCTGGTGCACCGTGAGCACATCGGCGGCGTACGGGCAATCCTTCTCTGCAGTGCCCGGTACGTAGAGCGCGTCATGGAACACGACCAGGCCGCGCTGCGCGCCGGCCGCGCTGTCATGCTTGCGCGCCGTATCATCCTCATCGGCGTCCGGAGCGCCGAACAGCGTGCGATACACGTCACCCGGTCCATGCTGGATGCGAGGATCATTCCAGATCACGCCCTGATAGCGAGCGCGCTCCCGCTGGCCGTCTGGCTGGTCCCACGGCGCACGCGTTGGATCGTCGGGGCCATACACCGCGTCCACGTAGTGCGCGAGCATGCCCTTGAGCGCCGATCCCGGAATCACCGGCACGCCCCACGTGTGGTGTACCGTGAGCCCGACATCGGTCGGGCTGGGATTTCCGTGGCCGATCAGCAGCCGGCTTTGCAACGTCAGCTCACGCATCCGGTCACCGGGGTGGCACAGGCTGCTCTTCCAGCGCTGGAACGCCGTTGGATAGTCGGGCGAAACACCGCACTGAGAGAGGCCGTTCAACCAGCTCGCGCGCTGCTCATCCGAGACCTTACCCTCGACGTCGATCCGGGCCCAGGCGCCATAGCCGAGGGCGATGTGCTCGGGCACGCCGATCATCCTATGCAAGGCGGCGCGCATCAGATGTCCTCGAACATCGCCTGAGCAGCGCGCTTGAGCCATGCGACCAGCTCGAGCAATTCGCGGGTCGCGAGCATGTACGCATCGACGTCGAGCCGGCGCACGCGTCCCGCGAAGTCTGTCTGCGTCGCCCCAGCGAGACCGGTCACGCCCGCGCGGGCCAGGTGATCGAGCAGCAAGCCGCCGCGCCCTGACTTCTGGCGCTCCAGCGTCGCCAGCGCGACCGACAGCCCGTTCCGCAGGATGTCGGCGCCGAGCTGGTGGATCATGATCTTGTAGTTGTTCTGGGCTTCTCGGCCCGCGATCTGACCGACGACGTCATACGCGTGCGACGCCCAGCGCTGATCGCGGCGGCGGAGCTTGCCGCCGACATCGCGCGGCCCGCCCGGCGAAGGACTACGAGGCGGCTCAGGCCGAGGCATGTGGCCCCCCGTGACCAGAGGTCATAGGCGCGATCCGACACCGCCCACGACCGATGGTGGCCTTGCCGCCGACCTGGAGCACCGTGACCGAACCGAGCGCATAGTCGAGCACCTGGATCGGGTCCAGATCCTGGCCGGTCTTCCGGCTGCGGTCGGCAGCCAAGAGGCCGATCAGCAGGGTCTCGGGCGGCAAGCTCTCCTCGAGCCACAGCGCGCCCGACGCGACCGTGCGGGTCTCGGGATGGATCCGCACGCGCGCATCGATCTGGGTCGAGGTCTCCCACAGAAACGCCATCGTCTCGTCGTCTACGACCGCGAACCGCTTGGTGAAGATGTCTTCGCCGGGGCAGACCAGCGGCGCGAGCAGCACCGTCCAGCCCTTCAGGTCATCGGACCGCGTCACCGGAAGATCCAGATCCTCGAGGTAGAGTTTCTGGTCGTGCACGCAGATGCTGTCTTTCGCCACGACGGCACCGCGATCTGCAGGCCGCACCACACCAGGCAGCGAACGTGCCGCTCCTGGCTTGAGCGGATCCGCCTGCCCGCTCGTCTCCGCGAGATCGCGCAGCGCCAGGGTCAGCAGCAGCGGGCAGGTCGCCCACACGAACGTGCCGCGGAAGCTGCGCACCGGCAGCGCCAGCAGCCGCGCGTCGCCGACCACCAGGGCGCCCGCATGGTCCTCCGGCTTGCTCGCCGGACCGAATACCGCCTCGGTCTTCGGCGACGGCTGCCGGGCCTCGCGCAGCACGCCCTTGATCGACGAGCCCGGCACGAACGGGATCCCCGTCGCCTTCATACGGGCGGTCGGAAGATCGACGATGCCCGCCGCATGGCCGGTTCCGGCGTGCAACGGCGACAGCGCATGCAACAAGTACGGTCGCGTCTTCATGTCTCACTCCTCGTGAAGTTCCAGGTCCCCGGGACGATCCGGCCGAAGCCTTCCCCGGTGCGCTCGCCGACCGCCGCGAGCCACAACCGACGCGCATCGGCCTCTCTGATCGGCGCGCCGTCGGCACGCTCGAAGAAGTAGACCGCGCCGGCCGGCACCATGGCCGCGGTGGGTTTCGGTCGGTTGTTGGCGATATCCCAACCCGAGATGTAGTTCGGCCGCGGCACGATCGCCGCGCGCAGCACGAGCTCGGCGTCGAGCCCGGTGATCCGGCCGCGCAGCTCGCAGCCGTGGCGAGCGATCCCGTCGGGCAGCCAGCCCTCCGCGAAGCACGCCGGCGTCACGGTCACGATCCGCAGGCCGCGGCTGCCCGCCCGGAACGCGGCGACTACCTGAGTGGCCATGTCGAACAGCCGGTGCGACATCGGCTCGATCCCGGCAAGCCGGCCGTCGGATCCGAGCGTGACATGTCCCGGCAGGCCCGCGCTCGGCAGCGCGACCTCGACGCCGATCGCCCACTCGGCGTCGCGGCTCCAGGTCTCGAGCACGTCGTGCGAGTACAGCGCGCCATCCGCCGCAGTGAGCACCTCGGGCCGGATCTGGACGTGCGCCTGGATCCGGCGCGTCAGGTCGAACGCGTTCGCCGCGTCGCTCGCCGGCACAGCATCGCCAGCGAGCCAGGTCGCGAACCGCGCCTCGCTCCACCACCGCGGCGTCACCACCGGCTTCGCCCTGTCCGGCAGCACTGGTACCCACAGCGCCTCGCGCGCCACGTCATCATCGCGACCGAGGGTCGGCAGCGATGGCGGCACGGGTTGGAGCCGATGCATGACATCGAGGCTCTCCAGGCGCCTCGCGTCGGCGGGCGCCGGCCACACCCGGTGGCGCACTTCCCAGCTCGCCGCGCGATCGCGCCGCAGCACCAGCGTCCGCGCGAGCGTGATGTCGGCGGTGTGACACTGCCAGTCAGCGGCCGTGAACCGTCGATCGTGCACCGCCTCTTCGCGGCGGCCTGAAGCCGTGCGCAGCGCGCCGAGCACAGTCGACGGCCACGGCCAGTCGAGCGCGTGTCCTCGGTTGGACGTGCTGGTCTGCCAGCCCCGGCCGTCCTTGCAGAACATCCCATCGCGCGGGATCAGCGCGACGTGCGTAGGCGTGGTCGTGGTCATGCGGCCTCCGCTCCGGGTCGGTGGACCCCGCGCGGTTCAGCCTCCGCGAACGTGCGCGCGACCAGCACCCGGTCGACCCACGCCGCGACCTCGCGACGCACCGTCGCGTAGCCAGCGGTGTCGTCGAGCCCGAGGCCAAGCTCGGCGAGCTCGATGCCAGGGTCGCCAGCATGGGTCCGCGCCAGCGAGCGCCGGACTTCGCGTGCGAGGATCGTGCCCCATATGGCCCCGGGCGCCTGCTCGGGCTGCGGCAGCCGCGCGAGCGTATGCGCGATCTCGTAGACCTTGGTGGTCGAGAGCTTGCCGATCAGCAGCTCGGCATCCTGCTGCAACCGGGCCACCGGATCGCCGCCCCACTCGGTCCACTGCGCGCGCCACGCCGTGCGACCGCCCGAGCGCTTGTCGACCACCACGGCGATCGCGTTGCGATCTCGGCGTTCGACCCCGAGCTCGCCGCCCTTGGCCTGGCGCTCCGCGGCGCGGCCGAGCTCGAGCAGCTCGCCCATGCTCTCCATGACGTGACCGATGCCGATCCCGACCGACAGCGTGGGCCGCTCGGCCTCGGCCATATCGGGACACGCGCGCGCCATCACGGCCGCGAACGCGAGGCGCAGTGCGGCGGCACACGCCAGCGCCTGGGGGACCGGCAGAAACGCGAGCACGTCGTCACCGCCGGCGTAGACCAGCGAGCCGAGGTGGGCTTGTTCGACCACGCGGCGCGCGTCGGTCGCGAAGCTCGCCAGGGCACGCGACAGCTCGCGGTGCGGCCCGGCGTCATCGAGCCGCTCGATCGCGTTGCCCATGCGGTCGCCGTCGGCGACCAGGCAGGCGACGTAGGGATGCGGCTCGGACATCTTGTCGAGCAGCGGCACGACGTGGTCGCGCCCCCAGCGCTCGGGCTCGCCGATCAGCCCACGCTCCTCGAACACCGCGTCCCACCGGCTGCGCAATAGCACCATGGCGTCGAACGGAAAGCCCTGGGCACACGGGATCGCTCTCGGCACGCGAGGCAGCTTGAGCTCCCGGCTGGCGGCCTTCAGCCCGTTCAGCTGCGGCTCGGCCTCGCGCGTGGCCACCGCGACCCAGGACGCGAGGGCGACATTGACGATCGGCACGAACTGGATGAGGTGCTCGTCGCTCGTGGCTTCGTCCGTGAGCCGCGGATCGCCGCCCACCCGCTTGACCAGCCCCACCGCATCGAGCTGCTCGTCGCCGACGATCCGGTACCTCTGCACGAGGCTCGCGTCGCGGTGCCTGGGACACTCGATCACCGTCTCGCGGGCACCGTCGAGGCTCGACTTCGGGACGCCGCCGCGCAGCTGCCGCCACGGCGCGAAGTCCCGCAGGTGCTTGCGGGCCGCGATCATCCGATCCAGCTCCCGGCGCGCGGACGCATAGCTGCCGTCGGGCAGCGGCGCCCATGCCGCGGCGATCTCGAGGAAGCTGTCGATCTGCTCGGCCCACACCGCGTCCACCCCGTCGGCGAGCAACCGCGTGCATACGCGCTTGACGAGCCCGGCGATGTCGTCGCGCCAGCAACCCATCACAGCCTCGCGCACGTCGCGCATCACGGCAGCGGGGTCGCCCTCCGGCAACTCGGCGAGCAGCCGATTGGCAATATTGAGCGGCGGCTCGTCGGTGCTGCGCAGCGGCGCGAGGCACGGTGCCAGCTCGGGGTCGCCCGCCGCCAGCGCGGGAAACACGAGCTGGGCCCCACGGTCGACCAGGGCACGCGCCGCAGCCCGGCTGAGCTCGGACAGCAAGTGGCTGCCCTGCCAGAGATCGCGTGTCCGGCGGGCTTGTGCGATGAAGTCCTGGACCGGGCCGATCGTAAACAGCACGAGGTGCGCGGTCACAGGGTGACCTCCGTCGTCCTCTTGGAATCGCGTAGCCATGCGAAGAATGCCTCGCGCAGGCTGACCTTGCCTTGGAGCAGGACAAGCCGCACCCGATCATTCGGGGCGATCAGCTGCTCGAACAGTGCGGCCGAGCCCTCGACCGCAATCCGCTCGCCAGCGCGCCGCTGGACCAGGACCACCTCGCTGTTGCGAGGATACGAGCGATGCAGCCACAGCGCGCACGGCACAAACTGATTGCCCGCCAGCGGCAGCGCCTTGACGATCAGCGCGCTCGCGAGCCGATCGTGGATCTCCGGCGTGGCGTGGCCAGTACGCTGCCAGGTCAGCTCGAACGGCTCCGGCTCCTTGCCATGGTTGGGATGGTCGCCGGGTAGATCCCGCCAGCGCAGCGTGTCGCGGGGACCACCTTTGGGGTCCGGCACACGGCTGCGATCCTGGAATTGCCCCACGATCGGCAAGCCAAAGCCTGCGCGCGGCCAGGCCGGAATGGCGTTGTGCCGCGGAGTGTGCGCCCATCGCTGGCCTCGGGTGAGCTGGTGCGCCGAGAGCTGGCGCACCTTGTCAGCCTCCGGCCAGTTCGAGATCGAAGGCCGGCCAACCGAGCCCTTGCATCGCGCATCCGGTGTTCCCTGCCGGAACTCACGAAGCCAGTCGAGCGCAGTCGTCCACGCCTTGCTCGCGTCGGGCGTTGGTGCTCCGACGTGCAGCGTGGCACCGCCCAGGCGGGGCGTGTCATTCTCCGGGTCGCCTGCCGCGAGGATGTCATGGCCAAAGCAGGCTTGCAGGGACTGGATATCAGCCTTCGTCGGCAACCAGTCCCGATCGATGACGCCAAAGCTGCCGAGCCCTCGCCGCGTACGGCTGCCGTAGCCGCCGAACAACAGCCAGGCCCGCACCACGTTACGCACCTCGGCTTCGCGGTCCTGGCTGACCGATACGGTCAGCCGAAATTGCGTACCGGATTGCCGGCGCGGCGCAGCCGGCAGGTTGTTCCGCTTCTCCTCGCGCGCCGGCCACAACGCGTAGGCCCCCTCGCCATGCATCTGAACCTTACTGTCGTCGAGCCCAGGCGAGGCCTCGATCTCGACACGGATCTCGACGTCCGAGCGGCCGCCCCCGATGTCGTCCGCCGCGCAGCCCCACAGCTCGCTTTCGCGCGCGAAGATCTCCGGCGCCGTATCGCTCGGCCGGGTACACAGCGCTCTCCACCAGAACCGCAGGTGGCCTCGCACGCTGGCAGGCCGGATCACGTCGACCTCGTCGATCGTGCGCGGCACCGGTGCGCCGCCGAGGATCGGCGTGACCACCTTGACCGACACGGAGAACGTCGCCCGCGCCGGACCACCGCGGCGTCCACGCGCCCGGGCCGGTGGCAGATCGTTCGGTGCCTTCACGAGCGCCGCCGAGCTTGGCTCGACGGCCATATCGCCGGTCGAGCTCGACTCGGCGGCCGCATCGAGCGCATCAGGATCACTCATATGCGCTCCGCAACGGAGCGCCTGGATGCGGGAGGCTGGAGTTCACCATCAATACGCAAAGGCGTACCGGCACCACGCTTTCCGACACCGATCGAAAAAATCGACCGGCGACCGCGGTAGCGCTATGCCCCAGTGGCGACCGGCAGTCTGAGCGGTCACTTCTTGCGGTTGTAGATCCCGGTCAGCTTGACCTTGGCGATCGTGTTGGCGTTGACGTTGAAGCCGACGAAGTTGGGGGTGGCGTTGGCGGGCAGGTCGAGCTTGTCGACCTTGAGCGCGAACAGGGTGAAGTTGTAGTGGTGATCGCCGCTGCCGACCGGCGGGCACGGGCCGCCCCAGCCCGGGGCGCCGAAGTCGATGGTGCCCTGGACAGCGCCCTTGGGGAGCGCACCGCCCTCGGGGAGCGAGGTCGTGGCGGCCGGGATGTTGTAGACCGCCCAGTGCCACCAGCCCGCGCCGGTGGGCGCGTCGGGATCGAGGACCATGAGGGCGAAGCTCTTGGTGCCCGACGGCGGGTTGGACCACTCGAGCTCGGGGGCGACGTTGCCGCCGGTGCAGCCAAAGCTGTTGAACGCGTGCTTGTCGGGGATGGCGGCGCCGTCCTTGAAGTCGGCGCTGGTCAGCCGGAACGGCGCTGCGGCGGCGGTCGCCGCGAACAGGGTGAGCGCGAGGGTGCTGGTGACGGTGCTGAGGGTCTTCATGCCGCCACCATAGGTGCGCCGCGCGTCGCGTGCTGTCGTAGGAACGACACGCGGTTTCGTCCGCGCGACACCGGCCGCGTGCCAAGCTAGCGCCGTGACGGCCCCCTGGCACCGCGCGCGGCCGACCGGCGCGGTCGACGTCGAGACCGACGACGACGACTTCATCACCGTCGACCGCTGGCCGAACGAGGTGTTCCGCGCTCACTATCACGACGCCGAGTTCAACTGGATCGTCCCGCTGCGGCCGGGCCGCGTCGTGATCGACGTCGACGGCGCCGAGCTCGCGATCGACGGCGACCACTGGCTGTGCGTGTTCCCGCGCGCGCCGCACAAGGTGATCCACGTATCCGACGACTGCGAGGTGTTATCGCTGTTCGTCCCCGAGCCGACGATGGTCGCCGCGTGGGACCGGCTGGCGCCCGCGCCGCCGCTCGCGCGCCCGGTGATCGCCGGCGGCGAGGCCACGATCGCGCGCGGGCTCGCCCTGGCGTGGGGCGAGCAGCGGTTCGCCCGTCGCCGCCGCGACGCGTTCGACGACGCGCTCGGCCTGTTCGTCGCCGGCTGGCTCTGGCGCCACTACGGCGCGCCGCCGGCCGAGATCGAGCTCGCGATCACGCTGCGCGCCGCGCTCGGCAGCGATGGCGCCGCGATCGCCACGTTCTTCGAGCGCCACCTCGCCGACCAGCCGTTCCCATGGCCGGGGCTCGCCGCCGCGCTCGGCACCTCGACGCGCACGCTGCAGCGCCGGTTCACCGCCGCGCTCGGCCACGTCCCGTCGGCGGCGCTGCACCAGATGCGGCTCGAGCGCGCGCGCGACCTGCTGCGCGATCCGGCGCGCCCGATCGGCGACGTCGCGATCGCCTGCGGGTTCGCGAGCCAGGCCCACTTCGCGACCGCGTTCCGCGCCGCGTTCGGGATGTCGCCGACCCAGGCCCGCAAGCGCTGACCGCCCGCCGGGCACCAAGGTAGCGTGCGCAGCCGATGGCCCGCCGGTGCTTCCTGGACGTCGGTCAGAGCCCGCAGAGACGCAGACATGCTGACCGGCGCAATACTTGGATGCGCCGGTGCTTCCTGATCGTCGGTCAGAACCCGCAGAAAGTCCGCATAGCGGATCGTCGCTACACAGCGGCCGTGCCGTTGATCTTCGCCGACGGGTGCCCGTCAGGCCGGCATGCACACACACGCGCCGGGGGCGCCGGTCAGTGTTTGAACCGCTTGGCGGCCGGCAGGATCTGCTCCCAGAACCCGAAGGTCGCGGCGAGGATGTAGTCGAGCTCGCGGGTCGCCTTCGAGCGTGCCAGGCTAGCCTCGGGCAGGCAGTAGGCGGCCAGGCGCGAGGCCTCGAGCTGGTGCAGCACGCCCTTGGACCAGCCGCGGCCGGCGTAGACCAGGCATCCCGGGACCCAGAGCGCCGCGAGGTCGCCGAGCGCGTAAGGGATCTTTTCGTCGGCAGTGCCCTGGACGTCCTGGTACTTGCACTCGATCGCGATCGCCCTCTGGTCGACCGGCCGCATCACGAACACGTCGATCTGGCGGTCCTTGGCGATGATGGTCTTGCCGAGGTTGATCTCGCGATACACGACCAGGCCGTGCTCGCCGTACTGGTGGTGGATGTACGCCGCGATCAGATCGCGGAACCCGTTGCCGCTGACCACCGTACCGCCGGCGCGACCGCCGGCCGGGGCCGAGCGCGCCGCCGCGCGGTCCTTGCGAGCGTCCTGTGCTGCGCGCGCCATCTACGCCTCAGCTCTCCGACCCGTACATGGTGATCTTGGCTCGGAGGGGTGCAGCCTTTTGGGATCGAGGCGACGACGATCCAGCTCCGCCGCAGCTCGATGCAGCGGTACCTCGGAGGGGTGCAGCCCTTTGGGATCGAAGCGACGTGCTGTGCTGGAGTAGCATGCGACGGCCACGGCCCTAGCCTGCCCCGCCGGCGCCGCCCGCAGGCCCCGCCAGCCCCGCGAGCCCGAGCTGGCCGCCCGACGCGGGCCCCGAGCCCCCCGCACCGCCGGCTCGGCCGGTCGCCACCGGCACGATCAGCACGTCCGGGCCGCTGACCTCGACCGCGTGGGCGTCGCGCAGCCGGCCGCGCGTGATGTCGACCGCCTCGGCGCACAGATCGTTGCCGAGGAACATCCGGCCGCTGCTGACCGCCGCCTGCCCGACCGAGCCCGAGCCCATGAACGGATCGATCACCAGCTGCCCGAGCTCGGTGCTCTGCCGGATCAGGATCTCGCTCACCGCCACCGGCTTCTCCGCCGGGTAGCCGCCCGAGATCCGCGGCGCCTCGAGGATGTCGGCGATCCCGAGATCGCTGAGCTTCCGCTTGCCCTTCTCGAAGAACAGGATGCACTCGTAGCGCGCGCGGTAGTGGTAGCCCATGCCGATCTTGCGCTTGTCCCAGATCAGCGGCTTCCAGAACTTGAAGCCCGCGAGCTCGGCGAGCGGCTTGGCGACGAACATGGTCTCGGGATCGCAGAACAGATAGAAGTGCGTGTTGCGCCGCAGCACGCGGTGGACCTCGGCGAACAGCTCGGGGAACCGGTCATTGGGGAAGATCGAGAACCAGTCGTTGCTCGACGACTTGCTGTGCTTGAGCCGCGTGGTCGTGCCGATCGCGCGGTACTTCTCGAGCGACTCGTACGGCGGATCCGTGATCATGAGATCGATCGATTCGGACGGCAGCTGGCGCAGCCACGCGACCGCATCGCCCTGCGCGAGGTGGAACTTCGGAGACACAACGGGCGGCCCGTCCATGGCCACGACCTTCTCACGCCGCTCTGACAATCCGTTCAGTGCGCGCGGACCGCGCAGATCTCCGACGAGACTAGCGCGAGCTTGCGAGCGCGTCTTTTCGTATAGCCGAGCGCTTCGCGAGGCGATCGATGCGACGCAAGACCGTATGCATACGGCCTCCTAGCTGAACTGGCCGACCACCAGGTTCAGCGCCAGCGCGACGATCACGGTGTTGTAGACGAACGACAGCAGCGCGTGGCGCAGCACGGTCCGCCGGATCTCGCGGCTCGAGATGTTGTTGTCCGAGACCTGGAACGTCATGCCGATCGTGAACGCGAAGTACGCGAAGTCGAGGTCGTCGGGCGGCTCGTCGCCGGGGAACGAGATCCCGCCGTTGCCCTCGCCGCGGTAATAGAGGTGCGCGTAGCGCAGGGTGAACGCCGAGTGGGTCAGGATCCACGAGAACATCACGGTCGCGACGCACAGCACGATGTGGAGCTGGCCTTCGAACGACGCCGACGTCTTGCCCTGGCGGATCACGATCACCGACGCGAGCAGCCCGAACAAGCTGGTCATGATGACGAGGATCCAGACCAGCCGGCGCCCCGGGTCGTACGCGGCGGCGCGGCGCCGGGTCTCGGCGGGGTCGGTGAACGCGATGATGTAGATCGCGACCGCCGCCAGCACGAAGCTCGCGGCGTCCCCGGCGAGCAGCGCGCGGGTCGACCGCGCCATCCCGGGGGACAGGAACCAGGCCAGCACGCCGAGCCCGACGGCGTAGATCAACCGGGCCCGCGCGCCACGCGGATCGAGCGGATGAAAGGCGAGTCCATCTGTCATGCAGTCGCCATGGTGGCACGTCCATGCCGCGCCGTCCGCTCCGGCGCATGAAGCGATCATGAGCCGATGCCCGCCGCCGATGCCCGCCGCCATACGTGCCGCTGCACCGCCGCCGATGCCCGCCGCCATACGTGCCGCTGCACCGCCACCGAATGCGGTGGCCGCTCGAGTTGCCTGGCGGCTGGTGATGTCGCCAGCGCAACCCTCGCCGCGCGCTCGATCCGCATCACACCTCGACGGTGAATCGCGCAGTTCGGCGATCGCGGCGGTGCGCGATCGTCTCCCGCGGTCGGCGAGCTGTCTCCCGCGGTGCACAGGCGATCGCGGCTCGCCGGCTGGCACTCGCGCTGCACTTGCCGGCGTTCACCAAGTCACCTCACGCGATACGAAAGGACCTGCCATGCAAGCCATCACCGAGTTCGAGATCATCGACGACAGCCTGCTCACCCGTCCGGCGGGTGGCGTGCAGATGCAGCTCACCCAGTACGGCTACGCCAACGACCCGTACGGCGACTCCGAGACCCGCAAGGGCAACGGCGCCTACTCGCACCTGGTCAAGGACCAGTCGATGGCGATGACCGACTCGGGGCTGCGCGCGCTCGGCCTGACCCGCGCCGAGGTCCGGTCCTCGCATCCGTGGATCGACATCAAGCTGAAGGGCGGCGGCACGCTCGAGCGCCGGATCGACGACCGCGCGCCCGAGTCCAACATGCGCGCCGACCTCTACCAGCCGGGCGGCTTCAACCGCAGCCTGCCCGACCACGCCGACGTCACGCTGCGCCGCTGATCGGCGCCGCGGCCCCTCGATCCCAGGCGGGCCGAGCCCGCGCACGACGGCCTCGTGCGATATTCTCTGCCTCGTCGCGCCGGCGCGATTTTACGAAATTCGTCCGCCGTCTGTCGCAAACCGCCGTGCCGCGCTGCATTCGCTATGTCGAGTGACTCGCCGGTTCGCCGATGAGCCCAGCCCTCGTGGAGAGGGCTGCGTCGACACGAGGGGGAATGTGATCATGGGACTACGTTATGAGCATCGTCGTCATTCACTGCTGTTCACCTGTCTGCTACTGACCACGATCGTGGTCATGGCCGGCGCCTGCGCGGGCAACGCGCCCGGCGACGACGACGGCGGCGGCAGCAACGGCAGCAACGGCAGCAACGGCAGCAACGGCAGCGGCGGCAGCGGCGGCAGCGGCGGCAGCGGCGGCGTGCAGCCGCGGTGCGGCGACAGCACCTGCGACGCCAACGAGACGCCCGCCAGCTGTCCGGCGGACTGTCACTCGGCCGGCCCGACGTGCGGCAACGGCCAGTGCGAGGCCGGCGAGACCACCGCCAGCTGTCCGGCGGACTGCCCTGCTCCACCGATCTGCGGCAACAATGTGTGCGACGCTGGCGAGACCACGACGAGCTGTCCGCAGGACTGCACGGCGAACGAGGTCACGAAGAACAACTCGTCCTACACGATCGTGAGCATCTACCTCTATTCGTGCACCTCGCCCACCGAGGGCCCCAACCAGCTGGGCACAGGAGCGATCCTACCGGGGAACCAGTTCACGCTCACCGGGGTCCCACCGGGCTGCTACCTGCTCCACGCGCAGGCCTCAACCGTCAACTGGCGCACCAGCCAGATCACCATGCTCGCTGCCCACGCCTACACGGTCACCTTGAACAACCCGCAGAGCGTCGCGCAGCCGGCGCAGGCCGAGCTCGGTCTTGAGATCAGCGATGTCGCCGCGGACGCACGCGGCGATCGCGTCTTCGAGCCCTAGCCAGCGGGTCCGCGCGCCCTCCTCCATCGGCGAGCCGTCGCCCACCAGCGCGTGCTGCGCCTCGGGGTCGACCTCGACCGCGACGAAGTAGAACTTCTCGACCGTACAGCCGGGCGACGGATAGGCCCCGGCGCCGAGCACGGTGATCGCGGCCGGCGCGACGGTGAACCCGGCCTCCTCTTCGACCTCGTGCGCCGCCCGCGCGGCCAGCCCGGCGGCCCCGACGTCGCCGTCCTCGAGGATCCCGGCGACCAGCTCGGTCAGGAACATCCCCGGCGCCGGCTCGGGCAGCGGTGCGCGGCCCGGATCGCGGCCCGCGATCAGCGCCGGGCGCAGGCCATCGCGCACCAGCACCTGCACGCCGCGCGCGGTGCGGGCGTAGATCGCGACGACCACCGCGTCCTGGCCGTACGGCCGCGCGATCGCGTCGCAGACGTAGGGCGCCGAAATGCTGCCGTCGGCGCGCCGGTTGCGCATCCGCTGCCGCCGCAGCTGCAGGAACCCGCCGGCGCCGACTCGCTCATCGCTGTCGATGAGGAACGCCACGATCTCGTGCGCCGGGGCCAGCTCGATCGCCATGTTGCGTTGGTAGCGCGCGGCGCCGCCGGTGACCAGCCGGGAGGCCGGTGATAGCCTGGCCGCATGTCGGAGCTGACGGGCAAGCGTGCACTGGTGACGGGCGCCTCGAGCGGGATCGGCGCGGCGATCGCGCGCATCCTGGCCGGCCACGGCGTCGATCTGGTGCTGACCGGCCGGCGGCGCGACGCGCTCGACACCGTGGCCGCCGCCTGCGCCGCCCACGGCGTCCGCACCGACACGATCACGACCGACCTCGGCCTGCCCGGGGCGGCGGCCTCGCTGTGGACCGCCGCGCGCGCCGGCGGCCCGGTCGACATCCTGATCAACAACGCCGGGTTCGGCTACTTCCGGCCGTTCCACCAGGTCGAGTGGGCGCGCGACGCCGAGCTGCTCCAGCTCAACGTCGCGTCGCTGGTCGAGCTGTCGCAGCGGTTCGTCCACGACCAGGTCGGCGAGCCGGCGGCGCCGCGCGGGGTGGCCGCCTACCTGGTCAACATCTCGTCGATCGGCGCCTACCAGGCGGTCCCGAACATGGCGGTCTACGCCAGCTCCAAGGCGTTCGTCCGCAACTTCACCGAGGCGCTGCACGACGAGCTGCGCGGCACCGCCGTCCGCGTCACCTGCATCTGCCCGGGCGGCACCAAGACCAACTTCCACGCCGCGGCCGGCGCCGGCAACTACAGCTGGCTCGCCAACGTCTCGATGATGAGCGCCGAGTCGGTCGCCGAGATCGCCATCGCCGCGATGCGCAAGGGCAAGCGCAACGTCGTGCCCGGCGTGCTCAACAAGCTCGCCGGGTGGTCGGTCCGCCTGGTCACCCGCCGGATCGCGGCCTGGTTGTCGAGCCGCGTGCTCGGCACGCCGCGGGCCGCCGCGCTCCCCGATCGCAAGGCGCCGTAGCCAGGCGGCTCAGTCGCCCCCCTTGCCGCGCTGGGCCTGGCGGGTCGCGGTGTCGACGTCGACGAAGACCTCGCCACCCTTGCCGATCCGGCCGCCCGGCTGCTCGGGCACCAGCGCGCGGCGCTTGAAGCCGATCCGCCAGCGGGTCGCCGAGGCGCCCTCGCCGGACAAAACATTTTCGACGAAGACCACGCGATACTCGTCGGCCGAGATCGACAGCGATGGAAGGTACGCAATGGCGAGCGCGACAGCGTCGCTGGCTTCCCGATCGGATGGAGTAGACATCGGAGCACCTTTCGCAGCAACCGGAGGCGTGGGAATCGCGGGCGAGGATCGAGCATCGCAGCCCGGCGCGATGGCGAGCGCGATGACAAGACTGGCCGACAGCTTCACGTCCAGCCCTTCCGCGCTGCGTATGCCTTGACAGCAGCAATCAGGGGATCGAGCACGGCTTGGCCCGCAATGTAGCCGGTGGAGCCGGCAACCCCAGGCGAATCAGGGATCGGAATCCACTTGTTGGTCAACGCGGCGTCGAGCGTGGCCATGCGCACGTCGATCTTGGCCTGGAGCAGCGGCCTGGCAGCGGCCGCACTGACCGCATCTGCCTTGGGTATGGTGATCGCGTCGAGATCGGTATTGGCGGCAGGCCACAGCGCACCGATGCACGTGACCATCCAGTCGGTGTTCCAGTGCGCCCACTCATGGGCCTTGCTGGCCTCGTATGCATGCCAGTAGCTCGAACGCCCGCCTCCAGGCTGGTCGCGGCAGACTCGACCACGCTCCAGGTCACCGACGCCCCCGACACCGACCCCGGCGTGCAATCGTTGGAGCCTGCCGCGGCGTTGAACGTCGGCGAACCAGTGGCCGCCACGCGCTGCTGCTTGGTCTCATATGCGGTATCGAGCGCATGGCTCGACGTCACCGCGGATGATACCGCGCTGCCGGCAAGCTCGATGCGCGGCGCCACGCGCTCTTGTTTGGCAACCGGTCCCACCGCGGCGCTGGCCATCGGTGCGGCATGTGCGGGGCCCGGCTCGTGGCTCGTGGCCGCAGCCTGGGGCTGCACCGGTTCAGCCGCTTGCGGCTCCGCCGGCCCGCGCGCCTTGACGTCGTTACCACCTTTCCCGGCCTCGGCAGCGGCGTGCCCGCTGCCATACGCGGTCTCGACAAGCGTTCGCTTTCCAGGCGCCACGCCCTCGTGTCTGGTGTCCCGCGTCGAACCAGGATCGCCGCCCCGCACATCGCGCCGCCTCGTCATCTCGACCTCCCCCTGCACATTCTACACGGCCCCGCCGCCAGAGCTTCCCTGTGCCGCCGGAGCGATCCACCGCCTCGGGCCTGGCGTGCTAGTGTCCGGCCGCCATGGAACGCAAGCGCACGCCGCTGTGGGACCTGCACAAGCAACTCGGAGCGCGGCTCATCGACTTCGGTGGCTGGGACATGCCGGTCGCCTATCCGACCGGGACGATCAAGGAACACAAGGCGGTCCGCGAGGCCGTCGGGCTGTTCGATGTCTCGCACATGGGCGAGGCGTACCTGCGCGGGCCGCGGGTCCGCGAGGCGATCGAGCTGCTGACGACCAACGCGGTGGCGTCGGCGGCGCCCGGCAAGGCGGTGTACACGCTGCTGTGCCGGCCGAGCGGCGGGGTCGTCGACGACTGCATCTTCTACAAGCGCTCGGACACCGAGTTCTTCGTGATCGTCAACGCGTCGAACACCGCGAAGGACCTCGCGTGGTTCCGCGAGCACACCCACGGGCTGTGCGAGATCGAGGACGTCAGCGACGCCACCGCGCTGATCGCGGTGCAGGGCCCACGGGCGGTCGCGCTGGTCGATCAGCTCGCCGGCGGCACGCTCGGGGCGCTGACCAGCTTCACGTTCGCCGACGCCGAGGTCGCGGGCGTGCCGTGCGTGGCGGCGCGCACCGGGTACACCGGCGAGGACGGCTTCGAGCTGGCGTGCGGCAACGCCGACGCGCCGCGGCTGTGGACCGCGCTGGTCGAGGCCGGCGGGCTGCCGATCGGGCTGGGCGCGCGCGACACGCTGCGGCTCGAGTCCAGGCTCCCGCTGTACGGCAACGATCTCGACGACGATCACACCCCGCTCGAGGCGGGCCTGGGCTGGGCGGTCAAGCTCGACCGCGCGTTCCTCGGCGCCGAGGCGCTGCGCGCCCAGAAGCTGCGCGGGCTCGACCGCCAGCTGGCCGGGTTCAAGATCGCTGACGATCAGCGCGTGATCGCGCGCCACGGCTACGCGGTGGTCGACCGCGCGCGCGGCGCCGGCGAGGCCGCGGTGGTCGGCACGGTGACCAGCGGCGGCCCCGGGATCACCGTCGGCGGTGCGATCGGCCTCGCCTACGTCCCGGCCGCGCTCGCCAAGCCGGGTACCCCGCTCACGATCGATTGCCGCGGCAAGGACATCCCGGCCACCGTGGTTTCGGGCAAATTCTACAAGCGCACCTAACAGCGGACCAAATCATGAGCAATTCCCCCTCCAATCTTCGCTACACCAAAGATCACGAGTGGCTGGACCCGTCCGGCACCGCCTGGCGAGTCGGCATCACGCAGTTCGCGGTCAGCCAGCTCGGCGACATCGTGCTCGTCGATATCCCCGAAGCAGGCCGCCAGATCGAGCAGGGCGAACCGTTCGGGACGATCGAGAGCGTCAAGAGCGTGTCCGAGCTGTACATGCCGGTGTCCGGCAAGGTCACTGCGATCAACAAGGCGCTCCAGGATGAACCCGAGCTGGTCAACGAAGATCCGTTCGGTGAGGGCTGGCTGATCGAGATCGAGCCAACCGACAAGGCAGAGCTCGATCCGCTGATGGAGTCGGACGCCTACGACAAGTTCACCGAAACCTAGTAGCCGTACAGCCCGCCGTCGGCGCACGTCCGGGTCGGGTCACGGCGCCGGCGCGGTGTACGTGACGCGCCAGATCCGGCCGCCGACGTCGTCGCCGATCAGCAGCGAGCCGTCGGGCAGCATCGCGAGGCCGACCGGGCGGTGCGGCGCGGCGTCGGGCAGCGGGCGCAGCCCGGCGTCAAAGCCGGTCGCGAACTTCTGCGGCGCGCCGCTCGGCTGACCGGCGGTGAACGGGATGAACTCGACGTCGTAGCCGTGGAGCTCGGACGCGGCGGCGCTGGCGTCGAACCGTGAGCCGTGGTTGGCGATGAACGCGCCCGCCTGGTACGCCGCCGGGAACTGGGTGCCCGACGCGAACACCATCGACAGCACCGCGGCGTGCGCCGGCAGCGCGACCGCCGGCGACGCGATCGCCGCGCACCGGCCCTGGATCGTGCCGTCGCCGCCGTACTCCGGCGCGAGCTTCATCTGGTCGACCGTGACGTCGTGGTAGCAGTACGGCCAGCCGCGATCGGTGCCGGCGACCACCGCCACGACCTCGTCGGACGGCATCAGGTTGTCCTGGCCGGCGGTGAACAGCTCGGGCCAGTTGTCGTGCAGCTGATCGCGGCCGTTGATCCCGCCCCACAGCGCCGGGCCGGTCGGCTCGACCGCGAGCGCGTTGGTGTTGCGCATCCCGGTGCCGATCCGCGTGCCGCAGCTCTGGGTCTGGTCGGTGACCGTGGCGTCGAACTTCCACACGCCGGCGCGGGTCGCCAGCTCGTCGCACGGATCCTTGCCCGGCGAGTGCGGCTGGCGGTTGGCCTCCTGGCACGCGTTCGACGGCGAGCCGACGTTGATGAACAGGTCATGGCCGATCAGCGCGACCGACTTGGCGAAGTGATCGCCGTCGGCCGGCAGGCCGCCGACCACCACGGTCGGCGCGGCCGGATCAGGCGCCAGCGCGCCGTCGGCGACCGCGTAGCGCACGATCTGATCGTTGGCGGCGACATAGAGCTGGCCGTCCTGCCAGGCGATGCCGTTGCCGCCGATCCCGGCGATGGTCTGGCTCTGCTCGGCCACGCCGTCGCCGTCGCCGTCGTACAGCGCGAGCACGTGCGCGTCGTTCGCGGTGTCCGACGACGCCTCGATCGCGACGAACACCCGGCCGCTCGGGGTCACCGCGATCTGGCGCGCCGGCCCGACGCGATCGGCGAACACCGTGGCGCAGAACCCGGCCGGCAGCGTCAGGCCGCCGTTGTCGCCGGCGCACGCCGGGGCGGTCGGGCCCGCGCCGGTCGTCGGGCCGGTCGCCGAGCCGGTGCCCGGATCGCCGCTCGACGGTGCCGGATCGGTCTGCACGATCTTGTCGGGGTCACTGCCGCATCCGCCGGCGGCCACTAGGCTAAGCAATATCGTCTTCGCAAATCGCATGTCTCGTGCTCCTGGTCTCTAAGGGTTCGAGGAGCCGTCGTGCAAACCTCGCGCCTCATCATGACTTCTCGTCGGCGCATCTCGCGTGCAGCCCGCAGTACGCCGGCGAACCGGTTGCCGCCATCGGCGCACGTCCGGCCGTGATCATCGTGCGCCCACGAGCCGTCCGCGGCTGCAAGGCGCCCCCGGCCAACGCATTGTTGCGGCGCGCGCGCCCGCCAACCGCGCGCCGATCCGCTACACCTCGAGACACCGCGATGACCAAGTTGTTTTCATCCCTCGCGCTACGCGATCTCACCCTGGCGAACCGCGTGGTCGTGTCTCCGATGTGCCAGTACAGCGCGGACCACGGCCAGGCCACCGCGTGGCACATGATCCACCTGGGCTCCCTCGCGCTGTCGGGCGCGGGCCTGCTGTGCATCGAAGCCACGGCGGTCGAGGCCGACGGCCGGATCACGCCGGCCGACCTCGGCCTGTACGACGACGCCACCGAGGCCGCGCTCCGGCCGATCCTCGCCGCGATCCGCCAGCATTCGAAGATCCCGGTCGCGATGCAGCTGGCGCACGCCGGGCGCAAGGCGTCGTGCGCCCTGCCGTGGGAGGGCGGCAAGCAGCTCGCCGCGGCGGACGGCGGCTGGACGACCTCGAGCGCGTCCGCGCTGGCGTTCCACGCCGATGAGTCGCCGCCGCTCGCCCTCGATCCGACCGGGATGGCCCGGGTGCGCGACGCGTTCGCCGCCGCCGCCCGGCGCGCCGACCGGCTCGGCATCGACGCGATCGAGGTCCACGCCGCGCACGGCTACTTGCTACATCAATTCCTGTCGCCGATTGCCAATCACCGCACCGACGGCTACGGCGGCTCGCTCGCCAACCGGCTGCGGTTCCCGCTCGAGGTCTTCGAGGCGATCCGCGCCGCGTTCCCGGCCGGCAAGCCGGTCGGCGTCCGGGTCTCGGCGTCCGACTGGATCGACGGCGGCTGGGACATCGATCAGACGATCGCGTTCGCCCGCGAGCTCCAGCAGCGCGGCGTCGACTGGATCGACGCGTCGTCCGGCGGCATCTCGCCGGCGCAGAAGATCGCGGTCGGCCCCGGATACCAGGTCCCGTTCGCCGACGCGATCAAGCAGGCCACCGGGGTCACCACCATGGCGGTCGGCATGATCACCGATCCCCAGCAGGCCGAGGACCTGATCGCCAGCGGCAAGGCCGACCTGGTCGCGCTCGCCCGCGCCATGCTCTACGACGCGCGCTGGCCGTGGCACGCCGCCGCCGCGCTCGGCGCCCACGTCGACGGCCCGCCGCAGTACTGGCGCGCCCCGCCCGCCGAGCACGCGCGGCTGTTCGGCAACGCCCATCGCTGATCACCGGCGCGCGCGGTGCCGCCGTCGGGCGCTTGGCTCGCTCGGCTCGCTCGGGTCACTTGTCTCGGGCACCGCTCAGGGCGCCCGCTTCGGCGCATAGCGCAACATGACATTGCCCGACGGGTACGGCCGCGCCTCGAGCAACGCCAGCGGCACGCGCCGCGACAGCCCGCGGAACAGCGGGTTGCCGGTGCCGAGCAGCAGCGGATTGACCAGCAACTGGTACTCGTCGACCAGGCCATGCTCGGCGAGCTGCGACACGATCGAGCCGCTGCCGAACACGATGATGTCCTTGCCCGGCTGCTGCTTGAGCGCCGCCAGCGCGTGCGGATCGAAGCCCGGCAGCACGCGCACGTTGCGCCAGCCCGGCGCGGTCAACGTCGACGACACCACCAGCTTCGCGGTCTCGTTGATCCACACTGCCATCTTGCGCATCTGTGGCGGGTGGCGCCCGCTCTGGTGCGGATCCGGCGGGCTCGGCTCGTCGGCGACCCGCGGCCAGAAGCTGGCGAACAGCTCGTAGGTCTTGCGGCCGAACAGCATCGTATCGGTGTTCGCCATCGCCTCGACCGCGCCCTGGTCGACCGCGTCCTCGGGCACGGCCCAGTCGATGTTGCCGTCGGGTGTCGCGAACAGGCCCTCGGGCGTGATGCGATTGAAGATCAAGATTCGTCGCCCGGTGCGGCCTTTGCGCTCGTTCGTGTTCGTCGCCGCCACGGTCGGCAGCCCCGTCCAGTCGCGCGAGATGGTCCAGTCGGGCACCCACGTGACAATATCCACTGGATTGAAGATATGCCCAGCAATCACCATGGATACAATTTGCTCCGGCAACACGCTGAGTGAGTGAGGGCCGTCATCGCTGTCATAGTCCCAGAAATGATAGCGATTGCTTTGGTCTTTCGCTCTTCGATCAGGACCAAAATCAAGAGGTGCGCATGTGCGAGTGCGCTGAATATTATCTTTCTTGGCAATAAAACACACTCGTAACGTTCGGGTAGCGTGCAGTGCCTGAATGAATGTGGCGTGATCTTTGTGCACCACAGCCAGGATAGAACAAAGCTGACCGCCCGGAGCATCGGCCAGCGCGGCCTGCCTGCCGCCGACCAGGGCCGGCGCCGCGCTCGGAGCGGTTCGGTGAGGTCAAACTGCAGAGCACGACGAGGCCGGGCGAGCCGGGAGCAATGAAACCCGGTTGACCCGGCTCATCCCACCGTGCCAACGTGATGGCTTTGGTACGCGACCACGAGCTCGGGACGTGAGGGATGTCATGAAGCAAGACCGAACGGCGAGCCCACGTGGAGATCACGCCGCGGATGCGGGGCCGACAGGCGCGCCTGGACCGGGCAAGACCACGCTGACCGGTGGCCTGCCGCCGGTGGGCGCGGCCGTGCAGGCCAAGCCCGTCGCCCCGGGCACCGGGCCGTCGACGCTCGACAGCGATCTCCGCGCCGCGATGACCGCGCACCCCGTCGATCCGGTGCACGTGATCGCGCTGATCGACGCCGCGCCCATCGCCGAGGTGCTGGCCGTCGCCCGCGGCCGCGCGCTGATCGGCCAGGTCGAGTCGCACATGGGGCCGCAGGCCGATGCCGTGCGCGCGCGCCTGGCCCGCCGGATCTTCACCGATGCCCACCAGCCGGTGCTGGCGTGGTCGCTGATCACCGGCGACGACCGCGCCCGCCGCCAGCGCTACCTCGACCTCTACGGCGCCGTCGCCGAGCAACGCGCGTTCGAGGACGCCGTCATCACCGACGGGACCAACGCCGGCTACGTGGTCCGCGCCCTCGACTCGTACTGGGAGGTCGAGGCCACGCGCCAGCCCGGCGCGCGCTGGAACGCCGCGGTGCTCCAGGCCATGCATCGCCAGCTCAAGCTGCTGCCCGACGGCGACGTCCGCGCGCAGGACGTCAACGGCCGGGTCTGGCAGACCATCGTGCTCAGCGTCGACCCGACGATGATCGATCGCGCGGCGTTCGGCGGCGGCGAGTTCACCGTCGGGGCCCACGCCAGCACCGGGTTCCAGCAGCAGATGGGCTATGGCACCAAGCTCACCGCCGACGCGGCCGCCGGCGCGGTCACCCTGACCGTCAACGAGGGCGGCCGGCTCGCCATCGGCGACACCATCGCGCTCGGCACCGGTACCCAGACGCTCTCGGTCGACCCCAGCTACGACCGCGCCACGGTGACCGCCGTCGCCGGCGCGACCGTGACCATCGGCGCCGGCCTGGCCCACGCGCACCACGTCGATGACGTGGTCGCCAAGATCGACGCCCACGGCGGCAGCGTCAAGCTCGCCGCGGCGGCCGCCGCCAGCGCCGCCACCCTCCAGGTCAGCGACGGCACCCACTTCTCGGTCAACGACGGCTTCGCGATCGGCACCGGCAGCAACGTCGCGACCAGCGACGCCAGCTACGATCACGGCACCGTCACCGCGATCGCGGGCAACGTGCTCACCATCTCGCCCGCCGTGACCCACGCGCACCGGGTCGATGACGTGGTCGCGCGCACCGTCGCGGTCGGCAACACCAGCGCGCTCACCGCCGCGGTCGCGGTCGGCGCCACCACGCTCGCGGTCGGCGCCGGCACCAGCTTCGCGGTCAACGACATGGTCGCGCTCGGCGCCAGCGCGAACCCCACGCTCACCGACGCCAACTTCGACTGGGGCCGCGTCAGCACCATCACCGGGAACACGCTCACCGTCCACCGCGCGCTCGGCCATGTCCACGCGGCCGGCGACGTGGTGCGCCGCATGGACGAGCGCGGCAGCGGTGCGCGCGACGTCAACTGGCTCAACGCCACCGTGCGCCACGAGATCGCCCACGCGGTCGACGCCGCGATCCCGGCCGTGGTCACCGGCTTCACCATCGGCCTCGGCGGCTGGTGGGCCGGCGCCGACCCCGCCACCGAGGGTGACTTCGACGCCTGGGTCGCCGCCATGGGTGCCACCGCCTGGACCGGCGCCACCAGCGGCGCGACCGGCCACACCACGCCGATCACCGACGCGGACAAGGCGAAGATCCGCACCGCGATCACGGGCGCGGTCGCCAACGGCTCGGGCTCGCTGTTTGCCCTCGGGCTGCCGGCGGCCCACCCGATCATGCGCAACCGCGCCAACAACGTGCCGGTCATCATCGCGGCCGAGGCGTGCCTGTCGCGCGGCGATAACTTCTACAACAACCCCGAGGCGCTCTACGCGACGGGCGGCAAGGTATTCTCCATCAGCAACTGGTACCGGAACTTCATGTATCACAACGAATCGATCCGGGCGACGCGGCTGTCGGACTACTCCCTGTACGCGGCCGCCGAGTTCTTCGCCGAGTCGTACACGGTGTTCTACGAGGAAGCCGGCCGCCCCGGCGTCACGGAGACCGAGTACGGCCGGCTGATCGCCGACACCAACCAGCGCGAGTGGATCCGCGCCAACATCCACAATCGCCGCATGGCGCCGGCGGGCGCGGTCGCCGCGGCGGGCGCGGGGCCGGGCCACGAAGCGGCGCCCGGATCCGGCGGTGAGCCGGCCGGCGGCATGCAGCCCGGCAGCGGCACCGGTAGAAAAGCGCACAGGTCGGGGCCGTAGCCATGCGCACCCCCGCCGTCATCCTCGCGATCGCCGCTTCGATCATCGCTTCTGCAGCCGCCCCGCTCGCCATCCTGGCCGGCCCGGCGGCGGCTTGCCCAACCTGCCCGGAGAACAAGAGCGCCCCCATGCAAGATGGCTTCGACAAGGCGCACGCGAGCTTCCGCGACCACGCGGCCCACGTGCTCAAGCTCTCGCCCGACCGCGTGCTGGTGAGCCCGATCGAGGCCGACTCGAGCGTGCAGCTCGATCAGCGGATCGGCGCCGCCTGGGCATTCTACGGCTCGTCCAAGGACCACCCCAACCAGCAGGTCCGCGGCTGGGCGATCGCCGACGGCACCGTCATCACCCCCGATCAGAACCTCGGGCTCCTGCTGGTCGAGGCCGGCGCGTGGAGCGGCAAGCCGAAGCTCGACGCCAACGCGCTGGCCGACCGGCTGGTCTGGGCCATGGGCATGAACCACCGCGTGGTCGGCTCGCGCAGCCTGCATGTCGATCCGAACGGCACGGGCACGCTGAGCTTCCAGGTCTCGTACCGGCCACCCGGCCCCGGTGGCGCCGGCGGTGGGCCCGACCGGGTCTCGCAGTGCACGGTCACGCTCACGGCCGATCACCATGCGCGGCTGGCCACCACCGCAGCGGCCGCACCGGCCGCACCGTCGTTCGATTAACGAGGCCCAAACGACGCCCAGCTGATGCCCGAGCTCGCCCGCAGCCTCAAAGCGACGGTGAATCAGTAGCCGCATATCCTGGTCGCACCGTCAGCGACGCCGCCGGCGCAACCCCCAGATCCACGGCGATGTGCTCGGCGATCCGCTCGGCCAGCGCGGTGATCGTCCACAGCGGATTGACGCCGAGCGAGGTCGGGATCACCGATGCGTCGGAGACGTAGAGCTGGGAGAACGTGCCGCCGTCGCTGCTGAACACCCGGCCGGCGTGATCGACGACGCCGCTGACCGCATCGTTCCCCATCGGGCAGCCGCCGAGCGGGTGGACGGAGATCAGGTTGTTGAGGAGCAGCGGCGTGTCGAGGGGATCCTTGACGAACATGCCGCCGAGCTTGCCGGCGATGACGCGCGCGAGCGCGTTCTCGGCGGTGAACAGGCTGCGCTCGTGGAGCTGAGGCCAGCGCACCACCGGTCGGCCATCGCTCGACAGCTCGATCACACCGTCGGCGCCGTCATGGCCCATCAGAAGGAACAGCAGCGTCCGGTTGAGCGCGCCCTCGCGCGTGTCGCCGAACAGATCGCGGCCTTCCTCGAGCCGCTCGTGGAACCAGTGCATGAAGCCGTGCTGGGTCTCCGAGCCGGTCACGCCGGCGATCGCTTGCAAGACCACGCGGAGCAGGCGCGCCATGCCGCTGGGGAACGCGCCCTCCTCGATGATGATGCCGTCATCGACGTTGGGCGTGTCGCGGCGGTCGATGATGCCGAGGATGGTCGCGCCAACCCGGGCCCAGTCGGCGGGCGACAGGTACGGCGGCAGGTTGGCAAGCTGGGCGCCGTAGCCGACGGAGTCGAGCCGCTGATCGCAGTTGTACGCGAACGCCAGCGCGTCGCCGTTGCCGCTGAACCGCCCGCCGAGCTCATCGGAGATCCCCAGCCCGGCTTGCTTCGAGCGCAGCAGGATCCCGGCGGTGCCGAGCACGCCGGCGCCGACGACCACGGCGCGCGCGGTCAGCCGCTCGGTCGGGCGGACCGGCTCGTCGCCGGTGACCAGGCGCTGGAACACCACGGTCCACTTGCCGTCGGCCGTGCGCTCGATGTGGTCGACGTCGCACTGCACGAAGATCTTGGCGCCGAACGACTTGGCGATCGGCAGGTAGGTGAAGCACAGCGTCTTCTTCGAGGTGTAGTTGCAGCCTGTGACGCAATCGCCGCAGTCGTTGCACGCGAATTGCTCGACGCCGACCGAGTTCGGACTCGGACCCGGCTTGCCGTAGTGCACGTTGATGAAGCAGCGATCGCCGCCGTTCGCGAGCATCGCCGCCAGCTTGCGCGGCGTGGCGCGATCGGTCGGGTACTGTGCCGGATCGAGCACCGCGTGGGCACGCGCGTAGTACGCATCGAGCGCGCCGCTCGCCGCCGCGCGCCGGATCTCGTCGGGCCACGCGGCGCGCTGCATCACCCGTGGATCGGGCTTGATCGACACATTGGCATTGATCAGCGACGTGCCGCCCAGGCCGCAGCCGACCAGGACATCGAGATCGCGATTGACGTGGAAGTTGTACAGACCGAGCCGGTGATGGCGACCGAACGGCCCACCGTCGAGCTGCACGTTATCGGTGATCTGCTGCATGGTCTCGGGGAACGGCTTGGTCGCGCCCCCGAACGCGAACTCCCGACCGCGCTCGAGCACCGCCACGCGCGCGCCGGCCTCGGCCAGCCGGGCGGCGCACACCCCGGCGCCATAGCCCGAGCCGATGACGATGACGTCTACTGCATTACCTAGATTGTCGAGCTCGCTCGTCGGATTTGCCAGCGCCATCACTCCCCTCCATCGCATGAGTTAAGAATCGGACGATCTGTTCGGGCGTCGTCGTGAGATCGAGCTGCACGCCGAGCGCATCGTAGAGCGCGTGGGCGACCGCGATCGGCCCGGCCACCGCGCTCGCCTCGCCTACACCTTTGGCGCCGTCGGGGCCGTTGCCCTGGCCCGACGCGATCAACTCGATGATCGGATCGGGCGCGACGTCGAGCATGCTGGCGATCAGGTAGTCGTGCATCGACGCGTTGGCCACCGCGCCCGCTCGCAGGTCGAGGTGCTCGAGCACGGCCTGGCCGAGGCCCATGGTCAGCCCGCCGTGGACCTGGCCGCGGATCGCGGCGTCGTCGATGACCTTGCCGACATCCTGCACCGCGACCCAGCGCAGGATCTGCACCTTGCCGGTGGTCTCGTTCACCGCGAGGTCGACCGCGTGGGTCGCGAACATGTGGTCGGCGCACCCGACCTGGTTGCCGGTCCGGGTGTCGATCAGGTTGCCAGTGCGCAGCGTGTGGCGGCCCAGCCCGGTCAGCGCACCGGCCCCGACGCGGCCGGCCAGGGCGGCCCACGTGATCGCCGGCGCACCGGCGCACGCGAGGCCATCGGCGGTCCACGTCAGCTGCGCCGGCGGCACGCCGAACGCGCTCGCCGCTGCCGCGATCACGCGCGTCTTGAGCGCATCGGCGGCGGCGCACGCGGCGGGGCCGATCATCGCCATCGCCCGGCTGCTGCCGGCGCGCGGCAAGAACGAGTCGATCGAGGTCGGGAACCAGCGCGACTTGAGCCAGTTGACCGCGCCGTTGAGCCAGTTGACCGGCCGCGCGAACCAGTGGAGCAGCCGGCTCTCGGTGTACGCGTTGAGCCGGATCACCAGCGTCATCGCCAGCGAGGCCTGGATGCCCTGCACCCGCTCGATCATGCGGAACACCCACCGCCTGCCGCGCGCCGGCGGCCGGCCACTGACGATCAGCGTGCCAGTCGGATCGTCGATCACCGCGTCGCTCACCACCGAGCGCGGCAACCGCGCCAGGCCCAGCCGCTCGGCGACCAGCCGGGCCACCCCGGCGAGCACGCCGGTTCCGGAGTCCGGAAGGTCGGACTCGACGAAGAACTCGCCGTGATCATCGATCCCGGCGCGGACCACGAAGCGATCGACGAAGCCGTACGGGAAGCCGTACTTGGCCTTGACCGCGGCGATGCCGCGGCCGACCCGACAGCCCGGCGGGGCCACCGGCCGTGGCCCCAGCCGCGCGAGCGCGCGATCGAACGTCAGGTCGAGCGGGCTCGGCGCCTCGGGGACCGCCTGGCCGGTGGCGTCGCCGCGCGTGCGGTTGAAGTTGAGCCGGCGCACCGCGATCGGATCGAGCCCGGCGGTACGCGCGGCCTTCTCGACCAGCGCCTCGATGCCGAAGTTGACCTGCTGGGAGCCGAACCCGCGCATCGGCGCCGACGGCAAGTTGTTGGTGAGCACGCCGCGCGCCCGCGCGCGCACCGCGGGGAAGGCGTATGCGCCACACACCTCCTCGGCGAACACCGACACCATGGTCGGCGTGATCGAGATGTAGGGTCCGGAATCGGTGATGACGTCGGCGTCGAGCGCGAGGAACGCGCCGTCGCGCCGCATCGCCAGCCGGTACGTACCGAGCAGCGGGTGGCGCTTGGCGCGCCGCGCGATGATCTCGGCGCGATCGAGGACCAGGCGCACCGGCCGGCCCGCGTGCACCGCGGCGAGCGCGAGCAGACCGTCGACGCCGGGTACCAGGTACTTGCCGAACGCGCCGCCCATGCGCGGCGTGCGGACCTTGATCTGCGCCTCGGCGAGCGCGAGCGACTTGGCCACCCCGGTGCGCACGCTGTGCGGCGAGTGGGTGGGCACGGTGAGCTCGAGCGTCTCGCCATTCCACACGCCGAGCCCACCCTCGGGCTCCATGCACATGTGGTCGCTCGCGCTGCACCGGTACGTGCCCTCGATGATGAAGTCGGCCGCGCGGAACGCCGCGTCGACGTCGCCGCGGTCCTCGACGAACTGCGCGATCGTGTTGGCGTGGCCGCCGAGCCGAGGCGCGCCGGGCGCGAGCGCCTGCTCCACGCCGAGCACCGCGGGCTCGACCGCGTAGCGCACCGCAACCTGGGCGGCGCCGGCGCGCGCCGCGGCGTCGCTGTCCGCGATCACCACGGCCACCGCGTCGCCCAGGCAGCGCACGCGGTCCTTGGCGAGCAGCGGCTGGTCGTCGCCGAAGATGTTCTCGGCGCCGAGGTTCTGGCCCGGGATATCGCGCCAGGTCAGCACGCGCTCCACACCCGGCACCGCGAGCGCGGCGGCGGGGTCGATCGCGAGCAACTCGGCCGCCGGATGCGCGCTCCACACGATGCGCGCGATCGCGGCGCCGGCCGCGATGTGATCGCTCGGGTACGCCGCGACGCCGTCGATCTTCTCGGCGAGATCCGGCCGCGGCAACGGCGCGACCGGCGGCGGCGCATGGTTGGCCGCGGCGACGATCGCCTCGATGATCTGGTGATAGCCGGTGCATCGACACAGGTGGCCGGCGAGCGCCGCGCGCACCGCGTCGGGGTCGCCGGCGCCGCCGCGCGCGAGGTAGTGCGTGGCCTCGACGACGAAACCCGGCGCGCAGTAGCCGCACTGGAACACCTCGCGCGCGATCAGTTGCGCGCGCAGCCGGGCGTGGGCCTCGGCGAGCGCCGCATCGTCGGCCAGCCCGGCGACCGTGGTGATCGCGATGTCGCCCGCGGTCACCGCCAGCTCGAGGCAGCTCGCGCGCGGCTCGCCATCGAACAGCACGACGCACGCGCCGCACACCCCTTCGGCGCAGCCCTGCTTGACCTCGGTGTGGCCCAGCGCGCCGTGCAGGCAGTCGCGCAGGCTGGTCCGCGGATCGATCTCCGCCGTGCAGCCGCGGCCATTGACCCGCAGGTGGACGCGCTCGCGGCGCCCGGGCTCAGCCACGCGGCACCTCCGCGAGCAGGCGCGCGATCGTCTGGCCGATCACGCGCCGCCGGTAGGTCTCTCCCGCCGGCACGTCGGTCACCTCCCACGGCGGCTCGGCGGCGGCGATCGCCGCGGCGGCTTCGATGGTAGCCGCGTCGAGCGCCCGGCCGCGCAACCGCGCCTCGGCCCGCGGCAGCCGACGCGCCACGCACAGCCCGCCCGCGGCAAGCCGGACCTCGCTGCACACCCCATCCTCGAGGCGGACCGCGATCGCGGCGGTCACGATCGCCTTGGCGGTCGCGTTGCGCCACGCGAGCTTGTCGAACGCGACGTGGAAGCCGGCGGAGCGCGGCACGATCACCGCGGTGATCAGCGAGCCCGCCGGCACACCGTCGGTAAGGATCGGCGCGAGCGCCACCTCGCGCTCGCCATCGCGCTCGGCCAGCCGGAGCCGCGCGTCGTAGACCAGCAGCGCGGGCGGCGTGCTGGCGCGCGCGAGCCGGCACGCCACGTTGCCGCCGATCGTGCCGGCGCGTCGCACGTGCGGATTGCCGATCGTCATCGCGGCATGCGCGAGCGCGGGCGCACACTGCTTGACGTCGGGATGGTCGATCAAGGTCTGGTTGCGAACGAGCGCGCCGATCGTCAGCGCGTGATCGGTGCGCACGATCTCGGCCATCGCGCGCAGCCCCGAAACGTCGACAAACTCGCCGGTACTGCCGTCCTTGGCGATCGCCGGCTTGATCAACGTGCCACCGGCGGAGATCACGCGATCCGGAAGCGCCGCGATCGCATCGCCGAGCGACTGAACCCGCAACCACCACACACCCATCTCGATCACGCTATCACACGCCTGGCGAGCGTGGAAAGCAAATTATCTAACCCCCACATGGCCAACTCCCGGCCACACGCACTAAAATGGCAATGGCTATCGGAATCGAAGGGTGTCTCAGATGAATGATGATACGCGGGGCTACCTCAGCGAGATGGGCGCGTGGCTCGCCGGCCAGCACTGGTCGACGATTCCGGAGCCGGCGCGGCACGCGGCGCGGGTCCAGATGCTCAACATGGTCGCCGCGGCGCACGCCACCGCGCGCTCGCACGCCGTGCTCGCGATGCTGGACGCGCTGCCTGCGAGCGACGGGCCGTCCACCGTGATCGCCACCGGCCGCCGCGTCGCGCCCGCCGAGGCCGCGTTCGTCAACGCGGCGTTCTCGATGGCGCAGGACTTCGACGACATCATCTGGATCGGCCACACCTGTCACTCGGCGGTGTTCGCCGCGCTCGCCGTTGCCGAGGCGGAGCACAAGTCGAGCCGCGACATGATCGCCGCGATCGTGCTCGCCAACGAGATCGCCGGCCGGATCGGCGGCTCGACGTTCTTCGGCCCGCTCAACGGCCAGATGTGGACGTTCATCCACCTGGTCGGCGCGGCGGCCGCGGCCGCGCACTTGCTCGGGCTCGACGCTGCACAATCGACCCACGCGCTCGCGATCGCACTCGCCCAGCCGCCGCTCGCGCTCCAGCCCGCGTTCTTCGAGCCGACTTCGAAGTTTCTCGCCGCCGCGGTGCCGACCCAGATCGGCGTCCAGGCCGCGTACTTCGCGCGCGCCGGGATGACCGGCGCGACGCGCATCCTCGAAGACCGCAAGGGGTTCTGGAAGTGGTTCGCGTTCATTCCCCTGCCCGGCGTGCTCAAGGATCTCGGCAAGTGGTGGGCGATGCAGACCCTGGCGATCAAGTCGTACCCGGCGTGCAACTACTTTCAGACCGCGTGCAGCGCGATCGAGCTCGCGTGCGCGGATCGCTGGCCGGCGCAGCCCGAGGCGGTCGAGCAGATCACGATCTACACCACCAAGCTCGGTATCGAGGCGACCCGGTTCGCGCGCGAGTACGCGCCGACGGAGGGCCCGCTGCTCACCCACCTCGGCGTCGGGTTCGACGTCGCGCTCGCCGCCGCCGTGCTGCTCCATGCGCGCCGGCTCACCGGCGAGGAGTGCGAGACCCAGTGGCTCGAGGCCCACGCCGATCCGCTGCGCCGCTGGTACGGGCGGATCAAGGTCGTGCACGACCCGGCGCTGACCCTGCGCGTGTTCGACGCCGCGTGGCGGATCGAGGCCGGGCGCGAGGCGATCCGCGCGCTGCGCCCGCGCGACCTGTTGCACATCGTCAGCCAGTACCGCGCGCACTACGGGTCGTCGCTGTTCAGCGTCGACGATCTCGCGAGCTGGGTGCGCACAGGGCTCGCGCGCCTGCGCGCCCCGCGCCGCGAAGCCGTGGGCGACGGCGCGACCACCGACGGCTACCTGCCGATCTTCTTCCCCAACCGCGTCGAGTTACGGCTCGCCGATGGGACGATCTTGCGCGAACAGGTCGATCTCCAGCCTGGCTCGCTGGCATCGCCAGCCGCGGCGTCCGTGCTCGAGACCAAGTTCGTGCGCGAGGTCGCGGCCCGGCTCGGCGCCGATCGCGCGCGCGCCGCGTTGACCGCCGGCCTCGCGCTCGACGGCGAATCGATCGCGAGCTTCGTCGCGCGCGTGACTCCGGCCCACTAAGCAGCGTGCGTCGAGACCCGGATCGCCGGGTGGCCGCGCAGGTGGCGGCTCAGGTAGTCGCCGCCGCGCGTGTTCTGTCCGGCCGCGCTGATGTGGTCGACGAGCCGTTGCACGTCGGGCGAGCCGCTCGCCTGCTTGATCTGCGTGGCCACCAGGTGCAGCGCGTCGCGCGCAGCGACGGCGGCGCGGTGACGCAGCAGCGCCACGACGGCGAGCACGCCGGCGATGGCCGCGAGCACGGCGATCACCACCACCTCGAGCGCGGTGTGTGCGCCCTGCTTGGCTTGGCCGAGATCGTCACGCAGCTGGCTCTCGATCTGATCGATCACCGGCCTGGCGCGCGCGCTCATGCCATCGAACAGGCCTTCGCCGGCGGCCGTCGCGGTCTCGCGCGTGGTCGCGACCAGCGCGGGCTTCAGATCGTGGGTGAGCGTCTCGGCGATCGCCGGGCCCAGGTGATCCTGGATCGCGCGCTGCAACGCCGGGCCGAGCGTCTTGTCGAGCGTGTCGGCGAGCGCCGGGCCGATCTGGTCGCGAATGCCGCGGCTGAGGCCAGTCATCGCCGCGCTGATCATTGCGTTCTCGGTGTCCTCGATGCTGCGCCGCGTGGACTTGCCGAGCAGGCGATCGAGCGCGGTGTCGAGGCTCGCGCGTATCGCGCGCTCGACCGCCGGTGACAGGTCGGTATCGAGCCCGATCGCGGCGGCGCGCATGGTCGCGCGCACCAGGTCTTCGACCAGCGGCGCGAGCACCGGAGGCAGCTTACTGGCGGACGTCCCGCCGTCGAGCGCGCCGGTGACCAGCGCGGCGGCCAGATCGTGCGCCGAGCTCGTGACCTTCTTGAGGTTCTCGGGCTTGGCCGCCTCGTCGATGCCATCGCGCACCGCCTCTCGCACGGTGGCGCCGCAGCCGGCGCCGAGCACCAAGATCGCAATGATTCGCACCCCGACAGCACGCATGGCTCACTCCCTCCGGTTACCACTCCCAATCTCGTACGCGCTCAACCATCCTGTCATCAAAGCGTGTGAGTGTAAAGCGCGAGCTGGGAGGCGAGCCGGGGCGCATGCTGTCGATGATACAAGGGCCCTGGAGCATGACGACAAACGTAGTATCGCGCCGGTAGTCTGCAAGGTGCGGCGCGACCCGCTTGCTACCGGACGGGCGCGACGACCGGGTGCAGCAGGTGGGTGTGGCCCTGCTCGCGCTCGCGGGCGCAGCGCGGCGAGTCGGCCGCGCACTGGATCCGCAGCTCGGCCGAGCTGTCGGGCGAGCGGAACCGATCGTAGGCCGCGAGCGCGGCGTCGGCCTCGCCGCGATGGAGCGCCGCGAGCGCGGTAGCCTGGCTGCGCAACAGGTCCGGATCGCGCGGCACCAGCGCGAGCCCGGTGGTCGCAGCGGCGAGCGCCTCGGCGTCATGGCCGGTCGAGCCCAGCGCGCGGGCCAGCACGACCCACGCCCCGGAGTTGGCCGGCGCGCGCACGGTGCACGCCCGGGCCGGCGCGATCGCCTCGTCCCATCGCCAGACCCGGCTGAGCGCGTCGGCGGCGACCGCGTCGAGCACCGGCGGCCCGGGGCTGGGCAACAGCGGCCGCGCCTCGGCGATCAGCGCCAGCGCGTCGTCGGCCCGGCCCTGCTTGGCCGCGACCTGGGCGAGCTGGACGAGCACCATCGCCCGCGCGCGAGGCTCGCCCGCCGGCGCCGCCGCGAGCGCGGCCTCGAGCACGTCGCGCGCCTCGTCGAGCCGCTCGCTGACCGTGGCGACCAGCGCCATGCCGTGCTCGTAGATCCGCTCCCACGCCGGGCGCGCCGTGCCGATCGCCGCGCCGCGGCCAAGCTGCACACGAGTCTCGGCGATCAGCGTGATCGGCTGCGGCTTGCACGGGTCGAGCACGACCTCGCGCGCGCCCTTGGCGCCGGCGATGAACGCCTGGCCCTCGGCGGTCCGCGCGGCCTTGCACACCACCGCCTGCATCTGCAGCGTGCGGCTGCGGTGGCGGAGCCGCGCGGTGACCGTGAGCGGCAGCTGCGCCGCGGTCAGCCCCGCCGGTACGTCGAACGCATAGCGGATCACCTGGGCCTCGCGCGCCGCGAGGGTCTGGGTCGCGATCTGGGTCCGGAAGCTCGCCATCTCGTGCTGCTCGAGCACCTCGCCGCGGTCGTCGACCACGAGCGTGCGCAGGACGTGGGTATCCTGGTCGTCGGGATCGCGCGCGTGATCGAGCCCCGACGCCGCGAGCCGGGCGCCCTTGGCGTCGGCGACCTCGACCTCGATCCAGGCGTCCTGGATGTCGAGCACGCCGCCCGGGAACCGGTGGCCGACCAGCAGGTTGCGGATCACGACGTCGAGCGCGAGGTGGGCGCCGGGCGCGACCTCGGCGCCGTCGGCCGGCAGCACCCAGCGCGCCGCCGCGCCGGGCGAGCCGTCCGAGATCCGGACACCCGCGACGTCGATCGACGCTGCGCCCTCGAGCTTGGCCTGCAGCCGGCGCAGGTGCTCGGTGTCGCCGCGCATCGCCGCCATCCAGGTGTGGCCGCCGAGGAACCGGTGCGACGCGATCGTGCCGGCCTTGGCGCCGTACTCGCCCGCCGACGCCGGCTCGCGCTCCATGTGGCAGTCGATGCAGGTCTTCGGCGCGACCTTGTCGACCCGCGCCATGCCGTTGCCGGTCCACGCCGAGTTGCGCCACGCGCCGGGCTCGTCGAGTCCCGACAGGTGGACCGGCATCGCCATGTCGGCCGAGATGAACCCGCGGTGGCAGCCGACGCACAGCTCGGTGCCGACCTGCACGACCGTGGCCTGCGCCTTGTGGCGCGCGATCGACGCCGGGTCGCCGAGCGTCGGCGCCTCGAGCGGCGCGCGCGACCACACGTAGCTGCCGTTGCCGTCGTTGGTGGTGCGCTCGATGCCGTGGCACAGCCGGCAGGTCACGCCGGAGTGCGCGCGCAGATCGGCCGCCGGGATCGCCGCCGCCGCGGTCATCAGCCCGTCGGTCATCAGCGGCATGTCGTGGCAGCCGCCGCAGTGCTGGCTCGCGGGCTTGCCGAGCGCGGTGCGCAGCATCTCGACGCTGACCCGGTAGATCGGGTTGCCGAACGACGCGAACGAGTGCGCGCTGGTCGACCACTGCGCCGCGGCGTCGGGGTGGCAGCTCGCGCAGCTGTCGACGTCCGACAGCATGTTGCCGTCGGTGACGTCTTCGAGGCGGGGACGTTCCCTCTGGCCCGGCAACGCCGGTCCATTCACTCCTCCGCGCGTCGCGTCGCGCGGCGAATCATCGATCGCGACCAGGCTCGGCGCGTACTCGCCCGGCACCGCCGGTAGCCGCGCGGCCCCGGCGGCCACGTGCGGCACCGGCGCCACATCGGGCCGGCTCGGAGCCTGGCCGCCGCACGCCGCCAGCGCCAGGATCGCGATCATCGCGCGCACGGCTAGCGTCCGGTCCGGCGCCGGCGGAGCAGCACGCCACCCGCGATCAGCACGAGGCCGAGCAGCGCGCCGAACCCGAAGCCCTGGATCCGCCGGATCGGCGGCGTCGCGAACTTGCCGCCGCCCGGCGGCGCCGGCGCTGCCCCGGCCGATGACTCCTTGCGGACGCCGATCTCCCACAGGTCGCGCTTGATCACCCCGGCGAGCTGGAGCTGGCCGCGCGGCGCGAACGCGAGCTTGCTCGCCGCGATCGTCGGCTGGTAGTTGCCGTCCGGCGGGCCGCCCCACACGCCGCGCACCGGGTGCGCGCATGCCATCGGGCCGGTCCACGCGTGGCGGATCGCGTAGCGCGCCTGGAAGTAGTTCTGCGGCGACGACACCGCGCCGTACTCGAGCCCGGCCTTGCTCCACTGCTCGCGGCCACCGGTCACCGGCTTGGCCACGCGGAACCGAAGGTCGTCCTTCATGTCGCCCTTGCCGTAGCGCGCATGCAGCCGGGTCAGCACGAAGTTGCCCTGCGCGATCTGGCCGCCGACGATGTCGCCGCCGAGCGTCATCAGATCGGGGTTCGAGATGTCGGCGTCGGTGCACGGATCGCAGTGGTAGTTGGGGACCGCGGTCCACGCGTACTCGGTGACCACCGCGCCCGGCGTCGCCTCGACCGTCTTGTCGAACAGCGCCGCGTAGAACTCGGCGAACCGGGTCTTGACCGCCGGCTTGACGTCGAAGTTGGTCGGGATGAACACGTTCCTGTAGTTCGCGACCTCGAACCGCTTGTCGGGTGAGATGATGTTGACGATCAGGTCCTGCTTGCCCGACGAGTTCGCCATCCCGAGCCGGATCGGCAGCGTGAAGTCCTCGCTGTCGTAGTGGAACCGGATCGGCGACAGCGCGGCGTGGCCGTCGTGCATCGCGACCTTCTGCGGATCGACCTTGGCGACGAAGAACTTCGAGCCGCCCTCGACGTACGGCCGCAGCAGCGGCTCGGCGCCCGGCGGGATCTTGTAGTGGTTCTGGGTCAGCCAGGTCTCGAGCCCGGTCGAGTCGGTCGCCGACAGGATCAGGATCTTGTACTCGGCGACGTCGAACTTGGCCTCGATGTGGACCGTCTCCTTCTTCGCCTTCTCGTTGGCCATCCCCGCGCCGAACGACGCGCTCGGCGCCGCCATCGCGCGATCCATGTCATCCATCTCGCGGCGCGGCACCGGGCACGGGTCCTGCTCCCAGTACTCGACCAGCCGCGGCGAGCCGAGCGCGTCGGTGTGATCGAACACGGTCCTGGGCAGGGTCTTGACGTCGGCCTCGTGCAGCACGACCGGCACCGGGATGACCATCGCGAAGTCCTCGAGTGGTCCCTTGTAGTCGTTCTGCATCGACAGCACGGTGCGGGTGCCGTCGCGCATCAGCACGACCTCGGTCGCGTCGTTGAACATCTTCTCGCCCGAGCCGCTGACATAGAAGCCGCAGAACGCGTCCGCCGCGCCGGCGTGGGCCGACAGCGCCAGGGCCGCGGCGCCGAGTGTGAGCCATGGAATTTTCATAGGGTCCTGCTTCCAACGCGTTCGAGAAACCAGCGGTCTACGGCACCGTGCCGTGGACCCAGAAACCACCAGAAAACCGCGGGAGCCGAGCCAGGAGCCGAGCGTCGCCCGCCCAGCCTCGCCCAGCGATCGAGCCTTTCCGTCACGCGGCGCCCGCACGCGATGCCCGCCGGCCCGACCGCACGCGCCGGCGCCGCAGGCCCGCAACGACCAGCCCGGCGATCACGACCAGCCCGCCGCCGGGCGCGCCGCCGGCCCCCGCCGCGCAGCCGCAGCCGGATCTCGGCCTGGCATCGGGGCGGCCGTGCTCGGCCGGCAGCACGGGCCGGGGCGGCGCGGCCTTGCCGGCGGCGCTGTCCTTGCCGGAGCCAGCACCAGATCCGGCACCGGATCCGGCACCGGATCCGGCACCGGATCCGGCGCCCGGCGCCGCCTCGACCGGCGCGGTGGCGACGATGCCGAGCTCGGGGATGTCGCGCTTGACCGCCTGGGCCAGCACGACCTCGCCGCGCGGCGCGAGCCCCACGCCGATCGCCGGCTGGGTGACCGGCGCCTGGAACCCGGGCTGCTGCGCGAGCTCGTCCGGCGGCCCGCCCCAGATGTGGCGCTGCGGGTGCTCGCAGCGCAGCGGCCCGGTCCACGGGTGACGGATCGCGTAGCGGCCCTGAAAGTTGTTCTGCGCCGCCGGCTGCGCCCCGTCCTCGAGCCCGCCCTGCCCGGTGCGCGCGAGCTCGCGGCCACCGACCACCGGCTGGGCCGCGCGGAACCGCAGATCGTCGGCGATCGCCTTGCCGTAGCGCGCGTGCAGCCGGGTCAGCACGAGGTCGGAGCCCGCGTACGCCGCGGGCTTATCGCGCGTGCCGGTGAGGACGTCGGCGCCGAGCGTCGCGAAGTCGCTCGGCCCCAGCGCCGGCCCCGGGCACGGATCGCAGGTCGACGCCTGCCACGCGTACTCGGTGACCACCGCGCCCGGGTGGTTCTCGATCGTGCGGTCGAACAGCGCCGCGTAGAACGCCGGGAACTTCGCCTTGACCGTGTCGCCGACGTCGAGGTTGGTCGGGATGAACACGTTCGGGTAGTTCGCCACCTCGTAGCGCTGGTGCGGTGCCAGGATGTTGACGATCAGGTCCTGGGTGCCCGACGAGCTCGCGAGGCCGAGCCGGATCGGTAGGCTGAAGTCATCGCTGTCGTAGTGGAACCGCAGCGGCGACAGCGCGGCCCGGCCGCCGGCGTCGAACGTCACCTTCTGCGGATCGACCTTGGCGACGAAGAACTTCGACCCGGCCTCGATGTACGGCCGCAGCAGCGGCGCCGCCCCGTCGGGGATGTGATAGCCCTGCTGGGTCAGCCAGCCCGCGAGCCCGGTCGAGTCCTTGGCCGACAGGATCAAGATCTGGTACTCGCCGACCGCGAACCGGGCCTCGATCGTCACGCCGGTGGTCGGCGCATCCGGCACGGCCCCACCGCGCCGCCGCCCGGTCAGCGAGAACTGCGAGATCTTGTCGTCGTCGATCTCGGGCCTGCACGGATCCTGCTCCCAGTACTCGACCAGCCGCGGCGCGCCCATCTGCTCGACGTGCGCGAACACGTCGCGCGGCAAGGTCTTGACGTCGGCCTCGTGCAGCACGACCGGCACCGGGATCACCATGGCGAACGCCTCGGGTGGCCCCTTGTAGTTGTTCTGCATCGCCAGCACGGTGCGGGTCCCCATCCGCATCAGCACGACCTGAGTCGCATCGTTGACCAGCGGCTGATCGCCGCCGGCGACGTAGAACCCACAGAACGCCTCGGCGCGGTGCGGCGCGGCGACAACCACGGCGACGGCCAGGACCAGCGCACCCAGCGCGGCAACAGATCTCATCATCGCAGCATAGACGTCTTGCGCCCGGCGATCCTTGGCCCGCGCAGCCCCAGATGCCGCATCGCCGAACAGGACGTCGTGCTCACCTACGCGCTCCGCGCCCTCGTCGACGACGGCGTGATGAACCCGGTGGCGACTACTGCAATGCTTCGTCAGCGGTTGCTGCCAGGACGGCCTGATCGAGCCAGCGCTGAAGCGTCGCGAGGTCCATGCACGCGTTGATCCGCGCTTCGTAATCAGCTTTGAGCTCGAGCTTGCGCAACGCGAGCACGCGGCGCAGCGTACCGCGCTCCTCCTCGAGCCGACCCCGCTCGTAGCCTCGGTCCTCGCCGAACTTGACCAGATCCTCGATGATCACCGGTTCAAGGTTCACCTGTTCCATGGCTGTCACCATGGATTCATACCGCCCCCGCATCGCCGCTGCAACCACCGCCATGTGCCGCTCGGGCCAGCTCGCCCCCCGTACTCGGAGCGCCGACGCTACCTGCGCGCACAGCACTTCGTTCGTGCGCCCCTCCCCGTCCGAGCCCGCCGCAAAGCATGTCGTCGCCGGGTCGGACAGGAGTGAGCTCGCCGGTACTTCGGGCAGCACGATCGTGGTCACCTTCACCGTGATGTCGCCTGCGACGACCTCGTTCCTCGGCTGTGTGCTGGGTAGCGGGATCAGCCACAGCGCCACGGAGCGCACCCGGCGCTTGCTCCGGTAGCGCAGGGCGAAGCCTACATGATACCAGAGCACCCGCTCGGAGAAGCCGCTATCCCGGTAGCCCTGACATTCCATGTGCACGAGCTCCTCCGAGGTCATGCGCGCAGCAAAGTCGGCGTCGATCTCCGGTGGGAGACCGTCGAGGTGAGTTGGCGCGACGTCATCCGGTACGAGCACCGCATGGGGCAACAAGAGAGCAGGCGTGACGGCACGCAAGAGCCCGACGACCACGTCCGGCTGCGCACGTGCCAGGGCGCGAAAGGCCCGATCCGATGTCGGCATGACGGCACGATGCACGGACTCCCGGCGACGCGCTACTTCTCGCATCAGCGTAGGCACAACCGAGGCTTCACGCTGGAAGCGTTGATCTCAGATGACGCCGGATGCAGCACTTCAGAAGATAGCCTCAGTCTCGGATAGCACGCGATGCTGCACTCCCGATCTCCTTGTGTTGCTCATAGAGGTCTCGCGCCCGGCGATCCTTGGCCCGCGCAGCCCCAGAGGCCGCAACACGACGGCGGGTCGCATCAAGGAGTGATCCAAGCAAGCGCGGGCGTCCACCAGCAAGGCGATCGCGCTTTCGGGAAGCCCGTGACAACGGTCCTTGATGCGGTCTAAGAAGCCGGGCAGCATCGGGTTGTCGTCCGATCCGTCCAGCAGTCGGGCACCACGGGCCGTCAGCCGCATGGACGTTGGATACCAACGCTGATCCGAATCATTCGAATAAGATGGGGCGGCCTTCTGGGATGCGAGAACGGGGGCGGCAGCCGGTGGCGCCAGGCGCGCAGCGCCTCGATCCCGAGGCCGCGCAGGGTCGCAGACGAGATCCCGTCGAGCAGGCCCATCAACTGACGGTACTCTTCGAGTAGATACTGGTTCACGGGACGGTCATCTCGTTTCGCAGCAAAAGCGAGAGCCCATGGCACGCGGTCGCAGCTTCCTGGCTCGCGGCGATGACGCGCCCGCGACGACGCCGTGACCTCGCGGCGGTAGGTCCACGGCGCGCGGGCGGCGGTGATCCGGTCGGCGCCGCCGTGCGCTGTGGTGGTCGGTCGGCCGCGCCGCCCACATGGATCGCGCACGGGGTGCTAGGGTGCCTGCTGTGACCCTCGCGCCCACCGCGCCTCGCGCACCTGTCGCGCCGATCCGGCGACACATCCTCGACCTCCCCGTCTCGCGGATCCGCGAGGTGACGCTTTCGGCGACCGGGATCGACGACCTGATCCCGCTGTGGTTCGGCGAG
>DATBBB010000160.1:0-6720 GCA_036271215.1 Kofleriaceae bacterium | reverse complement strand
CATCTCCGACCGCCGGACCGGCGAGACCCTCGAGTACTTCTCGCCGGGCGAGGGGTTCTCGGCCCCGCCGGTGGTCACCGGAGACGGCCGGCTGTTCGTGATGTCGAACCGCGGCATCGTCTACGGCTTCGACCTCGAGTAGCCCCAGGGGGATGGGAGGGGACGGGAAAAGTCCCCTACAGAATGTCGCAGAACGGCGGCGCCGGGCGGGCGATCAGGTAGCCCTGGAGCAGGTCGCAGCCGAGCTCGACCAGGGTCTCGGCCTCGGCCTCGGTCTCGACGCCTTCGCCGATGACCTGCGTGCCTTGCTCGCGGCACAGCTGGGTCACCGAGCGGATCAGCTGCTGCTTCATCTGGTGCTTGTCGATGTCGCGCACCAGCGACATGTCGAGCTTCACGAAGTCGGTGTCGAGCGGCGAGAACGTGCCCATGCGGGCGTGGCCACCGCCGAGATCGTCGATCGCGATCTGGAACCCGAGCTCGCGGAGCTCGGCGACCCGGTAGCGCAGGTCGAGCTGACCCTCGAGCGAGCTGCGCTCGGTGATCTCGAGGACGACGCGCGACGCGATCTTCGACAGCGGCGAGAACGGCGAGGTCAGCTGCTTGTCGAACAGGTCGTGCAGGTGGAGGTTGACGAAGAACATGCCGCGCTCGGCGGGCTCGGCGGTGATGACCTTGGCGGCGTGGGCGCGGACGGCGCGGCCCAGCGTGGTGACCTTCTCGAGGCGCTCCGCGGCATCGAGGATCGCGCCGGGGTGGGGCAGCGCCTTGTCCCCGGTGCGCAGCAGCGCCTCGTAGCCGAACCGCGAGCGATCGGCGGCGTGGACGATCGGCTGGAAGTGCAGGGTCAGGGTCGCGAGGCAGCGGTTGAGCTTGTCCTCGAGATCGCGCAGCTGGAAGGCCGCGTCATTGGTCTCGACGGCGGTCTCGAACAGGGAGTGCGGGTGGGTCCCCGAGGCGAATGACACGGCCTCGACCCGCAGCCCCGGCGTACCGGGCGCGTGCGGCACGGTCGGTACAGTGGGCAATGGCGGCAGCACCCCCGGACGACGCTCGTTCGACACGGTGGCCATCGTACACAGTTCGTAGGGGCTTACCAATCGAGACCCGTTCCAGGCGCGATTTTCTCGGAGGGGCTTGCGAAGCTGAAACGGCGGTACAAAACGCGCCGCTTCTAGCGAACAATTCTATGTGAGCTGGATATCAACAGAGCCGGCGCAGGTGCTCGCGGAACTCGGCCACCACCTGCGATGCCGGGTGGCGATCCAGCTCGCTGGTCACCAGGTCATCGACGACCGGCAGATCGATCTCGAGCTTGTAGAGCATCAGGCAGGCCCGCATCGACAGCGGAGTGAACCGCGCCTCACCGGTGAGCACGACGTTGGAGGCCTCGGCCGTCGACCACGCGACGCTGAGCGCGTCGGCGTCGTACTGATACTCGAGCGTGTAGCCCAGCGAGCCGCGCTCGAGCTTGCGCGTGAACGCCACGCGCTGCGGCCGGCCATCGGCGTGACGGGCGAGGGTCCGCGCGGTCTGGACGATCGGCAGCCAGCGAGGGATCTCGAGCGAGTCAGAAAAGATCTCATAGGCCGCGCCGGCCGACACGCTCAGCGTCGCGGACACTTCACTGGTGAGCGGACCGCTGGGAGCGGCATATGCGAGCGCGGCGACCATTTCGAGAATCCTTTCGAGTCAGCCGTAGAGCAACTGCGGTACCAGCCCGACTCCCGCGGGCGCGGACGACGTTCCGCGCAGTTGGCGGACCAGGTGGTGTTTATCTCGACGTTGTGTGAACCACCCCCCGGCTCCTCGAATAGCCACGGCCGCGGGGCTATCCGCCAATACGAGGAGCCACGGAGATCGGATCGGGCGCCGGATCGGTGCCGGATCGGTGCCGATCGGCGCTGGGATCGCACGCCGCGGACACACCGTTGTTACGTGGCGTCACCGACGAGATGTGGCATGGGCTGGCAGCGCGGGCACGACCACGTCCAGCGCGCCGGCTCGCCGAGCGAGTAGCACTCGATCGCGGTGCCGCAGCGCACGCACGGCTTGCCGGTGCGGCTGTACACGAAGTAGCGATCGGCCGATGGTGGCGTGCCGGCGAGCTGCGCGCGCGTGGTGCGCGGGCCCGGGCCGAGGTTGGCGAGCATCTGGGTGCGCGCGATCGCGTAGACCTGCTCGAGCTGGGTGAGCGCGAGCGCACGGACCGGCGTGCGCGGATCGATCCCGGCGGCGAACAGCGCCTCGCACTTGTAGACGTTGCCGATCCCGGCGGCGATCCGCTGATCGAGCAGGACCTCGGCGATCCGGCGCGGATCCTGATCGGCGGCGCGCGCGGCGGCGCCGAGGTTGAACGAATCGGTCAGGATGTCGGGGCCGAGCGAGGCGACCGCCATGCCGTGGCGCGGCGCGCGGCGATGCGAGATCTCGACGGTCGGTGCGGTGAGCCATACGAACAGGTGCTCGGCGGTCGCGACCACGAGGCTGGCCCGGCCGGGCGACGTCCGGGCGAGGATCGCGGCGCCCTCGGCGCGGCTGTACAGCCGGAACCGGCCGTTCATGCCGAGGTGGACCCGCAGGTGGGTGCCGTCGTCGAGCTCGACGACCAGGTGCTTGCCATGGGCCTCGACGGTCCGCACCGTGCGCCCGGCGAGGTCGCGCACCAGTCCCTGCGTGGTCACCCGCTCGATCACCTTGCCGGTCAGCGCGGGCGCCACGCGCGCGGCAATCCGGTGGATCGTGTCGCCCTCGGGCATCGCGACGCTCACCATGCGGCACGCGCGGCGGATCGGCCAGTCGATCGCGGCGCCCCGCGTCCGGGCCACCGAGGAACGACGGTCGCGCCGATCCGGAACGCGCTTCGCGATCTCAGGAGTCGGCGTCGAAGTTGCCGTCGCCGTCCGGCTCGGTTTCGGTATCTTCCGGATCGGAGTCGGCGTCGAAGTCCAGGCCGTCCTCGAGCTCGTTCTCGATCTCGTTGGCAACGCTCGCCGCGGAGCCCGGTGGGGCAGGTGCTCCGCGATCCGACGGCGATGCGGAGCCGGCGCGCGCGGCCACCGAGCCCAGCGTGGCCGAGCCCAGTGCGGCCGACGCGGAGGCCAGCGCAGCCTGCGCGGCCGACGCAGTCGACGAGCCTGGCGCGACCCGCCCGGGCGGCGCGGCCGGTACGATCGACGACGGCTGGGCGCGCACCACGAGGCCGTGGTAGTCGGCGCGGGCGGCGTTGGCGAGCAGCACCCGGGCGAGCGGCGACTCGTTGGCCGGGACGCCGTCGATCAGCTCGATCACCAGCTCGCGGCGGCGGGCGCGGGCGGCGACGCGGGGGAGCCCGACCGCGAGCGCGAGCTCGATCGACTCGCCGGGCAGCTCGCCGGTGACGATCCGCTTGGCTTTCGGCTCGAGCCACACCGCGAGCTCACCGTCGACCAGGATCGCGGTGGCCCCGACGCGGCGCGCCGGCCGGGCGTTCGGATCGCGGAGCTGCGGCCAGGGCAGGGCGCTGCCCCACGCGCACGCCGGATCGACCGCCGGCAGGACGTCGACCCGGGCGGCGTCGCCGCGCGGCGCCTCGCGCAGCCGATCGATCGCGCCCGGCCACGCGAACTGCGCGCCCTCGAGGCTCTCGACGAAGTAGCCGCGGCGCACGGTGCCGGCGTCCTCCATCGCGCGCAGCACGTCGCCGATCGCGGCGAACCCGCCGGGCAGATCATCGGCGCGCGCGGTGGCCCGGCCGGCGATGCCCCAGCGCTCGAGCAGCGCGGTCGCCTGGGCGTGCGCGCGGTTGGTCGCGGTCGGGGCGGCGGCGCCGCCGCTGCCGAGTGACGTCACGAGCGACCACCGGCCGCCGAACGAGGCGTGCGCGTTGCCCCGGCGGCTCGCTGACTGGCCGAGCGAGCGCAGCGGCGCGAACGTATCGTTGGTGACCACGCCCGCCCACACCAGGTCCCACAGCGCGGCGACGATCGGCGCATGGCCCGCGGCCGCGCGGCCGGCGGCGCCCGGAACACCCCCCAGGTGCCCGGGACGCTCGGGGTGCCCACCACGCTCGCCACGCTCCCCGCCGCGCTCGCCTCGCTCCCCTGGCTCCGGCCGGGCCTCGGGGCGCGGCACCGCGGCGGCCACCGCTTGCTCGATCGCGACCAGGAACGACGCACCGCCGTGCGACAGGTGGGCGAGGATCGCGTCGTGGACCGGGGACGGGTGGGCGAGCGGCTGCGGATCGGGCGCCAGCGCCAGCGCGCGATCGCGGCGCAGCAGGATCACGCGGCCATCCTTGGCGCCGAGCGCGCCGGCGCCGACCCAGACCAGCTCGCCGGCGGCGCCGAGCTCGTCGAGCATCCGCGGGTGATAGTCGAGGATCCGGGCCGGCAGGATCCGGGCCTCGAGCTCGGAGAACGGCAGCGCCACGCCCTCGAGCCGGGCGATCGCGTCGCGCAGCGCGCCGATCCCGCGGCGCGGCTGATCGAGGCCGTGCCAGCGCGGCAGGAACGCGGCGAACGTCGCGGCGCCGACCGGCGCGACCTGCGCGCGCAGCTTGGCCAGCGTGCGGCGGCGCAGCTGGCGCAGGACCTCGGGGTCGCAGCTGTCCTTGTGGCTGCCGCCCGGCCGCAGCTCGCCGCGCACCAGCTGGTTGCGCGCCTCGAGCAGCCCGAGCACCGGCTCGATCTGCGCCGCCGGCAGGCCCCAGCGCGCGGCGGGCTCGGCGGCGGTGAACGGCGCGTGGGTCCGCGCCCAGCGCGCCACCAGCGACGGCAGCGGATCGCCGACCGGCTCGAGCAGCGCGGCCGGCAGCCCGGGCGGCAGCTGGATCCCGAGCCCGTCGCGGTAGCGCGCGGCGTCCTCGGCGGCGATGAACCGCGGCTCGCCCGCGATCCGCACCACCGCGATCCGCCGGCTGGTGACCAGCGCGTCGAGCGCCCGGCCGAGCCGGTCCAGCGCAGATCCAAGACTCCCGGTCCCCCCGGCACCTCCGGCGCTCGGAACCGCGGTGACCGGAACGTCGAGCTCGGCGTCGGCGATCGTCCGGGCGGCGATGTCATCGCGCGACAGATCGCCGAGCCGGCGCAGCAGATCGTGGATCTCGTCGACCGAGCGCGCCTGGCGCTCGGGCACGCGCTGCTGCAGCTCGGCCTCGACCTCGTCGAGCACGTCGGGATCGAGCAGCTCGCGGAGCTCGCCGCCGCCGATCAGCTCGCGCAGCAGGTTGCGGTCGAGCGTGAGCGCCTGAGCCTTGCGCTCGGCGAGCGGAGCGTCGCCCTCGTAGAGGAACGCGGCCACGTAGTCGAACACCAGCGAGCGCGCGAACGGCGACGCCACGTCGGTGATCGCCGGCTCGATCCGGATCGCGCGCGACCGGATCTGGCGCAGCACGTCGACCAGCGCCGGCAGGTCGAACACGTCGCGCAGGATCTCGCGGTAGGTCTCGAGCGTGATCGGGAACGCCGGGAACCGCAGCGCCACGCCCATCAGCTGCTGGGCGCGCAGCCGCTGCGCCCACAGCGGCGTGCGCTGGCCGGGCCGGCGGCGCGGCAGCAGCAGCGCGCGCGCGGCGTTCTCGCGAAAGTGGCTGGCGAACACGCTCGAGCGCGCCAGCTCCTCGACCAGCACGGCCTCGACGTCGTCGGGGTCGGGCACCAGCTGATCGTCGGTCGGCAGCACGTCGCCGTCGGCGAACCGCAGCGCGATGCCGTCGTCGGTGTACAGCGGGTGCAGCGGATACCCGAGCTCGGCCTCGAGCTGCTTGGCGAGCACCAGCGACCACGGCGCGTGGACCCGGCTGCCGAACGGCGACAGGATGCAGACCCGGACGTCGCCGAGCTCGTCGCGGAACCGCTCGATCGTGATCGCGCGATCGGTCGGCACGCCGCCGGTCGCGGCGCGCTGGTCGCCGAGGTAGCCGAGCAGGTTGTCGGCCGCAAACCGATCGAGCTTGAGCGCGCCGGTCAGCCAGCCGTGCGCGGCCGCCGGATCCTGGGCGAGCCGCGCGTCGAGCTCGCGGCAGAACGCGCCGAGCGCGCGGCCGAGCTCGACCGGACGGCCCGGGCCTTCCGCGCGCCAGAACGGCATCTTGCCCGGCTGGCCCGGCGCCGGGGTGACGACAACCCGCTCGAAAGTGATGTCCTCGATGCGCCATGTCGAGGCGCCGAGCAGGAACGTCTCGCCCACCCGACTCTCGTAGACCATCTCTTCGTCGAGCTCGCCGACCCGGGTGCCGTCGGGCAGGAACACCCCGAACAGGCCCCGGTCGGGAATGGTGCCCGGGTTGGTGACGGCCAGGCGCTGGGCGCCTTGGCGGCCGCGGACGATGCCGGCCGTGCGGTCCCACACGATGCGGGGCCGCAGCTCGGAGAACTCCTCGGACGGATAGCGGCCGTCCAACAGGTCGAGCACCGACTCGAACAGGGCGTCGCTCAGCTCGCCGAAGGGCGCCGACCGGCGAATCAAGGCGGCCAGGTCGTCGACCGTCCACTCGTCGAGGGCACAGGCGGCCACGATCTGCTGGGCCAACACGTCGAGCGGCTGGCGCAGGAACCGGGTGTGCTCGATGGCGCCGTCGTACATGCGCTCGACCACCACTGCGCACTCGACCAGGTCGGCCCGGTGCTTGGGGAAAATGCGCCCGGTGGATGGTGCCCCCACCTGGTGGCCGGCCCGGCCGATGCGTTGCAGCCCGGCGGCCACCGAGCCAGGCGACTCGACCTGCACGACCAGGTCGAC
>DATBBB010000159.1:0-32313 GCA_036271215.1 Kofleriaceae bacterium | reverse complement strand
CCCGCCAGCTACGGCAGGAGCTCGGCGCGCAGCCGGGCGATCCGATCGCGCATCGCACGGCGCGCGGCGGGCGGCCCGACGATCCAGGCGTGGCGGCCCAGGCCGAGCACCCAGCCGGTGACCCACTCGAGGCCGTCGCAGTCGACGAGCAGCTCCGCGGAGCCGTCGTCCTGCATCGTGACCTCGCCGACCGGCCAGTTGGCGCCGATCCGGGTCACCGCGATCGCGTCGAGCTGGACCCGGACGGTGACCGAGTCCGCCGACGGTACGTAGAGCCGGTCGCGCCGGTAGGCCTCGAGGTCGAAGCTCGCCGGGCGCTGGAACGTCTCGCCGGTCTTGTGGAGCGCGGCGATCCGGTCGATCCGGAACGTGCGGACGTCGCCGCGCTTGTGGCAGAACCCCACGACGTACCACTCGCCGGCGTGGTGAACGATGCCGTATGGATCGATCGGCCGGCGCTCGGCCTGGGCGCGCGACGCCGCCGCGTAGTCGATCTCGATCCGCTGGTGCTTGCGCGCGGCGGTCACCAGCTCGCGCAGGTGGCTCGCGACCGCGGCGTCGGGCTCGGCGACGATCGTGCTGGTCGCCAGGCTCTCGGCCTCGCCGGCATCGCGGCCCAGCGCGATCAGGAGCTTGTTCTCCGAGGACCGCATCGCGTCGTCGAACGGGGCGATCCCGCTCTCGCGCAGCGAGCGCAGGCCGAGCAGCAGCGCGGCGCCCTCGGCCGGGGTCAGCCGCAGCGGCCGGGTCAGCCGGTGCGCCAGATCGACGAACACGCGGCCCTCGTCGACCGAGACCAGCAGGTACTCGCCGGGATCTCCGTCGGGCGGCCCGACCTGCGACAGCAGCTCGAGATCGGCGAGCAGCTCGTCGCGCTCGGCCCCGAGCATCTTCGCGAGCGTCTCGACCGGCACGCCCTCGGGGTGCTTGGCGACGTACGGCACGATGTAGAGCAGCCGCCGCAGCTTCTGCGACACGTCACGCATCGCGGGACTCCGCCGGGCCGGCCGCGCCGCCGGGGTGATCGGCGGCGACGCCGGCGTCGTCACCGTCGAGCGGCGACGCCGGGTAGTGCAGCGCGATCGCGTCGAGCTCGTCGTGGATCCGGGCGCGCAGCCGCTCGCCGCGCTCGAGCCGGATCGCGCCCTTGGCCGCGAGCACGCGGGTCGCCGCGAACTCGAGGTTGCCGCAGTTGAACGTGACCAGCGTGCGGTCGCCGTCGACGCGCTTGACCGCGGTCAGCCCGAAGTCCTCGTTGCCGACCTCGGCGGCCTCGGGAGCGAGCGCGAGCTGGACCTCCTCCGGCGGATCGCTGGTGAACGTCCACGGCGAGCGCTGGGCGTACGCCTTGACGTCGAAGTCCGCGGGCCGCTCGAAGTCGGGCGACTTCGGCTTGGGCGCCATCACCGCCTCGTGGATCCGGTCGACCCGGAACGTGCGGACCTCCTGGCGCAGGTGGCACCAGCCGACCGCGAGCCACGCGCCCTCGCGGTAGATCAGCGCGTACGGGTCGAGGTCGCGGCGCGACACCAGCCCGGTCGCCGCGGCCTGGTAGGTCAAGGTCACGCGCTTGCGGTGCCGGGTCGCGGCCTCGATCGTGGCGTAGATCTCGCCGAGCTCGGGGCGCACGCCGATCCGGCGCTCGGGGAAGTGGACCAGCACCGGCGCCGGCCGCGGAAACTCGGTCGGCGTGTCCGGCAGCTCGGGCAGATCGAACGCCAGCTTCTTGAGCGCGAGGTCGACGATCTTGGGGTAGGCCCCGCCGGGCATCGCGTGGGCGACCGACGCGGCGAGCACGAGCGCCGAGATCTCGTCGGGCGTCAGCCGGACCTCGGGCATCTTGAACCGCTTCATGTCGATCACGTAGCCGCCGTCCTCGAGCGAGTCGTCCTCGTCGGGCGTGATGTAGCGGATCGGGACGCCGAGCTCGAGCAGGTCGGCCTTGTCGCGCTCGAACGCGCGCAGTCCGGCCTCGGTGTTGAGCGTCTGGTAGGCGGAGAATTGCTCGCGGATCTCGCGGTAGGTCACCGGCGTGCGGGCGCGGAGCAGGATCATCACCAGATCGAGCAGCCGCTTGCTGCGGTCGCCGCGGGCCCCGGCGTCGTCGGCCTTGGACGGCGCGCGCGCCGGCTTCGCTGGAGGTGCGTCCGCCTTCCCCTTCTTAGTCGGCACCGACGCGTTCTAGCGCACGGCCGCGGATTTCGGAAGCGCTAGAAGTAGTACCGGACGCCGGCCCCGGCGTTGAGCGCGAGCCCGCCGCCGCCGTCGTTGCCGAACTTGTACTCGAGCACGCCGGCGACCTCGATGAACGCATCGAGCGGGACCGACTTGAAATCGAACAGCAGGCCGCCGACCACGCGCAGGCCGATCGCGAGCTGGCTGCTGTCGCGGCCATCCATGTAGTCGATCACTCGCAGGCCGGGGCCGAAGTAGACCGGCAGCACGAAGCTGTCGCGGGTCTGCAGGATGTAGGGGTGGAACACGTAGTCGCCGTGGACCTGGATGCCCCCGCCGATGAACGCCGAGCCGATCGCGCCCTGGATCGCCTGATCGTCCTTGATGTAGAGCTTGGCGCAGATCCCGGTCGGTTCGCCGAGGATGATGCCGACCCCGAGCGTGCCCTTGTCGGTGCCGTGGACCCCTTCACCATCATCGGCGCGCGCGGGAGCGGCCACCGCGAGCACAGTAACCAGAGCCAGGGCAAAGCGCATGGCCCCGAACCTAACCCCCCAGATCGCATGGGCGCAAATCGCGTGGTCCGGAGTGCCCCGCGGCGGCTACTTGCCGGCGAACGTGTCGAACCCGAGCGCGACGCCGAACAGCTCGGCGCCGCCGAGGTCGCGGTAGGTGGCGGCGAGGTAGGGGCCGTGGCCGGCGCGGTAGTCGCCCCACAGCCGATCGCCGCCGAGCCGGACGCCGACCAGCGCGGTCAGCTCGTCGGCCAGGCCGTGGGCATCGCCGGCGTAACCGGGGCCACCGAGCGCCCAGCCGAGACCGCCGCGGGCGAGCAGCCGGACCGGGCCGGCGGGCAGCTCGCCGGACAGCTCGACCACCGCGTGACTGGCGGTGTTGCCGCGGACGCCGCCGAGGCCGATCCCGCCGGTGACCGCGACCAGGCTGCCGTTGCCGGCGCGCAGCGCGAGGCCGATCGGGTGGGCGTCGAGCTCGTAGACCCCGCCGTCGAGGTAGCCAGCGCGCGCGTCGGCGCCGAACACATAGCCGGCGCCGATCGGGCCGCGACCGAGGATCGCGCGAACCCGTGCGCCGGCGGTGCCCCCGGCGTCGCCGAGGCCGCCGGTGCGCGGCAACTCGCCGCGGGCGTCGAACTCGAGCGAGATCGCGTTGTCGCCGGTGGGCGCTTCGGCGCCGGCGAGCCAGCTGCGGACCTCGCCGGCGTCGAGCGGGCCGCTGTGGCCGGGGTACAGCCGGGTGATGCCGCGCCCGTGGCCGGTAGCGCCGGCGCCGTCGGTGCCGCTGGTAGCGCCGCCTGCGTTGCCGGTGCCGCTGGTGCTGCCGCTGGTAGCGCCGCCGGTGTCGCGATCGAGCAGCGCCGCCAGCGACCGGTGATCGGCGAGCCGATCGGTCTGGTAGATGTGCTCGCTCGGGGTCTCGGCGCCGCCGACCAGGCCGCCCTTGACCAGATCGCCGGAGAACGCCTCGCTGCCGACGATCGCAACGATCGAGCCGGGCGTGTGGCCGGGCAGCGGCAGCACGTGGACCTCGGGGAACCCGCGGTCGCCGAGATCGATCTCGCGGTCGACCGCGACGTCGGGCGTGAACGGCTCGAACGGGAACATGAAGATCGGCGCCAGCAGCGCCCCGAGCAGGTTGGTCGCGTGCAGCGGATCGTTCTCGCCGCGCGCGGCCACGGCTGCATCGGCCGCGCCGAGCACCACCGCGGCGCCCTGGGTCTGCAGCCAGCGCGCGTTGCCCGCATGATCGGCATGGGCGTGAGTGACCACGACCGCCTTGATCTGCGACGGTGCCACCCCACGCGCCTTCAGCGCCGCCGCGAGCACCTCGCGGTCGACCGGGCTCCCCGAGTCGACGGCGATCGCCGCGTCGCCCTTCCGGATCAGGTACAGGTTGCTCCAGCGCAGCACGATCCGATCGATCGTGATCGGCGCCGCGCCGTCGGGGCCCGCGGCCACCGTCGGGGTCGCCGTCGCTGGACCGACCTGCTGGAGCTGCGGCGCGCAGGCGGCGATCGCCGCAGCGAACAGTGCTAGGTGCCAGGCGCGCCTCACGATTTTGGGCCGATCGTGAGCAATTCTGGATATTTGCGCCCGCGGGCGAAGGCCTCGAGCCGGCGGCATGACCAGACAACAACCATGCCCGGACGCTAGAACCCGGGCCCCGCTGGCACAATGGGCCGAATGGCCGATCCGCCGCGCATCGGTGGTCGCGGACCGGTCTTGGCAGATCAGTTGTAGCTGAGACGACTGATGACCTTGGGCATTTCAAGTCTATCTCGTAGCTCAGCGTTCTCTTCTTCGTAGTGGCCCACAGCGTGTCGATGGTGGAGCACCTCTTCGCGCAGCGAGTCGTTTTCCTTTTGGAGGTGCTGATTCGCCGCCTGCAGCTTGGCGACCTCGCTCTGTAGTTTCGCGATCTCGCCCTCGTGCGCCGCTTCACGCGCAGCGGCGCGCCGATGTTGCGTGACGAGCATGCGCTCGAGCATCGCTGTCCGTGACCTCTTCGCGTCGAAGGCAACTGCATCGATGGTGAACAACTCCTCTCGTCGGCTTGCCTGCTGTGACAAATACTCCGACGACGGTTCGTCGCCTGTGGGCTTGTTCATGGGATTTCCTTGATGGCTAACGGGCGAGCTTGTCGCTGATAAGTCGGTTCAGCGAAACGCCAGCTTCGGCAGCCTCCATCACGAGCTCTCGATGCCGATCAGGTGGAACTCGCACAGCGATGTTCCCCTTGAATTTCTGCAGCGAGATCGGTGACGGCGGGTCTTCCCCGGACTTAACCATCTCGGCGAGTACGTCGCTAACGAGCGCGACGATGCCGTTGAGTGCCTCGAACGCTGATGGCGCCAAGTGACTCAGCGACGGGAACTCGGTACACAGGCCGACGTGCTCCTTGTCCTCTTCGGACCAGAGCACTCGGTACGTGTACTTCTCCGGGTTGTAAAGCGGCTTGGCCATGGGCACTCCTTTGATTTTTTCCGCTGCTGTCGTGCTTCTGTTCTGCTCTGGCTTCTTCACTTCTTCTTCGGCTTCTTCTCCATGGCCTTCTCGGCTACCTTTGCCCTCGCTAGTGCTTCGAGCGCGAGTTTCTCGATCGCCTGCAGCACCTGACGAATCTGGTAGGTCTTCGCGTTGCCCTTGTCTCTTTGGATGTTGACGCGGGGATCGCCTGGCCACGGAGTCTTGTAGATGTGATGGCTACCGCTGATACGCGGCGGGCCGAAGTAGTGCTCGCAGACATGTGCAAGTTCGTTGAATATGATCGAGGAACCCGACCGCATCCGCTGGATGGCGTCTTCGATGCTCTTCGGGGCCACGGCTTGATGATAGCAATAATGATATCACTGTCAATAGCAATATCGCTAGCATGGCGCAGATCGCCCGCGGGCACCCCCGCATCGGCCACCGCGCCGCGCCATGCGGCCGGTGGAACGCGGCCAGCCTACTGGACGCCGCTCGCGCGATCAGCCCGAGCAGGCTCGCCATTCGCTCGACGTGAAGCGTCAGGCCTTGAGCAGGCGGGCGAGCTTGTTGCGGCTGATGCCGAGCAGGCGGGCGGCGGCGGACTGGTTGCCGTCGCAGCGCTCGAGGATCGCGAGGGCGTAGCGGCGCTCGGCCTCGGCGAGCTCGAGGTTGTCCGGTAAGCGGACGACCGCGGCGGCGCCCGCAGCCGCCGCAGCATCGTTGGCGATGGCGGTGCCTGCGGCGCTGGGGGCGGCGGCCGCGGTGATGGCGCCGGCGGCAGCACCTGCGGCGGTGGCGCCTGCGGGGCCTGCAGCGGCGGGGCCGGTGGCGCCGGGGGCGGCGGTGTTGGCGTTGGCCGGCCACGCGGACCCGGCCTCGGCGAGCGAGGGCAGCGGCGGGCTGGTGGTGGCCCAGGTCGGGACCTCGAACACGCCCGAGCGGCGGCGCGGCTCGAGCCCGAGATCCTTGACCCCGATCGTGTCGCCGGGGCACATGACGACCGCGCGCTCGATCGTGTTCTCGAGCTCGCGGACGTTGCCGGGCCAGGCGTAGGCGGCGAGCGCCGGCTTGGCGGCGTCGACCAGGCGCAGCGGCGCCTTGCGGTAGCGCCGGGCAAACTGATCGACGAAGTGGTCGGCGAGATCGGCGATGTCGTCGCCGCCGCGGGCGCGCAGCGGTGGGATCTCGATCTCGATGACGCGCAGCCGGAAGTACAGGTCCGAGCGGAACTGGCCGGCCGCCGCCATCGCGGCGAGGTCGCGGTTGGTCGCGGCGACGATCCGGACGTCCGCGGTCAGGGTCTCGCGGCCGCCGACCCGCTCGAACTGGCGCTCCTGAACGAACCGCAGCAGCTTGCCCTGCAGCGGCAGCGGCAGCTCGCCGATCTCGTCGAGGAACAGCGTGCCCTTGTCGGCGGCCTCGACCTTGCCGATCACCCGGCTGTCGGCGCCGGTGTACGCGCCGCGCTCGTGGCCGAACAGCTCGCTCTCGACCAGCCCCGCCGGCAGGGTCGTGCAATCGACGTGGACCAACGGCGCCTCGCGCCGCGCGCTGTTGACGTGGATCGCGCGCGCGAGCAGGCCCTTGCCGGTGCCGGTCTCGCCGTGCAGCAGCACCGTGGCGTCGGTCTGCGCGGCGCGCACGATCATCTCGTAGACCGCCGCCATCTCCGGCGATCGGCCGATCACGTGGTTGAACCGGCCGCGCAGGGTCAGGCCGCGCGAGGCGTCGTCGCCGCGCAGGGTGGTGTAGTCGAGCGCGCGGCCGATCTGCTCGGCGAGCACGCGGGTGAACTCCTCGTCGCGCGTGGTGAACGCGCCCTCGCGCTTGTTGAGCACCTGCAGCACGCCGCGGATCTGGCCGCGCCGGCTGATCGCCGCGGTCAGCATCGAGGTGACCGGGTAGCCGATCCGCTGGGCCAGCGCCTCGGCCCACCGCGGGTCGGAGCCGACGTCGCGGTTGTTCATCAGCTCGCCGGTGCGCGCGACGTGACCGACCACGCCGTGACCGGGCGGGACCCGCAGCTCGGCGACCTCGGGCAACGTCGCGACCCGCGATCGGATCTCGCCGGTGGCGCCGTCGATCAGCCACAGGGTGGCGCGGTCGGCGCCGAGCGCGCGCGCGACCCGCGCGGCGAACGTCGCGAGCAGGTCGTCGAGCTCGACCTCACCGGCGATCATCGCGCCCAGATCTGCCAGCAGCTCGAACCGCTGCTCGTGCTCGCTCATCCCTGCCTGGAGCATCTCATACCTCGAACGTTTCGCCGGGCCTGGTGATTCGTGAGGTCGCTATCCGCGCCTCACGCGGCCGCCGCCGCGCGCTCGGCGTCGCCCGCCCGCAGCACGAGCCCTTCGCGCGCCGCGACCGTGCCCGGCAGCTGCGCCCGGGCCTGGTCCTCGATCGCCGCGAGCTGGGTATCGGTGCGGTTGGGATCGTGATGGAACAGCACCAGCTGCGGCACGCCGGCCGCGCGCGCGAGCTCGGCGCCGGCCTGCCACGTCGAGTGGCCCCAGCCGACCTTGGTCGGATACTCCTCGGGCGTGTACTGCGCGTCGTAGATCAGGATGTCGGCGCCGGCCGCGAGCTTCTTGAGCGTGGGATCGACGACCGAGAAGTGCTCGGTGTCGGTCGCGTAGACGATCGACTGCCCGCCGTGCTCGAGCCGGAACCCGTAGACCGGATCGGGGTGGTTGAGCTTGGCGAGCGTGACCGTGATGTCGCCGATCGTGAACCGATCGTTGCCGGGCAGCTCGCGCACCGAGACCTGGTTCGCGATGTCCGCGAAGTCGACCGGGAAGAACGGCGCCTTGAACAGCGAGCGGATCGCGTCCTGGGTCGACATCACGCCGTTGGGCCCGGTCGCGATCTCGACCCGGTGACCGGGGACGTAGATCGGCGTGAAGAACGGCAGGCCGCACACGTGATCCCAGTGCAGGTGCGACAGCAGGATCGTCGAGTGCCGCGGGCCGCGCTGCATGCGCTCGTCGCCCAGGGTCCGCAGGCCCGAGCCGGCGTCGAGGATGATCCGGGTGTCGCCGGCGGTGATCTCGACACACGAGGTGTTACCGCCCGCCGTGGTGTGTGGACCCGGCGTCGGGATCGAGCCGCGCACGCCGAGAAACCGAACCGAGAGCCCCGCAGATTCAACAGTCGACATACAAGCCTCCGTGACCTGGGATAGAGCAGGTTCGGTGCCAGCCCGCGGTTCAGGGACTTGCACGTCGCCGAGCCGGGCCAGCGCGTTGCCGGCGCATTATTGGAGCGCCTCACGCTTCAGCACGGCGCGGTCACCGCCGATCGGCTGCTTCAGAACGAAGCAAGACCGGGCGCGGTGCTGCAAAACCAAGCGAGTTGTCGTCGGGCGCATCCCGGCGCCGGCGAGATCTCTCGACGGTGAGCGCCGCGCGAGCCCGGGAATCACCGCGGCCGGTCGCGCGTTACAGCAGCCGCCGCATCCGGTAGCCGATCCACGCCAGCACCTTGCGCCACCACGGCATCTGGAGCCAGACCCGCTCGTCGTACGGATCGGCGTAGGCGATGTCGCGCTCGAAGCTCGCGGCGAGGACCTGCGCGGTCGGGCTGTCGAGGATCTCGACCGTGACCTCGAGGTTGTTGAACCGGCTCTGGGCGTCGAAGTTGTAGCTGCCGATCGTCGACCACGTCGCGTCGACGGTGGCGGTCTTGGCGTGCATCATCGGCCCGCGCCACAGGAAGATCTTGACCCCGCGGCGCGCGAGCCGGCGCAGGATATAGAGCGCGGCCCAGCCGATGAGCTTGATGTCGGAGTGGCCCGGCACCATCACGCGGACGTCGACCCCGCGGCCGGCCGCCTTGATCAGCGCGCGGCGCAGCCCGCGGTCGGGCAGGAAGTACGCGTTCTGGATCAGCACGCTGGTCCGCGCCGCCTTGATCACGTACAGGTAGGCGCGGCGCACCGTCGCGCGCTGGCGGCGCTGCGTGTTGTCGAGCAGCCGGATGTACGGCGCGGCGAGGGGGGCCGGGCTCGCCGGGGCCGGCGGCGGCGAGCGGTAGGTCTTGCCGCCGCTGCGCAGCCAGGTCCGCCGGAACATCCGCGCCAGGTCGAGCACGATCGGCCCGGTGACCCGGCAGTGCATGTCGTGCCAGCCGACGCCACCGTCCTCGACCGCCGCGTAGTCGTTGGCGATGTTGAGCCCGCCGGTGAACGCGATCCGGTCGTCGATCACGATGACCTTGCGGTGATCGCGGTGCGACAGCCGGAACCGCCGCCGCCACGGCGCGATCGGGTTGAAGTCGATGACCTCGCAGCCCGCCGCGCGCAGCTCGTCGACCCAGCTCTCGGGCAGACCGAACGAGCCCACGGCGTCGTAGATCACGCGGACCGCGACGCCGGCGCGCGCGCGATCGATCAGCACTGCCTTGAATCGATCACCGGTGCGATCGGCGGCGAGGATGTAGGTCTCGAAGTCGATCCGGGACCGGGCCTCGGTGAGCGCCGCGAGCATCGCCGGGTAGGTCTGGCCGCCGTCGCGCAGGACCTCGACCGAGCCGGTCCGCCAGCGCAGCGGCGAGCGCGCGTAGCGGATCAGCGGGGTGGGCAGCGGGACCGCGAGCGCGGTCGACGGCGGATCGCTGATCGGCTCGGGGATCGGATCGCGCAGCCACCTGCCGCGACGCCGGGACGGCCGGGTGGGGTTGGGACCCGCGGGCGCCGCCGTCATGAGCCCAGCGCACCGCCGGTGCCGGTGCCGGCGCCCGTGCCGGCGCCCGTGCCGGCGCCCGTACCGGCGCCCGTACCGGCGTATGACACCGCCACGATCGTGTACTCGATCTCACCGCGCGGCGCGCGGACCAGCACCACGTCGTCGCACCGCTTGCCGATGCACGCCCGCGCGACCGGTGAGTCGATGCTGATCCAGCCCTTGTCGACGTCGGACTCGTCGCCGCCGACGATCCGGTAGATCTTGCGCTCGCCGTCCTCGTCCTCGATCGTGACGTGGGCGCCGAAGAACACGCGGCGCGGATCGCTCGGTGGCTCGCTGACCACGGTGACCTCGTCGAGCCGCTTGCTGAGGAACCGGACGCGGCGATCGATCTCGCGCAGCCGGCGCTTGCCGTAGATGTACTCGGCGTTCTCGCTGCGATCGCCTTGCGCCGCGGCGTCGGCGACCTCCTGGGTCACCCGCGGCCGCTCCTTGGTCCACAGCTCGTCGAGCTCCGCCCGGAGCTTCTTGGCGCCCTCGGGGGTGATGTACCGCGATCGCTGGGGCTGGGGTTTCCGCTCCCGCGTCGACATTCGCGACAGCATAGCCGGTATGCTGCGCGCCGGGCATGGGCTCGTCGCTTCTGATCGTGGTGGGGCTCCTGATGGCCAACGGGCTGTTCGCGGGGGCCGAGATCGCGATCCTCAGCGTGCGCAGCACGCGGCTGCGCGAGTTCATCCGCCGCCGCGATCGCCGGGCGCTCGCGGTCAAGTCGCTGCGCGATACGCCCGAGCGGTTCCTCGCCACGGTCCAGATCGCGCTGACCACGATCGGCACCACCGCGGCGGCGTTCGGCGGCGCCCGGCTCGAGCACCAGCTCGAACCGATGTTCCGCTCGATCGGCCTGGGCAGCGGCACGTCGCTGGCCGCGGTGATCGTCCTGGTGACGTTCCTCGAGCTGGTGATCGGCGAGCTGGTCCCCAAGTCGCTCGCGCTGCGCTACTCGGATCGCTACTCGTTCTTCGTCGCCCGCCCGCTGGTCGCGCTGTCGCAGCTGATGCGGCCGCTGGTCTGGGTGCTGACCCTGGTCTCGAACGTGTTCCTGCGGCTGTTCGGCGACCGCACCACGTTCAGCGAGGCCCGGTTGTCGCGCGACGAGCTGCAGCAGCTCGTCGAGGAGGCAGCCAAGACCGGCTCGGTCGACCCGCGCGCCAGCGAGATCGCGTCGCGCGCCCTGGGGTTCGGCGAGGTCACGGTGGCCGAGGTCATGGTGCCGCGGACCCGGGTCGTCGCGCTTCGCCGCGGCGCGCCACCCGAGGAGGTCCAGCGCGTGATCCTCGAGCAGGGCCACAGCCGGATGCCGGTCTACGACGGCAACATCGACAACATCATCGGCTACGTCGTGGCGCGCGACGTGCTGGCGCTGGCCTGGGAGCATGGCCTGGTCGTGCTCGAGGACATCCTGCGGCCGCCCCACAAAGTGCCGGAGGCCACACATGCCCTGGACCTGCTGCGTGAGATGCAGCGCCGGCGGACCCAGATGGCGGTCGTGGTCGACGAGCACGGGGAGCTGTCCGGCCTGGTCACGACCGAGGACCTGATCGAGGAGCTGGTCGGCGACATCATGAGCGAGGACGACGTCCCGGAGAAGTTCTTCACCCGGGAACCGGCCGGAACGATTCTGGTTCAGGGCTGGGCGGCGGTCCGCAAAGTGAATCGTGACTTGCACCTGGACCTGCCCGTCGGGAAGGACCGGACCACGATCGCCGGGCTGTGCATGTCGCTGGCGCAGGCCATCCCCCAGGCCGGGGAGAAGCTGACCACCGACAACGGGACGGTGCTCGAGGTGGTCGAGGCCTCCCCCCGCCGGGTTCGGCGCGTAAGGATCCATCCCGTCGCCATGGGCGACGAGGCTGCTCCACCTTTGAGACCGCTCGAATCGTAATACGCGCTCCGCCGCCTAACTCTTCCCCGATCCTGTAGTATCGACCCCGATGACGGTCATCGCGCGCGACGCTGTCGCGTCAGACCATCTCGTCTACGCCTGGCCGTTTCCCCTCGGTCCGGAGGTCGAGGTGACGTGCGCAGATGACGAGCACGTCGTGATGTGTCCGGCGTGGCTCGTCGGGGGATTGCTCGGCCCCGGGCGTCACCTGTGGCGCACCCCGGATCCTTCGCGGCCGGTCGCGGCGTTCTTCGTGCTGACCGCGCCGGTCGAAGTGTCGTTCGACATGACGACGATGTTCCTGCTGCCGGCGACCGGGCAGCCGATCCGCATGCGCGCGAACGGCTCGCTGCAGGTCCGGTGCAGCGACCCGGGGCTGTTGATCGCCCAGTTCGTCGGCCTGCCGTTCGACGGGGTCAACGACGGCATCTTGCGCAGCGTGTCGCGCAGCGTCGAGCGCATGCTCGCCCGGTTGCTGACCCGGCGGGTCGTGATGGCGGGGACCCCGGCGGCGGTGACCGATGCGAGCATGCAGGCCGGCATCATCGAGGAGCTGGTCGCGTACAACCCGACCGCCGGCGCGGTGTTCGGCGTCGAGCTGATCCGCATGGGGCACCTGACGATCGTCACCGATGACGGCTCGAGCCCGTACATCGCGCTGCCCCAGGACAACGACTGGGGCGAGGTCAAGCCGACCCAGCCGATCCCCAACGGCAACGACGGGCGCGGCTCGGCCGCGGCCGCCGCGGCGTCGCTGATCGCCCAGCGCCTGGAGCGGATGGGCAACGTGTCGATGCTCGAGACCGCGCGCGGCCGGCCGGTGAGCCAGCCGCCGCCGATGGCCGGATCGGTGGGCCAGTCGGACATGCCGCCGCCGCGGCCGATCCTGCAGTCGTCGCCGGAGATCCAGCCGCCGCCGGCGATGCCGCCGGCCCCGCAGTCGCGCGGCTCGGGCGAGATTCCGGATCGCGCCACGAGCCAGCCCGGCGACCCGCCGCGGCGCGGCCCCGCCGTCGAGGTCCCGCGCTCGACCGACGACATCACTCAGCCCGGCGTCCACACGCCGGTCCCCGGTACGCTGCTGCGCGCGTCGACCTCGCCCCGCGTCGACGGCCAGCCGCCCGAGGAGTCGCGCGGCGCGATCTTCGGGATCGGGATGTCGTCGATCGGCCACGGCTCGGTGTCGGGCGAGATCCCGACCAAGGTCCCGCCGGGCGGTCGCGTGCTGGTGCCGGGCCCCAACGGCCTCATGCAATCCGCGACGGTGCGCCAGCTGCTGCAGGGCTACTACGAGCTCGAGGTCGGCCACTCCGGCGAGACGATCTGGGTGCCGATCAACGGCGTCCTCCCCGATCCCTGAACCCGATCCCTGAACCCGATCCCTGAAGCCCGATCCCTAGAAGTCGGTCAGCCCGACTTCGAAGTAGACCTCCGGCGAGTGGCCCTCGATGCCGTAGCCGACGTCGAACCCGAGCAGCGGCAGCACGATGTTGTCGAGGTAGACCCGCAGGCCGGCCCCGGCGTCGCTGCGCCGGTAGCCGTTGGCGAGCTGGTTGGGCAGGTAGCGCCGATCGCCGGGTCGCGTGAAGTCGAACTCGACATAGCCGGCGTCGTAGAACCCGAGCGCGCGGAACGCGAAGAACCGGTACTTGAACAGCGGGATCGAGTACTCGGCGCGGGCCACCGCGCGCACGTCGCCGCGGAACTGATCGACGTCGTAGCCGCGCAGGTCCGAGACCCCGCCGATCGTCGCCTCCTCGTGGAGCGGCAGGTGGCGGCCGGCGTCGGCCTGGCCGCGGATCTCGAGCTCGTGATCGCCGAACACCGCCCAGCTCTGGTACGCGCGCAGCTGCGCCAGCTGGTAGCCGTAGCTATCGATCCCCGGGACGCTCGGCTCGAGATCGAGCTGGGCGTACGAGCCCCACGTCACGCCGTAGCGATGGTGGCGGTGATCGATCGTCAGGTGGGCCTGCAGCGTGAAGTCCCAGCCGTCCTTCTCGGGCTTGGCGACCGGCTGGTTGTTCGCGTCGTGGGCGTCCTGAAAGTACACGTAGGCGCCGCGCAGCCGCAGATCGGCGGCGAGCCACCACAGGAAGTTCCAGCCGATCAGCGCGCCGCCGCCGAGGTACGTGGTCTCGGTCGAGCGCTGGATCGCGAACGACCGCGGATCGTCCGGCGGGTTGGCGTACTCGTCGATCGATCGCCGGAACGAGTACAGATCGAGCCGGTAGGTCAGCTTGCTGCCGTGGACCGCCGGGTCGAGGAACGTGGCGAAGAACAGCGAGGTCTGGGTGCCGAGCTGGCCGTAGATCAGCAGCTTCTGATCGAGGCCGCCGAGGTCGTTCTCGGCGTAGCCGACGCCCACCGCCTGGTTGCCCGGCAACACGAACACGGTCGGCGCGACGATCCACGAGTGCTTGTCCTCGGCGGTGACCACCACGGTGACCCCGCCGGGCGCGTCCTCGAGCGCGACCGAGACGTGCTTGAACAGCTCGCTCGACAACAGCGCCTGCTGCAGCCGCGGCAGATCGCCGGGGCCGACCAGATCGCCGAGCTCGACGTGCGCGAGGTAGCCCAGGGTCCGTGACTTGACCTTCGAATCGCCGCGGATCGCGAACCCGGCGATCGGCCGCGGCGGCGCGTCGGGCGGCTCGGGGATCGGCGCGTCGAGCGGGCTCGGCGGTGGCAGCGCGATCACCGGGCCCTGCGGCGGGCCGGGGGCGTTCGGCGTCAGCTGTGACACCGGCGGATCGGCGTGCGCAGCCGCGCTCATCAACGCGCAAGCGCCGACGACGATCGCGATCCGCACGCCCCGAGGTGTAGCTCGAAACGATCGATCGGCCGGCGTTGCGGCGCGCTATTTCTTCTTCTTCTTGCCCGGCAAGATGCCCATCAACTTGGCAATGATCCCGAGCATGATCTCGTCCGCGCCGCCGCCGATCGAAAGGAGACGGCTGTCACGGTAGCTGCGCGCCGCGGGGTTGTCCCAGGTGAACCCCATGCCGCCCCAGTACTGGAGGCACGAGTCCGAGACCTCGCGCGCCAGCCGGCCGGCCTTGAGCTTGGCCATCGACGCCAGCAGCGTGACGTCCGCCCCACCGATGTAGTCCTCGACCGCGCGGTAGACCAGCGAGCGCAGCGCCTCGACCTCGGTCTTGAGCTCGGCGAACCGGAAGTGCACGACCTGGTTATCGATCAGCGGCTGGCCGAACGTGTGGCGCTCCTTGGTGTACTCGATCGTCGCGTCGATCAGCCGATCCATGCCGCGCATCGAGCTGAGCGCGCCGCACAGCCGCTCCTCCTGGAACTGCACCATCTGCATCATGAACCCCATGCCCTCCTCGCCGATCCGGTAGCGCTGCGGCACCCGGACGTCCTCGAAGAAGATCGGGCAGGTGTCGCTCGCGCGCATGCCGAGCTTGTCGATCTTGGCGCCGATCTGCACGCCGGGCAGCGCGGTCGGCACGATCACGAGCGTCTTGTTCATGTGGACCGCGGCGTCGCTGGTATTGACCAGCAGGCACAGCCAGTCGGCCTGTGCGGCATTGGTGATCCACATCTTCGAGCCGTTGATCACGTAGTCGTCGCCGTCCTTGCGGGCGGTGGTCTTGATCGCCGCGACGTCGGAGCCGCCCGACGCCTCGCTCACCGCGATCGACGCGACCATGTCGCCCGAGATCGCCGGGGCCAGGAACTCCTTGCGAAGTGCGTCACTGCCCCAGCGCGCCAGCGCGGGGGTCGCCATGTCGGTCTGGACACCGAGCGCCATCGGGATCGCGCCGCCGCGGCACGTGCCGAGCTCCTCGGTCGCGACCATCTGGTACGAGTAGTCGAGGCCCATTCCGCCGTAGGCCTCGGGCTTGTTGATCCCGAGCAAGCCGAGCTTGCCGGCCTGCTTGAACAGCTCGTGTGCCGGGAACGCGCCGGCGGCTTCCCAGGCATCCATGTGCGGGTTGATCGCTTGCTCGACGAAGTCGTGGACTGTCCGGCGCAGCTGTAGGTGTTCGTCGGTGAGCTTCATGCGCAAGCAACGTACAACAAGCCCGAAACCAACGTGCTTGCCAAAATGACATGTGAGACTTGTGTGAAATTCAGTCTGATCATTTGAGTTGCAAGTCAGTCGTGCTCACGCCAAGTTCGAGCCGCACCGGGTGGTGCTCGAGGGCTCGATGTTACCAATCATCCTCAAGCTCAAGCTCGCGACGACCGCGGCAGTCGGGCTCGCCGCGTCGGCGAGCTCGGCGCCGATCCCGGCCGCGGCGCTCGCCACGGTGGTCGCCGAGCGCGCGGTCTCGCCGGTCGAGGTCAAGCTGTTCGACGAGAACCGCCAGGTGCACGCCACGGTGGGGATTCGCCGCGACGGCACGATGGACGCGCTGACCACGGCCGAGGTCACGCACCTGTTTCGCTGCCGGATGACCGAGCGAGCGCACCCGATCGCGCGGCGGACCCTGGCGATGCTGGCCGACCTGGCCGAGCGGTACGAGTCGAAGACGATCGAGTTTGTGTCGGCGTATCGCGTTCAGCATGGTGAATCGCTCACATCTCCGCACCGCGACGCACGCGCGATTGACTTCCGGATCCGCGGCACGAGCCTGACCGAGATTCGCGATTACCTGTGGCGCACCTATACCGAGGTCGGCATCGGCTGGTATCCGAGCGAGCAGTTCATCCACATGGACTCGCGGCCGGCGATGCACGACACCGCGTGGACGTTCATGAGCGGCGATAACCACTATCACCCGTACTGGGCCGAGGTCGCGCGGCGGCCGGTCGCCGCCCCGACGACCCGCCCGAGCCACCGCCCCGGCGTGTAGGCCCGCGATTCGTGTGATCTCCCGGTTTGCGCCGTCGACGACCGGCGAGGCGCATCCCGGTACCTTGCTCGCGGCGCTGCTGGTCTGGCTCGACGCGCGGTCGCGGGCCGGCCGCGCGGTGATGCGGCTCGAGGATCTCGACGTCACGCGGGTCAAGGCCGCGTGGTCGGCGCAGATGATCGAGGCGTGCGCCTGGCTGGGCCTTGCGTGGGACGAGGTCGTCGTGCAGAGCGACCGGCGCGCCGCGCACGAGGCCGCGCTCGATGCGCTCGCCGCCGCGGGCCGGCTGTATCCGTGCGGGTGCAGCCGCGCCGATCGCGCCGGTGGCCGGCGAGCGCCCGACGGTAGCTGGGCCTACGCCAACACGTGCCGCGGCCGGCCGTTGCCGCCCGGCGGCTGGCGCGCCGCGCGCGAGGCCGTGCGGGTCCGGCTCGACGATGATCGGATCGAGCTGGTCGACGACGGCGGGCTCGATCTGTCGCAGACCCCGGCGTACGAGCTCGGCGATCCGATCGTGCGGCGGCGCGACGGCGTGATCGCCTATCAGCTCGCGGTCGTGGTCGACGATCACGACGCCGCGATCACCGACGTGATCCGCGGCCGCGACATCGCGCCGTCGACCGCGACCCAGGTCGTGCTGCAGCGCCTGCTCGGCATGGCCACGCCGCGCTATCGCCATCACTTCCTGTTGCTCGGCGCCGAGGCCGGCGCCGGCAAGCTCGCCAAGCTGCACGGCTCGATCCCGTTCTCGCAGCTGCGCACGCGCCACGACGGCGCACAGCTGTGCGGGCTGCTCGCCCACGCCGCCGGGCTCGCGGCCACGCCGGAAGCGTGCACGCCGGACGCGCTGGTCGCAGCGTTCGATTGGCAGCGCGTCCCACGCTCCGATCGCATCGCGCGCTGGACCGAGCATGGGCTCGAGATCGACGCGGATGCTTCCTGAGAAGCCGAATTATTTCGGGCGGCTGGATGAAAACTTGCGCACTGGATCGGGCGGGCTTCAGGGTGAAAAGCGCAAGGACGACTCATGCTGAACATGCAACCTGGGGACGCCGTCACGTTGCGCTCGGAGCCGATGACCTGGCCGCAGATCTGCGAGCGCTATCCCAATGAATGGGTATGCCTGGTCGAGATCGATCGGCCCGAGCCCCAGAACTTTACGTTTCGCTCCGCGCGCGTCGTCGGTCACGCCAGGGATCCGCGGAGCGCGCTGCGTCAGGCGCACGTGGTTCGCGATCAGTATGATTGCATCGGGCACTACTTCACCGGTCGGATCCGGGATGCATCGCGAGGTGAGCGGTGACGATCACGGAGTTCGATCCGAGCCACGAACTGATCGTCGTGGCGTCGAAGGTCTGGGGCTGCGGCAGATCGATCGAGCTGCAGCTGGCCGTCGATACCGGCTCGGCGGCGACCGTCCTCCAGCCGTACGTGGTCGACAACCTTGGATACAGCGCGCGCGACGGCATTGCCACGCGGTGGGTTGCCTCGGCCATCGGGCGCGAGCAGGGCTACACGCTGAAGATCGCGCAGATCGCCGCGCTGGGCTTCTCATTCTGTGACTTCGAGGTCCACGTGTTTGATCTCGCCGCCGGCCACGGCATCGACGGTCTGATCGGGCTCAGCTTGCTTGCCTCGCTCGACTATACGATCCGATCGAAGGTCGGGCAGCTGCTGTGCCGGCCGGCGATCGACGACAAGTCGAGGTAGCGTAGGCGGCGCGTTCAGCGCAGGTCGACGCCGAGCTCGAGCAGAACGGCGCGGTCGCGGGCGCCGGACACCAGGGCGGTGACGCCTTGCTCGACGCGGACGCCGACGGTCAGGGGGGCCCGGGGCAGGGCGAGCTCGGCGCCGGCGGCGACGCCGAGGCCGGTGCGGTGGACCGGGGCGTCGCCGCGCGTCGTCGCGAGCCGGAGGTCGCCGCGGAGCTGGCCGAGCACGGCGAGCGCGAACCCGTCGGTGCTGCGCGGATCGCCGAGCACGGTGACGCCGAGGCCGGCGCTGGCGCCGAGCACGTCGATCGGACCGCCGTTCGGACCGCCGATCGGACCGTCGTTCGGGCCGTTGTTCGGGCCGCCGTTCGGGCTCGTGCCGGTCATGACGTCGCCGCCGCGGCGGCTCCAGTCGGCGCGGATCGCGACGAAGCCCGCGTCGGTCAGCCGGAGCCGGCCGGCGACCGCGACCGCGACCCCGGATCGCGCGGTGGCGGCGCTGTCGTCGAACATGCCGGCGCCGAGCCGGACCCCGAGCCAGCTCGTGCGGAGCGTGGCAGGACCGGTGCGCTCCGCGAGTGGCGCGAATGGATCGTCGATCGGGCCCTCGGCTGCCGGATCGGCGACCCCGGCGTATTTGCCCTGGATCAGCGACGGGCGTTTGACCGGCGGCGGCGGGCCGGTGTGCTCCTCGCCGAGCGAGCCGTCGCTGCCATCGGCGAGGTCGATCGTCTGGGTCCGCGGCGCGGGCGGTCTGGCGTCGAGCCCGGTCTCGAACATCACGACCGCGTTCTTGTGCGGCTCGGCGATGATCCGCTGCTTCCACGCTTGCTCGCCGCCCTCGACATGGACGATGTGGGGGCCCGGCATGACCCATACCGTGGCCGGCGTGGCGAACGCCTCGCCGGGCAGCGCGTCGATGTCGGCGATCAGTCCCTCGGGACGGGTCACGATGTCGAGCCGGGCGAGCTGGCTCGCGTCGAGCCGGCGCTTGACGTCGCGCACGGTCTGGCCGATCGCGCCGGCGAGGTCATCGGGTAGCGCGAGGTGCTCGCAGTCCGCGAGGTACAGCGCGGCGCGCGGCAGATCGTTGCGCCGGGCGTAGATCGCGCCGAGCGTGCAGCGGGCGGCGGGCTGATCGTGCGCGGTCCGCAGCGCCGCGACGTCGGCGTCGGCATGGCGCGCCAGGGCGTCGGTCAGCGGGCTCGCCGCGGCCGGACGAGCGAGCGCCCCGAGCGCTGCGAGCGCCCCGAGCGTCGCGGCCGTCGCGCGGGTCACGAGGCCGGTGATCCATCGGGTCGTCACGGGTTCACCCAGGATGACACGCTGTCTGTACGATGGTTGCGGTGACGAAGTCGGCGGAAGTTCACCGCATCCTGGCGCGTTACCTCGTGGAGGTCGTCGAGCGCCACGAGCTGTGTCCCTGGGCGCGCGGCGCGCGCGAGCGCGGCGAGCTGGCGATCGGCATCGTGTGGGGGACGCCGGGCGTGCCGGGCGGATCCGATCCGCTCGACGCCTGGCTCGTCGAGGCCGAGCGCACGCTCGCGATGCCATCGGTCGCGGTCGCGATGGTCGTCGCGCCCGAGCTCGCGATCTCGCGGACCGAGCTCGGCGCGCTGCGCGATCGGCTCGCGGCCCGGCTCCCGGCGGCCGGGATCGCGGAGTTCCACCCCGAGGCCGCGCTCGATCTCGCGACCCCGGCGCGGCTGGTGCCGTTCCTGCGCCGGTCGCCCGATCCGATGCTGCAGCTGGTGCCGCTCGCGCTGCTCGACGCCGTGCGCGCCGCGCCCCCGACCGCCGTCCGCGCCCACCAGGCCGCGATGCTCGGCGGCCACGCCGCGCCGCCGCGCCCGGCCCCGAGCGCGCGGATCGCCGGCGCCAACCACGCGACCGCCGCGCACGCGCACGCCGAGATCGCCGCCACGCTCGACGCGATCGCCGCGGATCGCCGCGCCGGCTACGCGCGCGCCGGGATCGCCGCGCCCGGGATCAGTGGGTCCCGGTGAGCGTCATGACGATGTCGGCGTCACCGGGGCTGGCGATCGCCTCCATCGACGTCGGATCGGTGATCCCGCAATCGTCGGCGCGCGTATACCCCGGCTTGGCCTCGCCGCTGGTGTTGGTGCCGATGAAGAACGTCTGGCCGCCCGGCACCGCGAGCTCGACGATGACGTTCGAGCCGGCGGGGATGTCGGCCTTGATCGGCGCGGTCATCATCGCCGGCGCGGGCGTGTCGCGGATCTGGATGTTGGCCGACATCACCGGCACCACGTCGGACAGCTGGAGCGTGGTGGTCGTGGCGTCGACCGTGCCGCTGTAGGTCCCGATGTTGAGCGTCGCCGGTTGCATGCCGCCGGCGGCGCTGGAGAACTCGATCCCGAACTCGACCTGTGCGATGTGCAGCGCGTTGGTGACGCCGCTCTCGCTCGGCGTGAACACGCGGTAGTAGCTGTTGTTGCGGCTGACGTCGCTGCCCTGGAACAGGCACGCGAACGAGTTGCCGTCGACGATGCCGTTGCTCGTGGTCTGGTTGAGCGTCACCTGGTTGGGCGGCGCGTCGATCAGCGAGGCGTCGGGGTCGGCCAGGTCGCCGGCGTCGCCGCGCCGGGTGCCGGCGTCGATCAGGCCGCCGATGATCGCGTTGGGCGCGCCCGCCTGGGCACATCCCGCGAGCGCCAGACATGCCACGAGCCACTTCATCTCCGAGGCATCCTAGCGACCGACCGCGGGCCAGACAACCCGAGATCCATCCCAGCCTGGCCCAGCCCGGTGGGATCACGATGGGCATCACAGTGATCGGCACGCCCGGCCAGACAACTTGTGAATCACCGTGCACAACCGCAGCGCGGGGCGCGAGCCGCGTTACGTCGCTTGCGGGCGGCGCCCGCCGCTCACACCGCGAGCCGCAGGCCGTCGACGCGGGTATCGAACGCCGGGCGCTGCGCGAGCCGCGCGTTGGCGGCCATCAGATCCTCGACGGTGTCGATCTCGGTCGCGTACATCGAGCCGATGTCCACGCCGTACAGGGTCGAGCCCTCGTCGATGATCTGCTGGAACGCGGCCTCGTAGTACTCGTTGACCAGGCCCTGGTCGCGCACCCGCTGGTGCAGCGCGCCGAACAGCCGCTTCGACGACGCCGCCGAGAACAGCTCGATGCCCACGGACTCGCCCATCGCGGAGCGCACCGGCACGTGCTTGCCGATCGCGAGCACGCGATCCTGGTTGTCGGCGGTGACCTTGACCTCCTCGAGGCCGATCTGGCCGACCGAGCGCACCGCGAGGCAGTCCGGGCCGCGATCGACCAGCTCCTCGACCACGCCGAGGTCGAACACGACGTCGCCGTCGAGCAAGATGAACGCGTCGCGCTCGACGTGCTCGCGCATCAGCAGCAGCGAGTAGGCGTTGTTGGTCGACTGGTACTCGTGGTTGGTCACGAACGTGACGTCGAGGCCCGGGAACCAGCTGCCGACCGCGTCGCGGACCATGTGCTCGAGGTAGCCGGTGCCGATCACGAACTGATCGACCCCGACGCGCAACAGGCTCGTGATCGTCCGGCGCAGGATCGGCACGCCTCCCACCGGCAAGAGCGTCTTCGGCGTGTCGTCGGAATAGGGACGAAGCCGCGTCGCACAACCGGCGGCAAGGATGACGGCCTTCATAGGTAGCGGCCTGGCCGTCTGCAAATGGCGTGCACGTACAAATTTCAGCTACTTGTGTATGTGACCTGTCTAACTTTCACCATATTGGCCCCGGGAGCGCCTCCGGGGCGACCAAATCCTGTCACTTGAACGCCATCTCGGGCACGTGTCGGGCACATCTCCACCGCTTTTTCACCGTCTCTTCATCTCTTCGGCTACCTCGGGGCCCGCGTGTGCCGCGGCGCGGTGGGTAGCAAGCCAGGCCCCGTTTATGTAGAGGTAACGGTGGCGATGGAGCTAGATGCGGTCGTTCTGATCGATGCGCGGTCGCGCGTGACGGTCGCGGGGCTGTCCGCGGGCGAACGCGCGGTGCGGGTCGCGCGACGGGTGGGCGCAACCCGTGTGCTGACGATCGATCGATCTCCGGCGAGCACGGCGAGTTCGGCGAACACGGCGAGCGCGGCAAGCACGGCGGACGCGGCGGATGCGGCGGATGTGGCGAGCGCGGCGGATCTCGTCGGCTGGCGCGCCAGCCGGACCTGCCCGGTGCTGGCGATCCGCGCCGATCAGCTGGTGCATCCGCCGCTGGTCGCGCCGCTGCTCGCGGAGCCGCTCGGCGATGGCATCGCGATCGCGGTCGGCCCCGATGGCGCGTACGCCGGCGCGCTGCTCGCGGCCGGGGGCGGCGCGCGCGACGTCATCGCGGCCCTGGCCCGCGGCGACAGCGACACCGCGATCGCCCAGGCCGCCACCGCGCGCGTTCCGCACGGCGAGATCGCCCGTCACGCGATCGCCACGCCGGCCGAGCGCCGCGCCGCGCACCGCCTGCTGTACCGGATCCTGATCAAGCCGCAGGACAACGCGATCACGCGCTACCTGTACCGTCCGGTGTCGTTTCCGCTGACCCGGCTCCTGGTGTGGACGCCGATCACGCCCAACCAGGTGTCGATCGCGGTCGCGGTGATGGTCGCGATCGGCTGCTGGCTGACCGCGCACGCCAGCATGAACTTCGCGATCGCCGGTACGGCGATCACGCTCGCCGCGTCGTACCTCGACTGCTGCGACGGCGAGATCGCGCGGGTCAAGCTGCTGTCGTCGCGGCTCGGCGCGTGGCTCGACACGATCATCGACGAGCTGTCGACGATGGGCTACATGGCGGCGCTCGGCTGGCATTGCCACCTCGCGTTCGGCCCGGAAGGTTTTGGCGCGTCCGGCCGGGGCATCTTGGGCGCGTTCGGCCAGGACTTTGATCCATGGATCCTCGGGATCGCGATCGGCCTTCTGACCTACGGCTGGTCGATGTACTGCATCTACTACAACATCATCGTCGGCGTCGGCTCGGCCAACAGCCAGGACTACGCCGGCAGCTTCGAGGCCGTGCCCGGCAGCCGGCCGAACACGCGGCGGCTGCGGCCGGCCCAGCCCAAGGCGATCGCGCCGCGCCACGAGCTACCGCGCTGGCTGGCGTTCGCTGCGACCTACGCGCCATACGCGATCCGCCGCGACTTCATCGCGTGGGTCTCGCTGTTGCTGGCGATCCTGCACTGGACCCAGGTGTCGTTCATCGCGTTCGTCCTGGGCGGCGTCGGCACCAGCCTCATCGTGACCATCGATCACGTGAAGTTACGGCGGCTGCGGCGGTCGATCGTGCGCGGTGGCCACGTGCTGGAGCCGTCATCGTGAGCAGTGCGGCGCGTGTGGAAGTATGAAGTGCGCTGAATCACCGCTGGGGATCGAATCACACGCACGTTGACATGGCGGTGCTGACAGTGCTCGAATTGCAGCGTGCTGCTCCATCGCGCCGTGGCGTGGATCTCGACCGTCGGGATCGCGATCATCGTCGCGCTCGCGGTGCCGGTCTCACAGCTGCGCACGATCACGGTGATCAAGACCTGCTGCTGTCCCGATCCGGCGAACTGCCACTGTCCGGATCACAAGCTGGATTCATCGTCGCAGCCGATGATGCGCGCCTGCCATAACACCGAGCGCGAGATCATCGCGCCCCAGCTCCCGGCGTTCGATCCGCCGCGCGTCGCGATCGTCGATGTCCCGGCCGTGGTCGCCGTGGTGACCGCGCCCGCGCTGCCTGTGCCACACCCCGCCCCGCCGCCGATTCGCCCCGCCGCGCCGTCCTAGCCGCGCCTGCGACATCGTGCGTTGCCGTCCGCGCGTGCGGGCTCCGGCCGATCTGGGCCGGTGGCTTGCCGTGCGTGGGCGTCGGCGAATTCATCGGCACATTGGCACTTTGATTTCCAGGACTTATTCCATGCGTACTGTTCGTATTACGTCCCTTGTTCTCGCGTCCGTGCTCTCGCTCCCGTTCGTGCTCGCTGCCTGCAGCAGCGGCGATGATGGCGACGACGACGCCGAGGCATTCGATACCCTCCAGGACTGCTTCGACGAGCACCACAACGTGGAAGCGCTGACCGTCCCGCACGCGATCACCACGTGCTGCCTCGACCACCCGATCGCCGGGGTCCATCCGTCGTGCGGCACCACCGTGGACGACTGCGAGACCCACGTGGAAGCCAACCTCGATGTGTCGGCGGCCACGTCCGACGATATCAGTGCCGCATGTACGGATTACATCAACCAGATGTAGACCTCGCTCGTACGGTCGGTATGGCCCGTCGGATCGGCACCGCCGTGGTGGTGGGATCGCTGATCTCGCTGGCGCCGGCTGCTGCATTGGCCGAGCACGACCATACGTTCATGATGTCGGATAGCCGCGATCCGGCGTCGTCGGAGATCTCCGCCGGCGTGTCGATCGAAGCGGCCCAGTTCGACAACGGGACGTACATCGGCAGCTATCAGGGCGTCCTGCCCCAGATCAGCTGGATGCGCGGCCGGTTCGGCGCCAGCGCGACGATCGGCCTGTACCACCTCGAGGAGAACGGCCTCGCGGTGAACGGGATCGGCGACGCGATGGCCACCGCTCATGTCACCGTGTGGTCGAACGCGGCGATCGAGACCGGCGTGGCCATGCATGTCATGGTGCCCACCGGCTCGGAGCTCGAGAACCTCGGCATGGGGCACGCGATGGCGATGCCCTCGGCGTGGGGCGTGTGGCGCCTGCACCCGGTCACGCTCACCGCGAGCGCCGGGTACAACCGCGCGCTGATCTCGCTCGACGGCGAGCACCACGATCACGGTCCGATGCCGCTGGTCGATCCGATGAACCTGCAGGAGGTCGCGTGGAACGCCGGCGCCGACGTCGAGCTCGGCGCGCATGTGCATGTCGGAGGTCACCTGCTCGGTGGCATTCCGATCGGCATGGGGATCAACCGCGTGGTCGGGGGCGGGCGTGTGGCGTGGGGCACGTCCAGGGTGTCGACGGGCGCCGAGCTTCAGCTCGGGCTCGCCGGCGATCCGTTTTCCATCCGCGGGGTCGTCGAGACCGCGCTACGGTTTTAGGAGTATTCGATGCGTCTCATCGCGCTCAGCTTGTTCGTGCTCGCCGCCTGTGCCAACTCGGCGACCCCGACCCCGACCATGGCGGCATGCCCCGATCCCGATCCGATGTCCCTGACCTGGGACAGCTTCGGCATGCAGTTCATGACCACCTACTGCACCGACTGCCACGCGAGCGACCTCAAGCACACCCAGCGCAACGGGGCGCCGCTCTACCACGACTACGACACGCTGATGGGCGTGCTCGAGACCCCGGAGCACGTCGACGAGTACGCCGGCAGCGGCCTGACCGTGACCAACACCGAGATGCCGCCCAGCCAGTGCCCGACGATGCCGGGCGGCTCGCTCAACCGCGACTGCCCGCAGCCGACCGAGGAGGAGCGCAAGAACCTCTCGATCTGGCTGGCCTGCGAGCAGAACCGCCCGCACTGAGGCACAACCAAGGCACAATCACCGCGCGCCGCGACGCGCGGTGGGTGAACGGTATCGCTTCGTCCCAGTCAGGTCAGTTCGTTAGCCCGTCAGCCGGGCCGTTTTGCCAATTCGTTGCCACCTCGACGGGCTGAGGGAACCAAGGGGCCAGCCAGCCGCACCGACGAGGGGCCGCAGGGTGCATTGTGCGACATCGCACGCAATGCGCATGGATCGAGGAGCATTCTCGTCGGATAGATCGAGTCGCAGAAGCGGCCCTCCGGTAACCGGCCTCCCAGTTCCTGCTGTCGTGCAGCGCGATCCCGCGCCAGTGCCCGCGGAGCACAAGCGGTTCCATCGCAAGGCGCCGCGGGACTGGGCGTACGAGCCGCGTCGCCGGTGCAACTGCTACGGGCAGGGCGTGTCGTTGTCGACCAGGACGCCGTCCTGGAGCACGAAATCTCCGCAGCGCGCGCGGTGCTTCCAGTCATCCAAGGAGCCGGCGGCGAGAGGTAGTTCCCACAGCCGCGCAGTCTTGTCCCTGCTCGCGGTGACGACGCGCGCGCCGTCGGGGCTGAACGCCGCCGCCAGGACAGGGCCTTGATGCGCGAGGGGCTCGGTGAGCGGCTTGCCGGTCCGCGCGTCCCACACCCGCGCGGTCTGGTCCATGCTCGCGGCGCCGCTGACGCTCACTCTCATCGATCGCGCGCTGGCTCGCCGCCACCAGGTCGGCGAGCCCGTCCGGTGGCCCCAGTTCGCGCGCCGCGTCGCTGACGCGCCACTTCTCCGCCTCGGCCAGCGCCACGGCATCGAGTAGGCTCGCCGCGCCCCTCCCGCGCTCGATCCATTCGCCGACCTGGGCCTCGAGCCGCCGGCGACGCTGTTCGTCTGTGCGCCGCTCGTCGATCCACCGCCGCAGATCGGGCCACGCGGCGATGAGCGCTTCGTGCGACAGATCGACCTGCGGCTTGCCCGCGAGGTCGTCGTCGACGGTCAGCAGCCGATCCTCGACCATCGCTTGCAGGACCCACGCAAACGCCTCCGCGTCGTCGCCTGCGGAGCGCAGCTGCGTCGGCGACTGCTGACGCCGCGTGTCCGAGCGGCCCTCTCCAAAGCTGATCAGCCGGAGCAAGATGCGCCGCGCGATGGCAGTCTGCGCTTCATCGAACCGCCGCAGTGTGGCATCGGCCCGTCGCGCGAGTGCAACCGACAACCCGCTGCGCTCGCCATCCCCCAGCGCCTGGTAGTCCGCCAGCGTGAGCGTTTGGTCCGTGCGTGCGTCCCACAGTTGCACCATCGTCTCTTGCAGCAGCGGCAGGATGCCCGGCTCGGCCGCAGCATCCGCCAGTAGTCGCTCGGTCAGCTCCGGATCGACGGTGACGCCCACGGCGTGCGCCGGCGCCGTGATGGCCTCGCGCAGCGCCTCGCCACGCAAGGGGCTCACCTCGATGCGCGAGAGCTTGCCGCGCCGCTCCGCCCACAGATCGCTCTCCATCAGCGCGCCAAAGAAGTCCGCGCGCAACGTGAACACCACCGCACATCTGCGCTCGGCGCCCAGCGCGCCCAGCGCCGCCAGAAACGCTGCGCGCTCGGCGGCGCCGGCCAACGTGAACAGCTCCTCGAGTTGGTCGACGACGACCAGCAGCCGCGCATCCCCCGCATGGTGCGCGAGCAGCGTCGCCACCTGGTCGGGCACCACCAGCGCCGCGCCGGCCGGCACCGCGAGGGCCTCCGCGAGCCGGATCGCCGGCTGCTCTCCGGGCCGCAGCTCGCGCACCACGTACCGCCCGAGCCCGGACGCGCCACGCGCCAACCGCGGCAGCACACCGGCCGTCACCAGCGAGGACTTGCCCGAGCCCGACGGACCGATCACGAAGATCTCCCGCTCACCGGCCCGCAGGCGGCCGATCAGCTCGGCGATCTCGCCGTCGCGGCCGTGGAAGCGCTCGGTATCGTCGGCGCTGAACGGCCGCATGCCGGGATATGGGCACGGCAGATCGACGAGCACCGAGGGTTCCGCCGCGGCCAGGATGAGCTTTGCCACGTCGAACCCGTCCCGCACCACGAGCTGCGGCCGGTCGACGTCCGGCAAGCCCTCCAGGTTGACCGCGGCCTTGCCGTGCGCGAACGCCGCCGCTACCGACGCCTGCTCGCCCAACCCACCGTAGAACCCGATCGAAAAGATCCGCGCGGCGTCGTCGTGGATCGCGCCGGTCATCCCGACGACGCAGTCGACGTGCGCGGCGAGTGCCTGCGCCATCGGCGCGGTGAAGCACGCGTTCAACACGACGAGCCGAACCTGCACGCCCGCTGCGGCGAGGGTCTGCCCGAACGCCGCCGGCGTCACCACCTGGCCGCTACCGTCGGCACGCGCGAACATCACGCCACTCGGTGCACTCGCATCGGGTCCGAGCTCGAAGTCGACAACGATATCGCGGCCCGAAGTACTGCCTGCGACGTTCGCCGGCCGTGCGCCGTGCCCGCTGAAATGCACGATCGTGGGTGGCCGCTCCCGCAGCGCGCGCAGCAGATCGAGCGGCTCGGCCGCCCACCAGGTCACCAGCTCGAACCGATCGCGGTAGCCGCTGCGCTTCAGCTCGAGCTGGATCGCGCGCGCCTCGCGATCGAGCGCCAGCTGCGAGGTGTCCCGCGGGTTGGCCGCCAGGAACAAGATCACGTGCTTCTTGGCTACCTTGCCGCGCGCTGGCTGCTTCATGGTGGCTTGCGTCCCGCCGTATTCGGCGGCGCAGCGCGGTCAAATACGACACCCTTTATCGAGTATCGAGAACAGGATCGCGGGCAACTGCTCGCCGAGCACGGCCGCAGAAACTCGAACCTGCAGCCATGACCGCTACATCCAACGACGATCGCCGTGCAGGATATCGGCGGCGCCGCCGCGGCCGCGATCCAGGACCCCGGCCGGCTAGATGAATCGCTTGATGATGTGGAAGCCGTAGTCGCTCTGGACGACGCCGATCTCGCCGACGTTGAGCCGCAGCGACAGCTGGCGGAACTCGATCACGAGCTGGGCGTCCGGGGTGACCGTGAACATGTGGCCGGTCGCCGCGCTGCCGGTGTCCTCGGAGTTGGTCTTCATCACGGTGTCGAAGTCGGCGCCGTCCTTGAGCTGCTTCACGAGCCCGCGGACGATGGCCTCGGCCTCGGCCTTGCTGCGCTTGGCGGCGCGCGGATCGATCCGGCCGCCGAACGCGTCGGCGAGCTCGGCCCAGCCGATCAGGATGTGCTTGACCTGGGCGGTATTGGCGATCGGCTCGCGGGCGAGGATGTCGGATGACACGACCGGCGACACCGACGGATCAGCGGGCGCCGTCGCGGTCGGCGCTGGCTTGGCAGGCGGCGGGGTGGGCTGGCCGCCGCATCCCGCGAGGGCGGCGATCGAGACCAGCGCGAGCGCGGTGCGAGTCATGCGCGGCACGCTATCACGCTTCGGTCGTACCATCGGTCGTACCATCGGTCGTACGATCCGGCGCGTCGTCGGGCACCACGCTGTCGAACCGGGTCAGGTCGATGACGAACCCGCCGTTATCGAGTGGCATCAGGGTGTCCTCGAGGTGATGGTCGATCCGGATCTGATCATCGGTGTACTGGTGGATCGCGTGCACCGTCTGCATCGACACGTTGTCGAGCCCGGTCAGCGCGACGTACAGCTCGAACTCGAGCTGGCGCAGCTTGTCGGCGTCGACCTGGTACAGCGGGCTCGACGGCGTGATCACGTGCATCACCGTCCAGCCGCGGGTCATTCCGACCTGGCGATCGCGGACCATCGGCAGGTCGACCGCCTTGTAGAACGTCTTGCCCTCGGCGGTCACGGTGGTGAGCACGGCCACGACATGGATCGTTGCTTCGACGATGATGTTGCTCCGCCGGTTGCCCAGGCGAAAGATCAACGTCCGGTTGCCCTCGTGCTGGGTGATCACGGCGCTGCGCGAGAACGCGATCCGTGTGGTCGGCCGCGCGAACTTGCTGAACATCAGGCCGGTCGCCAGCGCGGTGACGATGATGCTGATGATCGACTCGACGACCATGATCCACTGGGTCAGCGTGCCGTCGGGGTACAGCTTGCCGTAGCCGATCGTCCCGAAGGTCTGGACGCTGAACGACAGCGCATCGAAGAACGAGCCATCGCTGCCGCCGATCCCGCCGGCGGCGTAGTACGCGACCGCGAACCCCAGGTTGATCGCGAAGAACGCCGCCGCGAACGCGCCGAGCGCGGCCGACCACGGCAACCGCAGGTAGAGGTGGTAGGCGTCGCGCAGGAACAGCGCGCGGCTGTCACCGATCACGTAGAACGTCGAGCCTTGCTGCGTGACCTTGCGGGCGGTCTTCGGCAGGTCACGGAGGGCGAGCGGCGGCATCTCGGGCGATCCTCGGCGGCCGGGCACGCCGGGACCAGTTTTTGCGCTACAAAGCTCGGCATGGCGATGACCGACGACCTGACGCTGCAAGGGCTGGTCGAGCTGTTGCCGCCGCGGATCTGGTACCTGACGTCGAACGGTCAGGACATGTGGTGCCGCCGGCCGTACGGCTTCCTGTTCTCGACCGGCGAGGCGGCCGAGACGTTCGCCCGGGCGATGGGCACCGACGAGCAGCTGTTCGCGATCGGGCTCGACGCCGGCGCGCTGATCTCCGACGAGGTGCTCGGCGGCCTGCGCGACACCGCGGTGACCCGGCTGTTCATCGACCCGGCGGTCGATCCGGCCAGCGGCGACGTCCACGGCAAGATCTTGCGCCTGGCGCCGCTGACGTAGCGCCAATGCTGATCGGTTAGCGCCAAGTTCTGGAGTTTGCTCCGGAATTTAGGCAGCTGCGCTCGGGGGCCGATAGTAACCGGCGAGGGCCAGCAACATCACCGCGGCGGTCGGCGCGGTCGATCTTGATGACGGGCCGCGCGCCGCGCGGTGGCGAGAGCGCGGGCTTCGCTTCGGGTGTGGCCACGAGGCAGCCAAGGTAGGAGCACGCCCACGAAATCAGCGATAACAAGTTGATCTCGTTGGCACAATTCTGGCTGCAGCAAGGTGCGACAGAAGAATCAGTGCACCCTCGGTGGCTACCTCGTTCGCTCGGTGTCTAGGCTTTGGCCCCGAGGGAGCAGATGGCCGAGGAGCAGATCGCAGAGCCCACCGGACGCCTCACCGGACGCGTGTTAGGTGGCTACGTCCTCCGAGAGAAGCTCGGAAACGGTGGCTGCGGGGCAGTGTATCGCGCTGAACATCTCGAGCTCAGGTGCACGGCGGTCATCAAGGTGATGACCGAGGAGCGGCGGTCGAAGGACGACACGGCGGTGGCGCGGTTCAGGCGCGAGGCTCAGCTCGCATCGAAGCTCCGGCATCCCAACGCGGCGCAGGTGTACGATTTCGGTGTTGCCGCCCCTGAAGGCGAAGACGACGACGAGGTGATGTGGATCGCGATGGAGTTCGTGAACGGGGTGACGTTCGCGAAGTGGTTGGGTGCGCATGCGCCGATGTCCCTTTCCGAGGCGGTGGAGTTCTTTTGGCCCCTGCTCAAGGCGGTGGACACCGCACACCAATGCGGGATCGTGCATCGCGATCTGAAGCCATCCAACGTGATGGTGGTCGAGAGCAAGGAGCTGGACGCGCCGGACCTGGACGCGCCGGACCTGGACGCGCCGGTTGTTCCAGTGCCGAAGCTGATCGACTTCGGGATCGCCAAGGGCAGCGTGGAGAACATCGCGGAGGATGAGCCGGTCGAGCATCCCGGAGACAAGGTGACGACGGAGCTGGTTCGCGCCACGCGCTCGCCGCTGTACTACCGCACGGCGACCGACTCGGAGCTTCCGACGTTCGTGCCCGAGCACCGGCGCAAGATCACCCGGAGCGGTGTCGGCCTGGGGTCTCGGGCATACATGGCACCGGAGCAGAGGCGCAATGCGGCGAAGGTGGGACCGGCGGCCGACATCTACTCGCTCGGGGTCATGCTTTGTGAGGCGCTTACGGGGCGGCTACCGCTCCAGGGCGACGGTACCGAGGGCCATCTCCGGGTGCACCTCCATGGGTTGCCGGACATCCATTTGAAGGCGGATCTGGAGCGCGTTCTCCACCGCGCGCTCGCGGAGGATCCCGACCAGCGCCAGGCCAGCGCGCTCGAGCTGGCGACGGAGCTGCGGGCGCTGCTGAAGTCGGATCCCAACGCCCAGATCCGATCGCTGGCGCAGCGCTGGCACGAGCGGGGCCGCCGGCGGGATCTGCTGGCTCGCGGCGCGACGTTGATGGAGCTCAAGCGGAGCGTGCAGAGCGTGCGCGTGGCGTCGAAGCTGAGCAAGCTGGACGACTCGTTCATCACGCTGAGCCTGCAGCGCGCTCGGCGCGCGAAGTGGGGCATTGGAGCGCTCGTCGCGCTGGTTGCGATGGGAGGGTTGCTCGTGCGTGCGGAGCAGGGGCGCCGGATGGCGGACCGGTTCGCCACCGAGTCGGCGGTCGAGCGGGGGCAGCAGGCGGTCCTTCATGGCGAGCTGAGCGAGGCCGTGCACCACCTCGGACAGGCGTACGAGCGCGGC
>DATBBB010000158.1:0-28069 GCA_036271215.1 Kofleriaceae bacterium | reverse complement strand
GCGAGCGCGCGCTCGAGCGCGACGTCGCGGCCGGCGGCGAGCTCGGCGCGGGTCGGCGCGACCGACTCGTCGGGCGCGACGCCGACGCCCTCGATCGGCGTACCTGCGGTGTCGAACGACGCGCGCGCCGGGATGCCGACGTGGGCCTTGCTGCTCGGGAGCTCGATCGTGATCGGCGCGCCGCCCGCGCCGCCGGTGCGCTCGCCGTAGAGCCGCGCGCCGATCGCGCGCAGCAGCAGCGCGAGCGACTCGCAGGAGCTGCGGCAGCCGGTGTCGATCACGACCGCGATCGGCGCCGGGTAGGCGCGCGGCGCGCCGGCCGGGGCCTGGAGCGGTTGCACGGTGGACCAGCCCGGCTTCGCAGGATCCTCCGGCAGCTCGCGCCACGCCGGTTGCTGCGCGCGCGCGGCCGCCGACAGCTTGACGCGCGTCGAGCCGCCGATCACGGGGCGGTCGGTGAACCGCGACGCGATCGCCAGCGCGGCGTCCTCGAAGCCGCCCTCGTCGTCGCGCAGATCGATGACGAGGCCGTGCGGGCTCGCGAACGCGGCGGCCGCGGCGTCGGTTGCGAGCTGCTGGGTGTCCCGGAGGTGGCCGGTGAGATCGTGGACGGCGAGCACGGCGGCGCGACCGCGCCAGGTGAGCTCGATCCGCGGCGGCCGGGCCCCCGGTCGCGGCGTGGTGTCGGGCACCACGGCGAGCGTCTCGTACGTGCCGTCGGTGCGCTCGCGCGTCAACCGGCGGGCCATGACCTCACCCTGGGTCGCGACTCGCGACACCACCCACTCTTCGGCGAAGTCGTGGCGGGCCGCGTCGAGGCGCGCCCAGCTGCGGAGCCGCTCCAGCTCGCCGAGCCGCTCCTCGATCGACGTGCCGTCGAGCGCGACGATGCGGTCGCCACGCTGCAGCCCGGCACGCTCGGCGCCCGACCACACGTCGGTCACGATCAGCTGCTCGCCGACGAACCGCGTGTCGAGCGGCAGGCGCGCGATCCGCCGGCGGGTCTCGCCCGCCCCGCGCTTGCGCCGCCACTGCACGTGGCCGTCGTGCAACTCGGCGACGAACGCCACCATCACCGCCTCGTACGCCACCCACGTCCCGGCGCCGCGGATCCGCGGCGCGTAGCGCGCGAACAGCGCGTCGAGGTCGACGCCCCACTGCGCCCGCTTGGTCTCGAGGTGGGCGTAGTCATCGCGCAGCGCATCGCGCAGGACCGCGAGCTCGGCGACCCGCGCGTCCGGCGAGAACGGCACGCGATCGGCGTCGGGCACCGGCGCCGGCACGGGGAGCGGACGCGCCGGGGGCGCAGGCGTGACACCGCCGGCACAGCCGGCGATCCAGGCAACGGCGACCAGCCTGCGCATCTCGCCTAGTCTGCCACGCGGCTCGACTCGATCGCCGAGCTTCGTGGTCCGCGCGCGATCCGAAGCTTCGAGAGCGATCCGGACCGCCCCGGCGCCGCGATCAGAAGTCGTTGACCCAGTGCGGGTCGCCGAGGTAGCGCTGGCCGTCGTCGGGGAACACGGTCACGATCGTGCCCCGCTGGAGCTTGTGCGCGAGCCGCAGGCTCGCCGCCAGCGCCGCGCCCGATGAGGTGCCGACCAGGATGCCCTCCTGCTTGGCGAGCTGGCGCGCGCGATCCTCGCTCTCCTTGGCGCTGACCTCGATCGTGCCGTCCTGGAACGACGCCTCGCCGGCGCTCGGGTGCCGCAGGCCGTCGATGTGCTCGGTGGCCGAGCCCGGGACCACGCCGAACACCTGAATCGCCTTGTCGTGCTCCTTGAGCCGGCGCGCGACCCCGGTGATCGTGGCGCCCGTGCCGATGCCGGCCACGAAGTGCGTGATCGGCTCGCCGCACTGGGCGACGATCTCCGCGCCGGTGGTCGCGTAGTGCGCGTTCCACGCCGCCGGGTTGTGGAACATGTCGAGGTAGTACATCCGGCCCGGATCCTTGCGGTAGCTCTCGCGGGCGATGCCGGCCGCCGCCGCCGCGGTGATCTTGGGGTCGAGCAGGACATGGAGCTGCGCGCCATACGCGCGCAGCACCCGCTTGGCGTCCTCGGTGATCGTCGCCGGACAGATCAGCTTGACCCCGAACCCCATCTGGGCGCCGATCATCGCCAGCGCGATCCCACTCGACCCGCTCATCACGTCCATGATCGTCATCCCGGGCAGCAGCGGTGCCTGGTTCGCCTTGATGCCGTTGCGGATCATCCCCAGCACGGACCGGGCCTTGATCGTCCCGCCGGGGTTCATCGCCTCGTGCTTGGCGTACAGCTGGACCCCCGGCGGGAGCCCCCAGGCCGCCGCGTTGAGCCGGAGCAGCGGCGTGTTGCCGATGTGATCGAACAAGCTGTGCTCGCGACGGACCGCGCGCGCGGCGTGGGCCGCGACGGCCGCCGGCTTGCCAGCGCCGGTCTCGTACATCGCCAGCGCCCGGCGCAGCACGTCGAGCGACAGCCGCACGCACTTCAGGCGCATCGGCAGCACCTCGATGCCGAGCATCTCGAGCAGCTGCGCCTCGTCGATCGTCCGCAGCTCCTGCATCGGCTTGCCCTGGACCTTGACGGTGAGCATCGACGCGGTGGCCATCGCGAGCGCACAGCCCCGACCGGTGAACCGCACGGCGTCGAGCTGGCGGTCGACGTCGAAGCTCATCGATAGCGCGACCTCGTCGCCGCACAGCGGGTTGTCCTCGCGCACGAACACGTCGGGGTTGGGCAGTTCCCCGTAGTTCCGGGGGTTCCGGTAGTGATCCAGAACCGCTTCCTTGTACATCTTCATGGTGCTCATCGATTGAACATCCCGTTAACGGTTTGCAGGCCGGATACCAGGCGATCGACCTCCTCGCGGAGGGTATAGACATAGAAGCTCGCCCGCGCGGTGGCCGCGATCCCGAGCCAGTCCATCAGCGGGTGACAGCAGTGGTGCCCCGCGCGGACACACACACCCTCTTCCTCGTCCAGGATCGACGCGATGTCGTGCGGGTGCGCACGACCGAGCGTGAACGACACCACGCCGCCGCGCTGCGCGACGTCGAGCGGCCCGTAGATCGTGATGTGGGGGACCCGCGCCAGCTGGTCGAGCGCGTACGTGGTGATCGCGACCTCGTGGGCGCGCACCGCCGCGAGGTCCAGGCCGCGCAGATAGTCGACCGCGGCGCCCAGCCCGATCGCGCCGGCGATGTTCGGCGTCCCGGCCTCGAACTTCCACGGCAGATCGTTCCACCGCGCGCCGCTCTGCTTGACCTCGCGGATCATCTCGCCGCCGCCCATGAACGGCTCCATGGCGTCGAGCACCTCCTCGCGGCCGTACAGCACCCCGATCCCGGTCGGGCCCGGCAGCTTGTGGCCCGAGAACACGAAGAAGTCACAGCCGAGATCCTGGACGTCGACCGCCATGTGCGGCGCGGACTGCGCGCCGTCGACCAGGCACAGCGCGCCGACCGCGTGCGCCCGCCGCGCGATCTCCTTGACCGGGTTGATCGTCCCGAGCACGTTCGAGCAGTGGGTGATCGCGACCAGCCGGGTGCGCGGGCCGAGCAGCTGATCGAGCTGCTCGAGATCGAGCGTGCCGTCGGGCCGGACCCCGACGAACTTGATCTCGACCCCGAGCTTCTGGCGCAGGAAGAACCACGGCACCATGTTCGAGTGGTGCTCCATCACCGAGACCACGATCTCGTCACCGGCGTGCAGCGTGCCCTTGAGCCCCCACGCGTACGACACCAGGTTGACCCCGGCGGTCGTGCCGCTGGTGAAGATGATCTCCTTGGTGCTGCGCGCGTTGAGCAGCTGCTTGACCTTGTCGCGCGCCAGCTCCATCTCGTGGGTGGCGCGCTCCGCGATCCGGTAGACCCCGCGGTGGACGTTGGCCGCGTACTTCTCGTGGTACTCGTCCATCGCGGCGGTCACCTGGCGCGGCTTCTGCGCGGTGGCGGCGCTGTCGAGATAGACCACCGGCTTGTCGTTGTACCGCTCGTCGGTGAACGCGAAGTCGCGGCGGATCCGGACGACGTCGGGCTCGGTCATAGCGCGATCTTGCTCTCGAGGAACTCGATCTCGTCGAGGTCGAGGACGGTGCCGGGCTTGATGTAGAGCTCGGACAGGTTGACGGCGCCGTCGACCAGCTCGATCAACTCGACGCCGACGCCGGGCAACATCTCGGCCTTCCACTCGAGGTAGTCGACATGCAGGCCCGGGAGACCTTGGTGCTGTGGTGTGGGAGCCATCGATCGCTAGTCCTTGTTGGTAGCCGCGTCACCGCGACGCAGCATGGAAAACCGCAACTCCGCGCCGTAGCCCGCCCCCGCCCCGTCGACGAGCCAGTCGTGGTCGGGCCCCGGCCACCGCTCGGTCACCCGGAGCTCATCGTGGCTGGCGACCAGCGCGCGCAGCAGATCGCCGTACAACACGCTGCGCAGATCGAGCGCGATCGAGCTCGGCTCGCCGGGCAGCTTGACGAACACCCGATCCGGAATCCCGTGCTCTGCCTGCCAGGCCGCGATCGCCGGCATCGGGTTGGCCCGATCCCAGCGCCTGGCGAGCGCCGCGGTGTCGAACCGCCAGTGTTCGCGGGCGAGCACCCACCGCCCCATCGTAACCCTGAATGCATGATCGAGATCAGGATTCTCGGGATGAACCGGAATCTCGAGGAGCTTGTGCTGGAGGAACGCCCAGCGCACCGCGAAGAACCCGGAGCGGATCCGCCGGTCGTGTGAGCAGATGTACAGCCGGCCGCGGTCCTGGATGACCTCGAGCTCGCTGCACGGCACGACGCGCTCGCGCGGCGACCGCGACGCGGTGTTCGGGACCGTGACCTCCCACAGGTTCCCGACGACCGGGAGATTGAAGTTCGAGCGGTGGTAGGCGGCCGCCGAGTCGACCAGCTGGAGGATCGGCTCGCGCGCCCACGCCTCGAACGCCGCGAGCGCCTCGGCGCGATCGGGACAGAACGGCAACGTGGCCGGGTGGATCCACATCGGCACGCCCTTGTAGAGCTTGTCGAGCACCAGGGCGTAGTGCCCGGCGTTCCACGCCTCGACCGACGCGGCGGCGCCATCGACGCTCAGCGCGTGGCAATCGGCGGCGGGCAGCCACGGGCCATCGCCGGCGTGCGGCTCGAGCCGCGCGAGCACGCCGCGGAAGTCGTCGGGCACGAGCGCGAGCGGACGATCGTCGACCAGCCGATCACCGAGCTCGGCCTGCCAGGCGTCGCGCAGCTCGCGCCGGAGCCCGATCGCGACCTCGGGGGTGTCGGTGATCCACTGGGTCTCGCGGATGAACGTGATGAAGTCCACGCTGTTGAGGTTGCGGGCCAGCCGGGCGTGGATCGGGATCAGCTTCTGCTCGTAGCGATCGGCGCACGCGCGCGCGACCCACGACGCCAGCTCGAGCGCGGGCTCCAGCGCGGCGAGGTCGCGCGCGACCGGCGCGCCGAGCGTGAGCGCGACGTCGCGGCGGCTGTCCTCGTAGGTCACGAACCGCGCGCCGTAGTGCTGGCCGGGGTTGCGGGTCGGCGGCAGCCCGGCCAGCTCGCGGAACGCCGCGTCGAGCCGCGCCTCGACGGCCCGGCGCCGCTCGCCGACGAGCCCGCGCGCGAGCTCGTCGCGCAACGCGATCAGCTGATCGAGCGCCGCGAGCCACCGCGGCACGCCGGCGCACGCGTCGGGCAGCGCGGCGACGAACCCGCGCAGCGCCTGGTCCGGATCGGGTGCGGTGGGCACCGGGATCTCGTGGGTCGCGACCCCGCTCTTGAGGTGGTTGGCGAGGAGCTGGCCGAGCTCGCCGCGCTCGTCCGCGGGCCGCGCCGCGATCACCTGGCGGAGCTCGGCGAGCGTCTTGCCCTCGGTACACCACTTCACGACCTGGGCCTCGCGCGGCTCGAGCCGCAGCCGGTGGCCGATCGGGTAGTACAAGGTGCTGCCGTCGAGCAGGCAGCCCGGGTTGAGCCGCACGACGCAGTGCGGGGCGACCTCGGGATCGGCCTGGATCCGGCGCGCGATCGCCAGGATCGCCCAGTGCTCGAACGCGACCCGGCGGTCGGCGACCAGCGCGGCGCCGACCTCGAGGTTCACCGCGGCGGGCTGCGCGCGATCGAGCGAGCCCCACAGGCACGGCCCCGCGTCGGCCAGCATGGCCGGCTTGGCGGTCAGCCGCTGCAGGAACAACAGCGCGCGACGCTCGATCTGGCTCGCCGGCCCGGCCTCGACCGGCGCGCCGTCGGCCAGCCAGCGCGCGAACCCATCGGCGAGCGAGCGGCTGGTGCGCGCCGCGGCGTCGCGGACCCGGTCATCGCGGATCAGCTGGCGCAGGGCGCACCGCTCGCGGTCCCGCGCGCCCGCGACCGAGGTTGGCGGCCCGGAGCGCGACGTCGGCCGCGAGGCCCTCGACGCGCAGCCGCGCGATCTGGATCTCCTCCTTGCGATAGCCCTCGCGGGCCAGCCGCAGCGAGGCCTCGACCTCGCGCAGCTGGGCGAGGACCCGGGCGCGCTCGAGCTTCAGCTCGACGTCGAGCAGCCGGGCGACGACCTGCCCGGCCTCGACGTGGTCGCCCATCTTGACCAGGATCTCGGTGAGCGGGCCCTCGACCTGGTTGCGCACCACCATCGGCTTCATCGAGATCACCTCGAAGTCGCCGGTGATCGACAGCGGATACGGGATCAGCAACACCAGGACGACCACGACGACGATGGCGATCCGACGCGGCCACCCGGGCTCGCGGAGGCTGTCGAGCCGGTCCGCCAGGAAGCGGGTGACGCGGCGCCAGGCAATCATGATCTCCTTCGCGATCCCGGCCGCCCCGAGCGGCGGCGGCGCGCCGATCGTGGCCAGCCGGCTCAGCATGCCGAGCGCGCCCGGGTGGCCGGGCCGGATCGTGACCGCGGCCTCGATCGCGTCGATCCGCACCCGGTACGCGACGTCCGGATCCTTGAAGAACCGCAGCGTGACCGGCATGCCGATCGCGACGTCGGACAGGAACCGCTCGGGCATGACCAGCCGCGCGGCCAGCGCGTCGGGCGCCACGACCTCGACCACGCCATCGCCCGCCGCGACGCTGGTCCCGATCCGGTGCAGCAGCTCGGGGTCCGGGGTGACGACCCGGCCATCGACCACCGCCCGGACCTGGGTCCACGCCAGCCGCTGGTCGACCAGCGCCAGCGCCTGCTCGGCCCGGTCGACCGCCGCGGCCGCGCCGTCCCGCTGCGCCGGGCGGTAGCCCGCGGTGAGCTGGCCGAGCGCGGCCTCGGCCTGGCCCTCGCGCGCGAGCGCCGCGCGGTAGTCCCCGGACGCGGCGTCGAGCTCGCGCTGGCTCGCGATCGCCGCGCCGAACAGGTTGCGGACCCGGCGCAGCTCGAGCGCGGCGGCCGCGGTCGCCGCGCGGGCGGCCCCCAGCGCGGCCTGGGCGCGCGCGCGGTCCTCGCGCCGGTAACCGGCGTCGACCGCGGCGAGCCGGGCCCGCACCTCCGCGAGCTCGGCGGCGGCGACCTCGCGCTGCCGCTGGAGGTCGTCGTCGGCCAGCCACGCCACGACGTCCCCCGCCTTGACCCAGGCTCCCGAGGGCACCAGCTGGCGGACCACACCGCCGGTCCGCGCCCGCACGGTGATCGGCGCCGCGCTGATCACGTCGAACGGCGCGCTGATGTGGAGCGGATACGGCACGGCGGCGAGCACCGCGACCGGCGCCGCGAGCACGATCCAGACCTTCCACCGCCGCGCGACCCAGCGCGCGGCCTCGCCCGCCGGCCGGGTGAGCAGCGCGACGAGCGGACGGACCCCGTCGGACAGCCCGAGCCGCAGCGCAGCGGCCGCGAGCCCGAGCGCGCCGGGCACGATCCGCAGCACCGGTCGGCCCAGGCGATCGACCAGCGCGAGCACGATGATCCAGAACCCGAGGACGTGGAGCTCGTCGACCAGCCACACGCCGGTCCGCACCACGACGTAGCTGAAGAACCCGATGAAGAACCCGATCTGGATCGGCGCGTAGCACAGGTAGATCAGCGCCTCGCGATCGGTGGCGCGCGGCAGCTCGGCCTTGCGATCGAGGAACGTCCGGCGCAGCAGCGCGCCGAGGTAGCGATGCGCGTTCTGCCGCAGGTTCGGGACATCGACCGCGGTGCTGAGGATGTAGTAGCCGTCGCCGCGCAGCAGCGGGAACAGGGTGAACGACGCGGCGAGCGCGTTGATCGTCATCAGCGCGAAGCACACCTGGTTGAACGGCGAGCCCTGGATCGTGATCCGCCACAACAGGGTCGAGATCCCGCACACCGCGAGGTTCGAGATCGCGCCCGCGAACAGCACCATCAGCCGGCGAAACTTCGACGGGAACATCCACGACGCGCTGACGTCTGTGTAGAACACCGCGAGGAAGAAGTAGAGGAACGTCCCGATCTTGGGGACCTTGCCGCCGAACCCCTTGCACACCACGCCGTGCGCGCACTCGGGCACGAAGAACGTGGCCGAGAAGCACGCGTAGTACAGGACGAACGACCGCTTGGCGTCGAGCCGCTCGGCCTGGAGCCGGATCTGGTCGATCGACTGGATCCAGACCATGGACGCGATCGCGAGCAGCACGAACAGGGCGACGAAGAACGCCGGCCGGAACACCACGTACTTGATCCGGTGGTACGCGCGGGTCAGGAACACATCGGGGTTCCAGGTCAGCGGCAGATCGATCATCACGATCCGGGACAGCAGCCCCGAGCCGTCGACGATCTTGGCGTCCTCGGACTTCACGACCTCGCCGGGGGCGAGCACCAGCTGCTTGTCGCGCAGCCGATCGCGCAGCCGCGCGACCTGGGCGGCCGACGCGATCACGCCGCGCTCGCGGCTCAGCCGGTCGACGATGTTCTGGACCGTCGATCGGCCATCGAAGCAGCGGAACACCAGGTACTCGGCCATGCCGAGCTGGACGAAGCTGCTCTTGCGCGGATCGTGGATGACGAACTTGTCGCCCTGCGGCTCGACCGTGACGTCGGTGCGGGCCGCGACGACAACCTCGGGCGCGAGCGCGACCTCCATCGGCGCGGGCATCGGCCGCGACCATATCACGGGTGGTTGGCAGGGCTCGATCGCACGCGGTCAGCCGACCGGCGCCGGCGACCACGCCACCGGGTCGGTCGCGGCCAGCCGCAGCTCGCAGGTGTAGCGCTCGCCGTCGCGATCGGTCAGCCACAGCTCGTCGTGGCCGGGCAGCATCTCGGACAGCCCGAGCTCGTCGGCGTGGCGCAGGTAGCCCAGGAAGATCTCGACCTGCACCGGGCTGCCGAAGTCGACGTAGATCGGCTTGGCCTCGGGCACCACGGTCGCGAACACGAACCGCGGCAGGCCCAGCTTCTGCGCCCAGCGGTACACCGTCTCGTACGGCGTCACCTCCGACGCGACCAGCTCCCAGAACTCGCGCTTGGTCTGGTGCCAGCGCTCGCGCGACACCACGAGCCGGTCGAGCGTGATCCGCGGCCAGTGGTGGCGGCGCGGTAGCAGCCGGTAGTGCGACGCCGCCGCGGCGCTCAGGTAGTGGTCCATGAACGCGATCAGGTCGAGCTCGACCCCGCCGCGCCGGCTGCGGATCATCAGGTGGTCGCCGACCTGCTCGCAGTACAGATCGCCGCCGTTGAGCACCCGCTCGCGGGCCCGCCACGACGCCGCGTGGCCGAGCTCGACGTGGGTGTCGCGCGGCGACGGGGTCACGAAGCTGGCGCGATCGGCCGAGGCCTGGACCGGCGACACCATCGCGTCCGCCATGTCGACCACCCAGTCGTCGACCAGCACCGCGCGCTCGGGGTGCATCGCGACCGCGTGCGCCATCAGCAGGGTATTGGTCGCGACGTGGAGCTCGCCCAGCACGCACAGGCTGTCGCCGCGCGCGGCGTGCTCGGCGGACCGCGCCGCGATCATGATGTCGGGCGAGTGGTGGCGGGCCCGCGGCCAGCCCGGGCCCGGTGCGGCGAACCGCTGGCGCGCCCGCGCCGCGCACGCCTCGCTCGACAGCTCGATCGATCGCTGATCGAGCGCGTCGGGCGGCAGGTCGAGCACCTCCAGCCAGCGCTGCTGGAGCGCCTGCTGGGCGCGGATCAGGACCGGCGAGGCGACCTGGCCCTTGCCGGTGAACAGGTCGCGCGCCCCGGCCAGCAGCGCGCCGAGCGGGACCTGGGCGTGGCCGGACCGCTCGACGAGCTGGCGGTACAGCGCCGCGAACTCGCGCCGGTAGCCCTGCGCGATCTCCCAGGTGAACCAGCGCGCGCTGTCGAACAGCAGGGCCAGCGGCGGGGTCAGCGCGCGCAGCAGCTCGCCGCCGACCTCGAACCGGACCGCGCGCCGGCAATCCTCGAAGAACAGCTGCCGGCCCGCGTACATCCGGCCGTGGCCGCGCTTGGCGGACAGCCCCTGGGTGATCGCCGAGAACTCGCGCTCGAGCTCGCCGATCGCGTGGTCGAGCGCCGCCGGATCGCCGGCCGCGCGCGCGAGCTGATCGCGCCGGGCCTCCAGCCGATCGAGCGGCGCGAGCAGCCGGGCGCGGGCCTCGGGGTCGGCGATCTCGCTGAGCGCGGCGCGTAGCCACGTCTCGACCTCGAGCACCTCGGCCGGCAGGTGCAGGCTCAGCTCGAGCACTCGCTCGGCGGTCAGCGCCGCGATCGCCGCGCCGACCGCGGCGCGATCGGGGAACCCCGCCTCGGGCGAGGCCACCGCCTGGTCGGTGAGCTGGCCGACGTTGAGCCCGCCATCGGCGTGGCGCAACAGGTAGCCCTCGAGCGCGGTCACCGGGCGCGGCGTCGCCGACGGCAGGACCAGTGCGTCGTCGGCGACCCACGAGAACAGCTTGCGGCGCGGGCGCAGCACGTCGCGCGCCGCGGGATCGTGCGCGGCCTGCTCGGCGAGGATCTCGATCGGCCAGCGCTCGAAGTAGACCCGGCGATACTCGACCAGCTCGCGCCCTGGATCGACCACCACCCCCGCGCCGGCCGGGGCGATCTGGCCCCAGGCCACGGGCCCGAAGAACCCGATGGTGTCGTTCTTGACCGAGTAGCGCTGGATGTACTTGATCGCGGTGCGGACCCGCCGGTGGCGCTCGCTGGCGCCGCCGTGGCTCAGCTTGTCGAGGCAGTGGTGCAGCACGTCGGGGTTCTGCCAGCACACCGCCTCGCGAAACCGCGGCTGCGCGGCGAGCCGCTCGACGAGCTCGAGCGTGCGGGCCTGCTCGCGCGCGAGCTGGTGCTGGACCGCCTGCTGGTGCTGATCCCGCGCGGCGAGCGCCTGGCGGAACTGCTCGACCGGGCCGTCGACCGCGGCGACCCCGACCGGCTCGCTCGGCGCGCGCCCCTTGCGCAGCCGGTTGCGCGCGTGCCGCAGCGCCTCCTCGTGAGCCGCCATCGCCCACGCCTCGTTGCACGCGTGCGACGCCGCGGCCCGGGCGTGGTCCGCCGCCGCCTCCGCGGCCAGCCACGCGTCCATCGCCGCCACCAGCTCCGACGAGCCGAGCGCGCGCACGAACCCGGCCGGGAACCCGGCGCCGCGCAACCATACCCAGCGCCACGAGGCCCAGCCGTTGGCAAGCTCGAAGCGTCCAGACAACGACCGTGAGCGTCGCCGATCCGTCCCCCGAAGTCGAGGTAGCGCTGCGGGCAATTCGCTCGGCGGCCGCGCCGCCGCTCCCGCGGCCGACGAGATCCAGAGCGAGCGGGCCGGGACCGGCTCGCCCATCGCGGGGCACGTGGGCGATCAACCGATCGAGGATCGCGAGCAGGCCCGCGCCGGTCGACACCGGCAGTAGACAGACCACCCGTAGCGATCCGCCGGACGACATCGGTAGCAGCGCGGCCAGGCGAATGGCAGCAAGCGGCAACGATCGCTACCTGTACGTCGACGAAAATAACTATCACGGCATGGCGTCTTCCCGGTACGCCGACCGCGATGAGTCGGATCACTCCAGGCCAAAGAAAACGGAGGAATCGAATCGTATGAACGAGTCGACAATGACGATTGAGATCACGAAGCGAACGTTGGGAGCGGCGCCGGGCGCGTTGTACGCGAAATTCGCTGTGGAATATCAGCGGATGCTTGACGCAAGCAAGGGTGACAGGGTGGAGGCGGCCAAGCTGGGCATTCGTCGTCTGTATGAGGGCCAGTTGATCGCTGCGCACGATGTGGCTCCGTTGGACAGCATGTGCAGCGCGATTCTAACGGCTGCGCGAGATCACACGCCAAACCGTCAACAGGTCTTCGAGCACGTGCGATCTGTCCAGGAAAGCATGGTCGACGCAAGTGACGTTGCACGTGCCATCGTTGGCGTGGCACTCGATTCACTTGCACCTCACCCGCAAGCGCAGATCGACACAGCTGCGAAGAGCAATGCGGCTGCGAAGAGCAATACGGTTGATGCTGCCATCCTCGGAGGGGTGTTGGGTGGCGCTGTTGTTGGAGGCGCGATCGGCGGTGTAGGGGGCGCGATTATCGGCGCCGTCGTTGGCGGAATCGGCGCAGGTATTGCGGCTGCTTGCGCTTGATTCGTTCGGCAACTCGAAGCCGAGGTAGCCGCCTCGATCTGGAGCTGCCGAGTCGCAGCCGAGCGAGCGCTCGCCGTAGCTTCAGTGCGCGGCGATCTCGAACGGTGTCCACGCGGACTCGAGCATCTCGGCCGCGTCTGGCCGATCTGCGCGTAGTGACGTTCGAACGCCACGCTGTCGTTCACTAAGACAGCAGCAGCGCGCGGTCCCACGCCGGATCATCGTCGGTCGTAGCAGCCGCGAGCGCGAGGGCGATCCCTGCGGTCCCGGTCAACAAGCCGGGGTCCGCGTACCAGCGGGACTTGCCGGTGCGATCGGGGCCATACGCGCGAAAGCCTCCGAAGCCGCGTCCGGGCGTTCGCAGGGCGAGCGTGTGCGCGAACCAGGCGCGCGCCGCGGTCGCGAGGCGCGGCTCGCCGGTGGCGCGGTAGAGCCGGTGGAAGATGTGCGCGAGGCCGGCCGCCCCGTGGCACAGGCACGCGTCCCGCGCGCCGCTGTCATGCGCGGGGCGAGCGGCCGCGCGCAGGGCGATGCGCAGCGCGGCCTCCTCCCACGCGGGCTCGCCCGCCGAGCGCGCCGCCGCGAGCAACGCGCCGGCGACGCCCGGATCGCCGTAGCACCACGCCAGCCGGGCGGGCTCCGCCGCGACGCCGCGCCCGAGCCCCACCGCGAAGCCGCCCGGCAGCTCCTGCGCGAGGAGCCACGCCACGGCGTCTCGAGCGAGCGTGCGTGCGGTGTAGGTCACGCGCGCATCCAGCTCGGCGCCGGCGACGTGCCCGAGCAGCGCGATCACGCCGGGCACGCCGTGCGCGACGCCGAGGTTCCACGCGAGGTGCGGCCGCTCGCGCATGCCGGCGGGAGCCCACCGCGGATCCGACCGCCACGCGACGCCGGGGCCGCGGCGCTCGGCCCGCACGGCGAGGTGCTCGGTCACCCGTGCGAGCAGGAGCTTGGCCCGCGGACGCGGCAGCCGCGCGAGCGCGTACACGCCGAGGCCAACGAGCCCTTCGATGAGATCGAACGACTTGTCCCAGCGAGGCGGCGCGAGGATCTGCTCGATCGCCCGATCGAACGGCGCGCCGAGATCATCGTCGCCATCGTCACCGACGTCCACGAGCTGGGTCACCACCCAGCCGATGCCCGCGACGCCGGCGTAGAGCGCGGGTCGCGCCGGCGCACGCGCGAGCTGCGTGAGGGCGCGGCCCAGCGCGCGCTCGGCGTGGGCGGCGTGCCCGGCATCGGGAACGACGCGCTCGAGGGTCGCGTGGACCAGCGCGAGCACCGCGTGGCCGCGGGACAGCGAGGGATCGGGCACGCGCGACGGCCGCAAGCGGAGATATCGTTCGGAGATCTCCGCGAGGGCGGTGCGCGCCTCGCGCGCCAATCGTCCCGTGAGCAGCGGCATGCGGCGTCCGATCAGCTCGGATCAGGAATTGGCAATCTCGGCGGCGGGCCGGGACGCGAACGTACGGCCGCCCGCGTCATCCGCGGTCGAGTCAGAGCCGGCACTTCTCGCCGAGCGGACAGGCGCTATCTCCACAGGAGTTGTAGCTCTGCGTGAGGTTGCCACCATGAACAGCATCAATCTGGAGGTCACTGAGGATCTTCACGGTGGTCTTGCGGAGCTTGAGCTTCTGATTCGAAGTCACGGTCTTCTTCATGCTGCACTCCGAGTGTCGGGTTCGCGTTCAACCCTCAAAACGAGGAATCGCGCCGGCGATTGCCCCTCGAGGCCTGTGACAAAACGGTCTCATAACTCGGCGCGGGCATCAAGCCAGTCGGACTCACAGAACACATGAACGCCATTTCGAGCGGGAGTGGAATCCAACGCGGGGCGTTGAGGAAATATAGATTTCATCCACCAAAGTCCACAATCGCAATGACGCGGTCTGACGTGGTTGACGCGGTCTGACGTGGTTGACGCGGTCGGGCGATGTCAAAGTGAGTGAGCCCGAACGCCCGGCTCCGCGGCTTCGCCAGCGCGTTGCGCGATGCGCTAGTCGCGGCGGATCCGACGAGGACCGCTCGGCTGGACGCGCCCAGTGGTTCTGGTGGCGCGACTTCGGCGCGACTCACGTCACAACGGCGCAGGCCTGCCCGAGCCGACGCTTGCTCCGGCGGTCGGCTCCGGCAGCGCCGACATGTTCAGCGAGGCGTTGCGGCTGATCCTCCGGTCGAGTTGTGCCGATGCGCGACCACTTCCAGTTGACGATCGAGCTCGGTGCGTGAATCCGAGCGCGTCCCAGGCGCGACCGCGTCGTAGATCCGGAGCGTCGACGTCCCAGCGTCGTCTACCTGGGATGACAATCCGGGCGATCTCGTCGGCGACTTGGCTGACCAAACACGTCAACTTCCATCAAAAGTGCGCTGGCCGAGGTCGTGCATCACGTGAGAAGACATGCTCCGAATCTTGGTGCTGGCAATCCTGTTGTCTGGGTGCAGCTTCGGTGAAGATCCTGTCGCCGGCGGTGGAGACAGCGGTGGCGATGGGAGTGGCTCGTCCGGCGGATCGGCCGGCTCCGGCTCGGATTCCGGATCTGGCAACTCCCCGCAGCTTGATATTCCGCCTCGGCAGCAGTGGGAGAACGACGGCGGCTATTGCGGGGAGACCTCGATCCAGGCCATCGGTCTGTACTACGGCGCCTGGATCTCGCAGCAAGTCGTCCGCAAGGTCGCCAAGGGCGAGCTGTTGATCGGCGTCAACGAGGAGACCGCCCTCAACGCCCTGTACCTGGCTCACACGACCTGGGATTCCAGCGCGCCCGGGCCTCAGTTCGAGAGCTTCGTCGCATGGATCAAGAGCCAGCTCGAGCAACGCGTTCCAGTGGTCTATACGATCTACCTGACCGATGGCATCAATGATCCAGACTACGACCACATCGTGCCAGCGACGGGTATCGTCGCAACCGCGGCGTCCGGCTATGACGCCAAGGACACGCTGATCTCCAGCGACAACTTCGGAGACCAGATCGAGCGCCCCGTCGGAGATCTGGTCGGCACGCGCGCCTCGTGCAGTATGAGCAGCACCCAGGGTGGCTGCGTGCCGCGCGACGTCGACTACGGGTTCTCGATCACCGGCATCACCGACGCGCGCAGCGCGACCCTCCCGGTCCAGATCCAGGTCCCGGTCGACCACGAGCCCAACATCTCGGTCGGCGAGGCCGCGATGCCCCTGACCGCGTCGGTCACGGTCAGTGCGCTGCAGCCGGGACACAACTACGCGCTGCTGCGCTACGACGACTACACCAAGGTGCCGACCAACGCGGTCGCAGCGGACTTCCTGACCTCGAGTTATAGCCACCGCGTCGACTTCACCGCCGATGCGGCCCAGTGGACATACGCGGACCCGGTCAGCTTCCCGTCCAGCGGCGCCACGTACTATCGCTGCGTCCCGCGCTGAGAGCCGCCGACGTCGGCGACAATCGCGAGCAACCGACTCGCGATCAAGCGCGTTCCGATCGAGCTGGCCTCGCCGATGGCACCTACGCCCGCCGCCTCAAGGGCTGGGGCACGAACATCTGATCGACAGCCTCGATGACGACGAGGTCGAACTCTCAGCGGACGAGTTGGCTCAGCTTGACGAGGCGATCGCAGACGCCGATCGTGCCGTCGAGCGAGGGGAGCTGATTCCGGCCGACGATGTGCTCGCACAGATGCGGCAGATCTCGTAGCCGCCGACTCACGCCGGAATCTGGCCCGAGCATCCTCCCAGGGCGATAGGCAGCGGATGGCCGGAAGCCCAGGGTCGAGCGCCCTCGTCGGCCTCTTCACGCCGTGCGCGACGCGTGAGTTTGTTGGCGGCGGTGAGATAGTGGCGCAGGAATCGGCTTGAAGCTCCTCGTCTGCTCGATGACGAGGTCGAGGTCGAGGTCGAGGTCGAGCGAGCATTGTGACGGATCGCCGTGTTCCCTCGAAGCGCTCCGCTCGTCACGCCGAGCGCCAGTGCCTCTCGCCACGTGATCCAGCGGGTCCCGGGCCTCGGCTCGCGGTCCGGTGCACCTCTTGCCACCATCGGTGGTAAGCTTCCGACCTGTCGTGGCTAACACCAAGCAGCACACGTCCTCTAGCTCAGCGCTATCGCGGTTGGTCTATGGTGGCAACTCCAAGCATCAGGAGCCATGGCAGCGCGGCCGAAGGGGGTCGCTCTGCAGCAAGAAAGACGTTCAGCAGGCGCAGGAGTTGCTCGATGACAGCGTCCTCGTGGGCAAGAAACGCTGGGCTACGGATGGCGAGCGGGCATTTTCGGGCAAGCAGGACGGTCACGGTAAGTGGCACGGTTATCCCGTTGGATGGCTCGAGGTGCCCACCGAGCTCAGGAATAAATGGCAGGATGCTGGACGCGTGAAGCGACGCAGCATCGAGCAGCACTGGCACCACCACGGGAAATAATGGGCATTCGTTGGTCACAACAGCTCGGCAACACTGAGCGTTTCGCAGTGGAACTACGGTTCGAAGACGACCCGGACGGCGGTGAGGATTGTGCGCGCGAAGAAGCGGCGACTTGGGGGGCATTTCGGATCTGGGTGCGCGGTACCAATGTGTGCGCTCATCTCGAAGAAGGCGAGATCGTCCCTTCTATTCACTGGTATCTCATCGGGTTGCTCGAGTGGTTCGCGAATTCATGGGAGCCGCTGCTGCACGAGGAGAAGCTGCCGGGCAAGAACAGCGCGGAGGACGCTTGGGACGCGCTCGAGAAGACCGCCTTTCCACCACTTCATCTCGAAAGCTCACGCCAACGCAGTTGGGAACAGGAATGGGCGGAGTGGCGTGCGCGGCACGCGCTGCAAACCGCACGAGAAGGAGGATTGTTTCCGGACCTCGTGTTCAGGCGCTGGCGCGACCGCATCGAGATTAGCTGGGGTGATGCCGTGACCGCTGGGGCACCTGCGCACTATCGTTTCCTCTCCGAGCGCGGTGTCGAGCGACTGGCGCCCAAGGACATCGCCGAGCCCCTCTACGGCGTCCTGACCTCCGCAGTAGAGTTCCTGATGACCGAGAATCCAGGTTCCGCGCGAATCAAGGCACTCAAGAAAACACTCGATCAGGTCCCGTCTACCGCCCTGGACAATCGCCTCGCTTGGCTCGTTGGGCTCGGTCGAACCAAGTCGAAAATACTTCAAAGCTGGGGTTTGATCGAGAGCAAGCTCGACGAGATCCCTCGGGGGAGGCAGGCGCTATTGTCCTCGGCGACGTTGAGCGGCAGCCTCGCCGTTGAAGGCACCTGTCAGGCAGCGTTGATGTTCGGTTCTGCGTCGCCGACGCTGCAGCAACGCGACGTGATGAAGCTTGCCGGCCTCGCGATCAAGGCGTACGCCCCAAGATTAGTTGAGTCCAAGAAGCTGCGCGCTCTAGTTCGCGACGAACCGCCGGCTTCGCTTCACGAAGAGGACTACGAATACGGCTATCGGCTCGCTGAGGAAACGCTCGAAGACGCCACGATCCGCCCTGACGATGCTGTCGTGGACCTGCAACCGGTGCTCTCGCGGCTCAAGATCAAGACGGTCGAGATCGAACTCACCGACACTGAAATTCGCGCTATCAGCATCGCGAGCCCGCATCATCAGCCCACGATCGCGATCAACCGCCGACACCGGTCCAACAGTCGTCCGTTCGGCCTGCGGTTCACGCTCGCACACGAGCTGTGCCATATCTTGTTCGACCGAAGCGCCGGCCAGCAGCTGGCGTTGATCTCGGGACCCTGGGCGCCCATCGCATTGGAGCGGAGAGCCAATGCGTTCGCGGCGATGCTCCTCATGCCCTCCGAGATCGTGCGGCGCATCCTCGCAGAGCTGACAGTCCGCGAGGACAGTGCCGAAGGCATCCACGAGATCGCCGGGAAGCTTCATGCTAGTCCCATCGCAACGCTGGAGCACGTCGCCAACCTGCAGCGCTGGGATATCGCGACCCGCGATCGCGTGCGCGGTGAGCTCGTCGAACAGCCCCAAGCCTCCCCCGGATCTGGAGCTTCGTAAATCCGCCTCGACTGTGACTGCGAGGATCATCCGATGCTGCGCGCGCAGGCTATCGTGGCCCTGCAGTCTCAGAACCGCAGATCGAGCGGGTCGCGCTCGTGCCCGGGCTGGTAGCCGGCCGGCCGAAACGTCGCGGTGGCCGTGGCGTCGAGGTCGGTGTCGCCGGCCACGCTCACGAGCAGGCGGGCGCCGCGCTCGATCGAGTATGAGCCGGTGACGTGGACCGCCTTGACCACGAGCAGCTTCTCGCCGGCAGGCCCGGCGCTGTCCTTCCATGCCGCCGAGGCCGCGAGTGCTGCGAGCCACCGGGCGTCGAGCGGGATGACCTGATCGATGATGCCGCTCGCGGGCACCCGGAGCACGATCCGCCCGAGGAACGGATACGCCGGCTCGGTCACGTCGCCGTTGGGGTTCTGCGTCCACAGCGGAAACGACAGCTGGTTGCCGACCAGCGCTGCGGTCCTGGTCCGCGAGGTGACGATCACGGTGCCGTCGGCGGTGGTCTCGGTGGTCAGCGTGCCGGGGACGACGAGCTGGACGCGCGCCGAGCCCGGGCTGGACCACGCGCCGTGCAACCACACCCGCACGCTGAGCGTCGCCGGACCCGGGGCAAAGCCGTCGGCCGCCCGGATCGTCACGCTGCATGACCAGCCGTGCTGGTCGGCGCGCTCGCGGTGATGCGCGCCCTGGACCAGCGCGCAGGCCAAGGCGTCGGGCTCCTCGCGGGATGCCGGGATCGCGATCGCCGCGGTGATGTCGGCCGCCGCGTCCCGGGGCGGCAGCTCCACCTCGGCGTCGCGCTGGGTCTGGAGGCGTGGCGCTGGAGGCACGGCGCCGGCGAGCGTGGCAGTGGCGCAAAGCACAGACAGGGCGAGCGCGAAGGTTCTCATATTGTGGAGTGGGGCGCGCCGGCGCTGCTTTGCATGGCGCGCGCGATAACCTCGTGCCGCCTACGACGGTAGCCGGCACCGCCCGCCAACCCGCTGGAACACAAGGCTGCTCGCCGGTGCGCGTCGGCACGTCTGGTAGCGCGACGAGGCGATCGGCGTGGTCGACCGGCCGGGCCGCCGGGCGTCGCCCCCTGCCGTCGCTTATTCGCTCGCCGGGCCCTCGCCGCTCGCCGGCGCCCCGCGCCGGATCAGGGTATTCATCGGCACGCCGGGGTCGAGCATGCGCCGCGCGACCTCCACGCCGGCGGTCGGTAGCTGATCGCCGTCGATCAGCCCGAGCTGGACCAGCACCGAGGCCTGGTCCCAGTACAGGTGCTCGTGCGCGATCTTGCCGTCGCGGAACTGGACGACCGCCACCGCCGTGAACTCGATGTGCTTGCCGGTGGGCGGCACGCCGGGCAGAAACCAGTCGAGCGTCAGGCTGTGGGTGAAGCGAAAGATCGACTCTTCCACGATCCGGTCCTGGCCGATCGTGCGCGAGATCATCGTCGACTCGATGTCCGGTGGTATCTGCGCGACGAAGTACCTGCCGTAGAACTCCCGCACGGCGGGCTTGCCAACGCCGCCGGCCATGACGGGTACGTTGTTGATATAGGCATCTTCCGTCATGGTGGCCAGCGCATCTTCGACGTTCCTGGTCACGAACTCGGCGTAGACGTGGCGCTGCCAGACATCGAGCATCGCCTGCTGGGCGGGGGTGTATTCGGTCTCGGGTGACTGAGTCATGCTGTCTCCTTCTCGGTAAATGGCGGCCCGATCGCGCGCGAACCGACGCGCGGTCATAGTATGCGACGCGCTGCGATTCGCGGCGGACGAATCCACGCCGCGGCCGACGGTGCGGTTGGGTTACGCTGCGGCGATGCAGATCGTGGACGATCCCGTCGAGCTCGCGACGTTCAGCGAGGACTATGGCCGCCAGGGCGCGCAGCCGCCGAAGCTCGTCGTCAAGCCGCGCGATGCCGCGGACGTCCAGCGCGCCGTGCAGATGGCGCGCGACCAGGGGCTGACGATCCGCGCTCGCAGCGGCGGTCACGGCCTGGAGGGCCAGTCGCTCAATCGCGGCGGGATGGTGGTCGCCACTGCAGACATGGTCTTGCCCTCCGGTCGGCGCATCGAGCTCGACCGCGCGGCCAACCTGGTGCGCCTGGTGCCGAGCCTGCGCACCGGAGAGGTTGCGAGCTTCCTGGCCCCGCTCGGCCTGCGGTTGCCGTCGAGCACCATGGACGGCTTCCCCGCCATGGGCGGCGCCGTGTCGACCGCGGGGATCGGCCACGGCTCGCACCGCCACGGCTCGCTCGCCGATCAGGTGATCGAGCTCGCGGCGGTGCTCGGGACCGGCGAGCACCTGCGCGTGCAGTCCTCGCGCCGTGACCGCGCCGACTTTGGCGACCACGACATCGCGCACTTCATGCTCGGCGGCCTGGGGCAAGCCGGTGTCATTACCGAGCTGGCATTCCCGGTCGTGCCCATCACTGGCACGCTGAGGTACTTCTGCCAGGTGCATCCGTCCGCGGGCGCGATGGCGCAGGCGCTGCAGGCCCAACTCGACGCCAGCGACCCCGACACGGCCGCGGTCTGGGGCACCGTCGTCAAGAGCCCGAGCGCCGATCAGCTGGTGTACCTGACGAACTGCGTCCGCGATGTCCGCGATCCGAGCGCCGGCGAGCCCGTCGTCTCCGCCGGCGACCCCGGCGCCGACCCCGAGGTCCTGCCGGCATGGTTGGACCTCATCTACCCGAGCCTGCCGCATGCGATGCGCGCCCTCGAGGCACACCCCGAGCTGCTCACCAACCTCTTGCAGATTCCCGGCGTGGTGCTGGTGATTCCCCAGCGCAAGGTTTGCCCGGACCGCCTCACCCTGAATGCCTGGCCCCGATCGCAACCAGGCGACATGATGCTGGCGCTCGGCGTGTTCTACTACCTCGGGCGCGCCCAGGCCTCGGCCATGGTGCAAGCCCTGCGCGCCACCCGCGACGACGCGATCGCAAACCTCGGCGCCCAGCCGTACTTCATGGACGGACTGCCGCACGACTGGCGCCCCCTGCTCGGCGATGACCGCCTGACCCGCGTGCGGGCCGTGCTCGATCGCGCCGATCCGCACCGCGTGTTCGCGCGGCTCCCAGGGCTTTGAGCGCGCGCGCATCAAGCTCGGTCCGGCGGCTCATACCCCCTCCTCGACCTCGAGCTGAGCCATCGACGCGACCGCGCCTTCCCCGGCGCCCGCACGACCGACCAGCGCCATGCGCCGCCAGGCGCCCGACCGCCAGCGCAGCAGCATCGCGATGCCGCGCAGCCACTCGTCGGCCGCCATGGCCATCCACACCCCCACGAGCCCGAGGTCGAGCCACACGCCGAGCAACCAGCCGCCCAGCACGCTGATGCCCCACATCGAGGCGATGCCGACGTAGACCGGAAACCGAACGTCGCCCGCTCCCTTGAGCGCGGGGATGATGATGGTGTTGAAGCTTCGCCCGGGCTCGAACACCATCGCGACCACGAGCACCGAGGCCGCCAGCCCCAGGACCCGGGGCTCCTGCGAGAACAGCCCCAGGATCGGGCGATGAAAGATCTGCAGCAGCAGGACCAGCGCCAGCGAGATCGAGAAGCCCGTGGCGAAGTATCGGTACACGCGGTGGCTGGCCTCGTCGTGGTGTCCGGCGCCGACCAGGTAGCCCACCTTGATCTGGCCGGCCGAGCCGATGGAGACGCCGGCCACGAAGACGTACCGCAGGAGCGCCATCACGATGCCGTAGGTGGACAGGGCCGCGGTGCCCATGCCCGAGAGCAATGCCAGGACGGCGATCTGCGACAGGTTGTACGAGATGCTCTCGCCGGCGATCGGGATCCCGATCGCCAGGATGGACCGGTAGATGTGCCGGGGCACGTGCATCGCCTCCCGGAACCGGAGCCCGAGGCCGCCCCGCCGCTGGATCATCCAGGCCGAGAGCACGCAGGCGACCGCCTGGCTGGCGATCGTCGACGCGGCGACGCCCGGCACGCCCAGCACCGGGAAGCCGAACGGGCCGAACAGGCACAGCGCGTTCCCGCCCACCGTCAAGAGCAAGCAGAGGCCGTTGACCAGCATCGGGTCGCGGGCGTGGCCCCAGGCCCGCAGGATGCTGGCCTGGCCGATATTGATCGCCACGAAGAACGAGAGGCCGCCGTAGATGGTGAGGAACTGACGAGCGTAGCGTGCGACCTGGGGGTCGAGGCGGTAGAGATCGATCACGAGCCCTCCGCCGAGCGCCACGAGCACCGACATCACCAGCGAGGCCGCGAGGATGAGCGTCAGGCTGCCCACGCCGTAGAGGCCTGCGGTGCGCTTCTGACCTGCGCCCAGGTTCTGGGTGATGAGCACGCTCGAGCCGATCGAGCCCATCGTGTAGAGCAGCTGAAGGAAGAAGCCGAACTGGCTCGCCAGGCTCATCGCCGCCACCGCCTCGGACGAATAGCGGCTGAGCATCAGCGTGTCCACGCTCATCAGCGACGTGCGCAGAACGTTCTCCACGAGCAGCGGCCAGGCAAGCTGCACGAGCGGAATGCGCGCGTGGTCGGTGGGTGTGACAGCGCAATGCATCGCTTCGTTTCAGAACCTTGACATGTTTCGCGATGGCGACTGAGAGTGCCGCACGCTCCATGCGTGAAATCGCACGTGCAGTGCGGTTCGACCAGCGCGCCTACCGTGGTCGCCGGCCCCGCCACCAGGAGCATTGTAAGCGGAGTTGATCATCCAAGGCGTCAAACCGCACGATCATCGCGGGGCTTGGCCCCGACGAATTGCTGACGCTCGTCAAGGATACGAGCACCGAGAACAGCGGGACGTGGCCGAACACGAAGCGAAGCCGTGCGTTCGCGGCGGCCGCCAGATCGTCGGTCAGCCAGCCTGCAACATCGCGGTCGATCGACTGGTCGACGACATGCGCGAGCGCGAAGTGCACGCCGTCGACGTCGAGGCTGTAGCTGTAGGGGGCTCGCGCAACGCCCCGCCCGGTGCCGGAGTTGAGCGTGAACGGTGCCGTCCAGCGCTCCAGGTCGGCGAACGCTTGCTCGTAACCCTCGCGCTGCCAGCTCAGGTACGTGTCGTGATTGCCAGCGATCGGCAGGACCGCGATCCCGGCGGCGTGCAGCGGCTCGAGGGCCTCGGTGACGGAAGCCCACCACGCCTTGACCCGACCGCGCCGGTGGTCCACGAGCTGGGATCCGTTGGTGTGGTCGCCCGCGACGATCACCAGCCGCACGCCCAGCGCGATCAGCCCCTCGACCGTCCGGTCGACCGTGGCAGCCCGCGGGTTGGGCAGGTGCAGGTCGGACAGCACGGCAAAGCTCCACTGCTGCGGCGTGCCGGGACCGACGACCATGCTCGAGAGCGGCTCGCGCGCAGAGCGCGTCGTCACGACCGGCTCGATCGCCACCAGCGCCTGGTCGTCTTCGGCGTTGCTGGTGGTGTCGCCGGCGGTATCAGCCGTGTCGATCGGCTCGTAGGCGCACCCCGCGCTCGACAGGATGGCTAGCGCTCCGAGGACCAGCACTGCCAGGCGCATGGAAGATAGACGCGGTACGGGCCCGCGCTATTTCGAGGTTCGGCGCCGCCGCGCAAGTCGGCTTTTAGTTTGGCACGTTGATGACGCCGGCGGCCGACGTGATCGTGTCCCCCGCCGCGGGGGTCGCGGCGATCTTGGGGACATTGGTCGTGGTGATCGGCGGCGCCGAGCCCGGCGTGCCGCCGCGCGGGGTCGTGCGGACCACCTGGCTCGCCGGCAGGTCGGCACCGCCGGTCAATTTTGCCCACATCAGATCCATGCCATTGATGAAGTAGTAGTGCACCGGTACGAGCAGCGTGTCATAGCCCTGGACGCCGCCGCCCGCGAGGTTCGGGATGAAGGCGTCGAAGTGGTTGCCGTTCTCGATCTCGTAGTAGTGAACGTTGTTGCCACCCTCGATCTTCGAGTTGAACGCGACGTAGGCGCGCGACGCGTGGTTCACGGGGAGCAGCGTGTCGCTGCGGCCCTGGATGATCACCGCCGGCCGGCCGTGCAGGTTGCCGCTCAGCAACACGTCGTGCATCCCGGCCTGGACGCGCAAGCTGTTGAGCAGCGCGACGCCGGTCAGCGGCGCACCGGTGACGGTGTCCACGCCGGTCACCATGTTGCGCATGCAGAGCTCGCCGTCCAGCGCGCCGTCGAGCCGGTGGGTCGACGGCGACACCCCGAGGTGATAGAGGATCGGCCCGGCCATCGAGTCGTCGTAGATGACCTCGGCGCCGCTGTTGAGGCCATTGCTGGTGCCGAACAGCGAGGTCTGGGTCGCGGCCTGCGGCGCGACGTGACCGGCGGCGTCGATGTTCGCGAGGCTGAACCCGCAGATGTCGTCGGCCACGGAGAACTTGCCGTACGCCGCGACGTAGCCGAACGCCACGTACATATCGGCCAGCCGGTAGTGCGACGCGTGCAGCGCATTGTTGAGCGGATCGGTCCAGCCATAGGCCAGCAGCTTGGCGAGCGCGGCGTCGGCTTGTTGGTCGGTCGTGCCCCCGGTGATCAGCCCCTTGTCGGCGAGGCTCTGGCAACGACCGGTCGCGACCGTCTTGAGCTCCACGCCGCCGACCTGGGTCAGCGCGCTGCCGAGCGGATCGGTGCCGAACCCGAACCACCCCGGCCGGACACCGTTCGGCGCCTGCGCCTTCGGCGAGATCGCGGCGCACGGCTCGTACAGCATGCGATAGGTGAAGTAGTCGATCAGCGGCTTTCCGGCGTTGGGCACCGCCGCGCCGTTGAAGTTGACGGTCACGCCGGTCATGCTCGCCGGCTGGGCGTTGGGCTCGGTGACCGCGATGCCGTCGATCAGTCCCTCGGTGTCCTGCTCCACGGCCTGCAGCGACTCGCCGCCGCCGTTGGAGATCGACGACGTGATGACGATCGTGTTATCGGGCACGATCGTCTTGGTGTGCTTCTGGCTGGCGCCATCGACCGGCGAGTACGCCTCGTTCAGCGCCCAGAACGCCAGGCGAACGCTGTCGAGCACGTTCTGGCCCCACGCCTTTTCTGGGTTCTGCTGGGAGTAGACATGCTTGTAGGCGATCCGGTTGGGGAACGCGGTATTGAACGCCGCCAGCGGTCCGTCTCCGAGGTCGAGCGCGAAGTGCGCGAGGTTCCCCGCGGTCGCCCGGTCCATCAGCCGGCCGTCGATCAGGTTGACCTTGTTGGTGGCCAGATCCTGATAGCCAATCCCCTTGCCGGCGTCGGTGTAGGCGACCGCGCAGCCGTGCTTGAGGCCCCAGTCACCGGCGCTGCCGATCGCGCCGTAGATGCCGCGCGAGCCCGACGACGGCGCCGTCACGATGCACGGATGGGTCTTGTCGAAGCTGGCCGGGATCTGGACCATCACCGTCACGTTCTGCTTGCCCGTGCCGTCGTCGGCATAGGCCAGGAGCTCCGTGCCGGCGATCAGGCCCTCGCCGAGCGTGTCGTGGCCGGTGACGTCGATGTTGGGGCCATAGAGCACGCTGTAGCCGCCGGCGACGGTGGCATCCAGCACCGCGCGATAGTTGGTGTAGATCGCGCGGGTGCGGAGCTCGGCGGCCGTGGGGTTGGCCGGATCGACGAACCCCGGCGCCGTCGTGCTGCCGAGCTTGGTCGTGCCGAGCCCCCCGGTCAGGAGGTCGTCGGTGACGCCGTCGTAGGTCGTGGGTCCGACGATATTGGTGATCCGTGGGGGGAGCACGTTCAAGTCGGGTGGGCTCGACGGGCTGTCGGGGGGACTACTATCGGGCGGACCGGACAGCGGACCGTCGGGGGGCGTTCCGCCCGATTTGCTGGAACAGCCGGCGACCGTGGTGAGACCGATCGCGCCCGCGACGAGCGCTGATCGTACGCTTGATAGCTTCATCCGACGTACCTCGTATTGATAATCTGTTGCCGCAGCGACACTGCAATCGCCAATCCATGACCGGCAGCCGCGTGCCAGCTGCGTGGATGATGCCCACATCAGCCGCACGTCGGCCAGGACGGCGGTCGGCCCCGACTCTACTGCAGGGACGAAGAGTTGATCTCGAGATCCTTCGAGAAGCTCCCGTATGTACCGTGCGTGAATGTGTGCGGCGGGTTCAAACCGGCCGTCGAGGTGCGTCGCGCGTGACGCCTGCTCGTGCGCGGCGCGTGCCACGGATGACGCGGTCCCCGCGGTACTGGTCAGACCGGCGGTTCGACCGGCGCTTCGACCGACGCTTCCGGGGCGATGTAACCACCCGCGCGCGGCCGCTGTACAACGGTCAAAGGAGAGTCATGCGCCACCTCATATCCGCGTTCATCCTCGTCGCCGGGTTCGGCACCTCGCGCGCGTTCGCCACGCCGTTCGAGCCCGCGACCATCCCCGATCAGGCCGGTGCGGTCGGCCACCTCGACATGGACGCGCTCCGCAAGACCCAGGTGTTCACCGCGCTCAGCGGGCAAGCGACGATCGACGCCGCGCTCGATCGCGCACCTGCCGAGCTGCGTCCGCTGGCGCATGCCGTCGCCGCCGCCGTGCGCGGCATCTCGTTCTGGCGCGGCGCCGAGCACGGCGCGGTCTACGTCGAGACCCGCGATCCGCACGCGCTCGCGCAGATCCTCGCGAAGGCGCCCGTGGTGCCCGGCGCCAGCATGGACGGCGTCGCGACGTTCACCGGCGTCAAGCCCGACGGCGACGACCACGGCTTCGGGGCGGTGATCGGCGATACCCTCGTGCTCGCCGACAGCGCCGAGAGCCTCGCCACCTCGATCCACACGCTGCGCGGCAAGGGCCCGAGCCTGGTCGGCTCGCGCGCGCTGCCGGCCGTCACCCGGACCGGCGTGTTCGTGTTCGTCACGCTCGGCAGCGACGCGCTCAGCGCGATCCAGAAGTCGGCGAGCGCCAAGCTGCTCCAGCTCGGGATCCGCTCGGTCGTCGTCGATGTCCGCGAGACCGCGGGCGTGCTGGCCGCGACCGCCCACGCCGAGATGGGCTCGGCCGAGGCGACCCAGAAGGCCAAGAGCATCGTCGAGGGCCTGCGCGCCCTCGCCTCGGTCTCGCTCGACACCCCGCGCCGCGTGCTGCTCGACCGCGCCACCGTGACCGCGAACGGCCTCGCGCTCGACGTCGTGGCCAACGTCCCGGTCACCGAGCTCGCCGCCATGATCCAGTCCAAGTAAGCGCGCCCGTGGTCTCGCCGTCCAAATCGCCCGGTGCCGCGATCTCCATCGAGGAGCTCGCGGCGCGGGCGCGTGCGGGCAGCCGCGAGTCGTTCGCCGAGATCGTCGTGCGCTCCCGGCCGCAGCTCGTCGCGTTCCTCGCGCGGCGGCTCGCCTCGCCCGCCGATGCCGAGGACGTGGCGCAGGAGACGTTCCTGCGCGCGTACGATGCGCTGGACCGCTACGAGCCGGGCCGTCCGTTCCAGACCTGGTTGTTCGCGATCGGCAAGAACCTCGCGGCGAACCACGCCGTGGCCCGTACCCGCCGCGCCGCGCACGAGCATGCCGCGGCCACGCCGGCGAGCCTCGCGGTGTCAGCCCCGACCCTGGCCCCGGCCCCGGCCGAGGCCACGGCGCCGGCCGCCGAGCCCGGCGCCGCCGGCGATCTCTGGCAGCACGCCGCGCGGGTGCTGCGTCCCGACGCGTATCGCATGCTCTGGCTAC
>DATBBB010000157.1:0-30350 GCA_036271215.1 Kofleriaceae bacterium | reverse complement strand
AGGCCTGCCCTGCGGCCTCGACGCGATAGACGCCGGCCCCCGACAGCCCGGCGGCGATCCGGGTGATCGCGGTGATCGTCCCGCGTAGCTCCGCGGGCAGGCAAGCTTCCAGGTTCACCGGCGGCTCGCCGCCCGGCGTATCAGCGGACATGCCGGCATCATCGGCCGCCGGCCGCGCCCGGGCAAGTCAGTCGATGCTAGCGAACCTCGGTCAGCCCGGGGAGCCCGGCGCGCATGCCGCGCAGGATCGGCTCGGCGGCGACCGCGACCCGCGGCGCGAACCCGATCACCGCGCCGCGGATCACGTCCATGTCGTGGGCCGACGGCGCGAGCAGCGGGCGGTGCGCGAGGATGCGGTGGAGCCGCGCCGGGATGGTCTCGGGGCGCTGCAGATCGTCGGGCACGCCGTAGCCGCGCAGCCGTTCGATCAGGCTCGCGAACCGCGGCGCGGCGTCGGGCGTGCGCCAGGTGAGCTCGGCGTCGTGCGCGAGGCCGGCCAGGTACGCCGCGCGGTACGCCGGCTCGCCGACCAGCACGCTGTCGAGCAGCAGCTCGACGCCGACGTGGGCCACCGCGCGCCGCGGGCCGAGCGCGCAGCCACCGCGCGCGAGCTGGCCGTCGAGCTCGCGCATCAGCCCGGTCACCACCGGCAGCTGGTGGAACACCGCGTCGGTCGCGTGGTGCAGGGCGATGCCGCGGGTGACGCTGGCCTCGCGCGCGGCCTCGATCCGGCCGCTGCACATCGTCGCGAAGTCGGGCAGCATCGCGCCCAGCGCGACGCCGGGCTCGACCCCGCCGTTGCGCGCCCCGGCCGGCGGCGCCGTCCAGCTCGCGACCGCCGCGTGGCTGAAGAAGTTCACGGCGCTTGATAGCGCGAAACCCCGCGGCCTGCATCCGCACCGCAGTGCACCGCCACCGCATGGCCGCGTGCCCGGGTAGCATCGCGTTATGCTCGTCCTCGGCGTCGATCTCGGCACCCAGAGCCTCAAGGCGGTGGTGTGCGACGCGCAGCTCGCGGTGCGCGGCCAGCACGCGGTCGGCTACGCGACGCAGTACCCGGCGCCGGATCGCGCCGAGCAGGATCCGCGGGCGTGGGAGGCCGCGCTCGGTCCCGCGATCGCCGGCGCGCTGGCCCAGGCCGGCGCCGGCCCCGGCGACATCGCGGCGCTCGCGATCGCCGGCCAGCTCGACGGCTGCATCGCGGTCGACGCGCACGGCGCGCCGCTCCACCCGGCGCTGATCTGGCAGGATCGCCGGGCGGTCGCCGAGGCGGCGCGGTTCGATCCCGCGCGGCTGTTCGCGCTGACCGGCCAGGTCGCCGATCCGGGCCACATGGCGCCCAAGCTGGTGTGGCTGCGCGCGGCCTGCCCGGGCGCGGTGCGGTTTCACCAGCCGGTGAGCTATCTGGTCGAGCGGCTGACCGGGGTCGCGGCGATCGACCCGGCGCTGGCGTCGACCACGATGCTGCTCGAGCTCGCGACCGCGCGGTGGGCGCCGGTGCTGCTCGACGCGTTCTCGGTCACGCCCGGCGAGCTGCCGGGGCTCCGGCCGGCGTGCGACGTGGCCGGCGGCCTGACCGCCGAGGGCGCGCGGCTCACCGGGCTCGTCGCCGGTACGCCGGTTGCGGTCGGCACCGGCGATGACTTCGCGGCGCCGCTCGGCGCCGGCCTCGCGGGCGTGCCAGCCGGCGGCCCAGCCGACAGCTCGGCGGGCGGCCCAGCCGACAGCTCGGCGGGCGGCCTAGCCGACAGCCCGGTGATCTGCGCGATCGGCACCGCGGAGGTCGTCGGCGCGCTCGCGGCCACGCCGGTGCTCGACCGCGCCGGCGAGCCGATGGTCGAGACCCACGCCTACCCGGCCGGCGGGTTCTTCGTCGAGAACCCGGGCTGGATGTCGGGCGGCGCGGTGCGCTGGGCCGCGCGGCTGCTCGGGCTGGCCGGCGACGCCGAGCTCGATGCGCTCGCCGCGAGCGCGCCGCCCGGCGCCGGCGGCGTGACCTTCATCCCCGCGCTCGCCGGCGCGATGACCCCGGTGTGGCGGCCGCACGCGCGGGGGACCTTGCACGGGCTCGCCGCCGGTCACGGTCGCGCCCATGTCGCCCGCGCCGTGCTCGAGGGCCTCGCGTTCGCCGCGCGCGACGTGATCGAGCGGCTCGCCGGGCTCGGGCTGCCGGCGCACCACGTGCTGCTGCTCGGCGGCGGCGCGCGCAGCCGGGTGTGGAACCAGATCCGCGCCGACGTCACCGGCCGGCCGCACCATGTCGCCGCGCGCACCGACGCCACTCCGATCGGCGCCGCGATGATCGCCGCGGTCGCCGCCGGGCTCGCGCCCGATCTCGCCGCGCTCGCCGCGCTCGCCCCACCGCCCGCCGCTACGTATCTTCCTGATCCGCGCACCGCGGAACCGGCCGCCGAGGCATATCGCCGCTATCAGCGGTTGGTCGCCCAGCTCGCGCCGCTCGTAGTAGCCCCATGGGCCCCCGATTATTGACCGCGCACGAGACCGCGTGCGGTTGCGCACTCCGTCCGCCAACGACTGCTGCTCCGCCGAGAATCCCGAGTAGAGTGCGGGGGATGCAACAGCTGTGGCTGGTCGCGGTGCTGGCGACGGCGCCGCTCGCAGGATGTACCAGCGACGCGCCGCCGGACTGCATCACCGTCGACACGTCCTGCGCGCCGCTCTACGCACCGACGTTCGACAATGTCTACGCGATGACGCTGAAGAACACCTGCGGCTCCCAGCTGACCTCCTGCCACTCGGCGGCGGGCCACCAGGGCGGGATGTCGTTCCAGGACGAGGATCACGCCTACGCCGCGCTGCTCGCCGGCCGCGTCAAGCCCGGTAACCCCGGGTGCAGCCTGATGATCGTGCGCACCAGCTCGCCGGGCGCGGCGTACCAGATGCCGCCCGGCGATCCGCTGAGCGAGCAAGAGCGCTGCGCGCTGATCCAGTGGGTCCAGGCCGGCGCGCCGATGGGCGCCACGACTCCGGCCGCAGCACCGGCGGCGGGCGCGGCGCCCTGAGCTTTGATTCTCAGCCACATGAGGCGATCATGATCCATCCGATGCCACGCTCGCTGGTCCCGCTCGCGCTGATCTCGCTCGTCACCGCGTGGCTCGCCGCGTGCGGCGACGACGGCCCGGCCAAGTCGGTCGAGGAGCTGCAGGATCCCGCGACCTGCATGGCGTGCCATCCCCAGCATTCCCAGCAATGGTCGGGCTCGATGCACGCCTACGCGTCGGACGATCCGGTGTTCGTCGCGATGAACAAGCGCGGCCAGCGCGAGACCAACGGCACGCTCGGCACGTTCTGCGTCAAGTGCCACGCCCCGATGGCGGTCGAGCTCGGGCTCACCACCGGCGCCGACTTCGATCCGACGCAGCTGCCGCCGGCGGCGCGCGGCATCACCTGCTACTTCTGCCACAACGTCAAGTCGGTCGCCGATACCCACAACAACGGCCTCGTGCTCGCCAGCGATCAGACGATGCGCGGCGGGGTGTCCAACCCGGTCAGCTCGCCGGCCCACCACTCGACGTACGACAAGCTGATGGATGGAACGGTCAACGAGTCCGAGCTGTGCGGCTCGTGCCACGACGTCGTCACCCCGCGCGGCGTCGAGCTCGAGCGGACGTACAAGGAGTGGCAGACCACGTTCTTCGCCCAGGACGATCCGCTGCACCACCTGACCTGCGGCTCGTGCCACATGTCGTCGTCGACCGGCGCGATCGCCGACGCGCCCACGCTGCATGTCCCGTCGCGCAAGAACGGGTTCCACGAGCACCTGTGGCCGGGCATCGATCAGGCGCTGACCCCGTACCCCGAGATGGACGCCCAGGCCGCGGGCATCAAGCGCGATCTCGACGGCGCGATCGGCATCATCGGCCCGGCGCCGCTGGCCAGCCCGGTCCAGCCGGGCGGCATCTGCCTCGATCCGCCGGGCATCCTGTCGGTCCGGATCGACTCGATCGGCACCGGCCACGACTGGCCGAGCGGCGCCGCGCAGGATCGCCGGGCGTGGCTCGAGGTCGTCGCGTACAGCACGCCGACCGACGATCCGGCCGGCATCGTGTTCCAGACCGGCCAGGTCGCCGATGGCCAGGATCCCGAGGCGCTCTCCGATCCCAACCTGTTCGGGCTGTGGGACCGCGCGGTCAAGGACGACGGCACCCCGGCGCACTTCTTCTGGGACGTCGCGAGCGAGACCAGCCAGCTGCTGAAGCCCCCGGTCACGCTCGACAAGAACGCGCCGGCGTTCGATCACTCGTCGACCGTCAAGTTCACGCTCACCGCGAGCTACACGACGATCGATCACATCAACGCGCGGGTCCGGATCCGGCCGCTGTCCTACGCGCTGCTCGGCGATCTGGTCAGCTCGGGCGACCTCGATCCGGCGATCCCCGCGCAGCTGAAGACGCTCGACATCCTCGGCACCCAGAGCGTGTGGACCAAGGCGACCAAGGGCACCGGTCCGGCGCTCAACACCAACTGCAACCCGCAGTAGCGGCGGGCCGGTGGCGGGTCACGCGCAGGCCAGCGGCGCGTCACGCGCGGGCCGGCATCACTCCTGTCATTCCTGGATGCAGAACTTGTAGACCACGGTGTCTTGCACCGTGCCGGCGGTCGCGTCGATCGTGATCTCCCAGTAGCCCGGCATCCACGTGTTGATGTCGGTCAGCTGGTACTGGCCGGGGTTATCGGCCATCGGCGCGACCTTGGTCTTGTAGTCGCCGGCGCCGTGCTGGTGATCCGGCATGTACGGCGTCACGACCAGCGACGCGTCGCTCATCGGCGCGCCGACCACGCCGGCCGCCATCGAGTTGATCTGGACCACCCAGGCGTTGAGGTAGCGCGCCGGAGGCGATGGGTTCGCCGACACCAGGTGGAAGTCGAGCTGGCCACCGGTGCCCATCTTCTCGAGCCCGGCGACATAGGTGTCACCGCGGCCGCTGGTCATGCACGCGAGCGCCTCGTCGGCGTCCGGCGGTGGATCGCTACCGCCGCCGCTGCAGCCAGCGATGACGGAGGCCCCGAGCGAGAGACCGAGCGATAGAACGAGGGGCGATAGGCGCATGAATTCTCCTACGAGGCGGGCCGGCACAGGTTACCAAGCTACGACCCGGCGCGGAGGATGGCCCGATCACGTCGGCTAACATCAGGTCAGGCATACGGATCTGGCTCGATGCCGTGCAGCCCCGCCGTAAGCAAAATCACAGTGTCCTTCGTAAGCCCGGTGCCGCTCGGGATTCCGGTGAACGTGACCCGGGCGATCGCGACCTCCGATGGCGCGCCCGCGATCGCCCATACGCCGGTCAGCTGTGCGTGCGGCTGCAGGAACGCGGTCACCGTGGTCCGTCCGCTGGGGCCGTTCGCCCCGACCGGCTCGACGACCAGCTGCAGCGCGAACTTGCGGATCGGCAGCGCGTGACAGCTGTCGGCGGTGGTCATCCGCAGCGCGCGGCGCTGCACGATCCGGGTCGACAGCATCCACGCCTCGGGCGCCGCCGCCACCACCGGCTCGAGCGCCGGGGCCAGCGCGGCGATCCGCGTACGAATCTCTCGCGCGTCATCGCAGTGCTCGTACCAGGCGTGCAGCGGCACCATGTGGCCGTGCCGCGGCCCGTGCAGGTACAGCCGGTAGACGACCGGCGCGTCGTCGCCGCTGATGTCCTCGACCACGTACGCGATGCCCTCGCGGCGCGAGATGCCGAGCACCGTCATGCGATGGCCGAGCCCGGCGGCGTCTTCGGTGACCCGGGTGGTGACCCGCGTGGTCATCGTCATGTAGCCGAGCGAGCTCGCCAGGGCCTCCAGCGGCGTGTTGCGATGCAGCGAGGCATGCGCGAGCGCGCGCTGCATGCGGCGGGTGCGGGCGAGCGCGAGCAGCGTGGCCTGGGTCTTCACATCGCGATTCACGGCGCTCATGCATTGAGAACGCGTGAGCTGCCGTCCGGTTGCACAAAGAATGTAGATTGCGCGGCGGCGACCTCGACGGTGTGCGGCTGCGCGATCGGGCCCGAGCTTCGGGGGAATACCGCCGCCCGCGCCGCCGGTTGATCATCTACGCCGGTCCCTGAGGGTCGCGCCAAGCCGGGGTGGCGGTGCGGTGTCGAGCGGCTGGGCGGCGCTCCGGTGCCGGGCGTCGGGCTACGGCACCGGGTAGGTCAGCTCGCGGACCTGGCCGGCCTTGTCGGTCCGCGTCCACCGCCCGGTGCGGCGGCCCTGCGTCATCGTGCCCTCGAGCACCGCGCCGTCGACCAGCTGCTTCCATGCGCCGTCGAGCACCCCGTCCTTGTAGCTCGCGGTGAGCAGGACGTGGCCGTCCGGATCGTAGTGCGTCCACACGCCGGTCTTGCGGTCGTCGGCGAACTGGCCGGTCACCGCGGGCTTGCCGGCGCGGTACTCGACGTACTTGCCGACCGCCTTGCCATCCTTGTAGACCGCCTCGCTCACGACCTTGCCATCGACGTACTTCTTGATCGTGCCGTCGAGCCGGCCGCGCTTCCAGCCCTGCTCGAGCGTCAACGCGCCCTCGGGGGCCCATTCCTTCCACGCACCGTGCTTGGCCTCGTTGCGGAACCGGCCCTCGACGACGACCTTGCCGCGGTTGGTCAGCTCCTGGTACAGCCCGTCGGCCGCGCCCTGGTAGACGTGCTGGCGCGACGCGACCTTGTGGTTGGGCCAGAACGTCAGCATCGTGCCGGTGCCGTTCTTGATCGAGAACCGGCCGAGCTCGTTCTGGTTGTGATCGTAGTAGATGAAGTCACCGTCGGGCTTGCCCTGCGCATAGCCGGCGGTGAACACGATCTTGTTCTCGTACCACTCGGTCCACGGCCCATCGCGCTTGCCGTCGAGGTAGTTGCCCTCGCGCTCCTTGTTGTTGTCGCGATCGGTCCACGTCCACAGCCCGTCGCGCTTGCCGTGGTCGTAGCTGCCGTGCACCCGCGGGACCTTCTTGCCGCGCCAGATCGTGTACTCGCCGTTGTGCCTGCCGTGGTAGTCGTACGACTCGTCGAGCAAGAGCTGCCAGAACTGCCAGATCTGGCGGCCGCCGTGCCGCACGCCGCCGGCCAGCGTCTCCTCGATCCGCAGGCTCGCCTTGGTGCCGACCGCGTGCGGGCCATCGAGCTTGCCGGCCACCCACTGCGCGGTGACCACCGGCGTGCCGTCGGCCGCGTAGACCTTCTCGGGGCCGCTGGGCACCGAGGCCTTGAGCTTGCGCTCGTCGTACAGCGTGCCGTCGTCGAGCCAGCGCTTCTCGGTGCCGGTGCCAACCCTCATGTCGTACTCGCCGAGCACCGCGCCGGCCGGGCTGGTCTGCCGCCAGCGCCCCGACTTCTGGCCCGCCGCGTAGCTCCCGGCCTCGACCACCTGCCCGGTCACGGCGCGGCGCTGCCATGCGCCATCGAGCAGGCCGTCCTTGTACGCGCCGGAGATCTCGGGGCTGCCGTCGGGGAACGGGGTCATGAACGCACCGTGCCGCGTGCCATCGGGGCGAGCGCAGAACACCGTCGGATCGGGCGGCCGGGCGACCGCGAGCTGGGTGCCGGCCTCGCAGACGACCGCGGGAGTCGGGGGCGCGTCGGGTACGCCGGCGTCGAGCTCGACCCGCTGCGCGGTGTGGGGCGGCGGCGGCTCCTGGGGAGCCTGCTTGGGGAGGCTCGGTCCCGAGCCACACGCAGCGACCCACGTCAAGATGCACACCATGGTGTGGAGACGGACCACATCGTTATTGTGCACGAACGCGAGGCTCGGCGCGAACCGGGCGTTAGGATCGCGCCCATATGACGGCTCGCAAGATCTTGCTCGCCACTTTTGGCCTCGCTGTATTCGCAACCGCCCAGGCCGACGCCCGGCCGCGCCCCGGCGGTCACATCCACGGTCGCCGGTTCGAAGCCAACAAGACGTTCGGCGCCGGCCTCGAGCTCGGGGAGCCGACCGGCATCACCGGCAAGTACTTCCTGGAGTCCGACCGCGCGCTCGATTTCGGCATCGGCGACGTCTACAACTACGCCAACCGCTCCGGCCTCCACATCTACGGCGACTACCTGTGGCACCCGGTCTCGCTCGCCTCGACCGAGGACTTCGAGCTGCCGTTCTACATCGGGGTCGGCGCCCGGCTCTGGGACTTCGATAACCGGCTCAACGACGGCACCGACGATCACGCGTTCGCGATCGGGTTCCGCGTCCCGATCGGGATCTCGTTCGACTTCAACGAGGTGCCGATCGACGTGTTCGTCCAGATCGTCCCGGTGCTCGACTTCTTCTCGGGCTACGACGCGCACACGATCTACCCCGACCTCGACGCCTCGGTCGGTATCCGCTACTGGTTCGACTGACCCGTGGTGGCGCACGCGCGGATCCGCGGCTATGAGATCCTCCGGAAGGTCAGAAAGGAGGAGGTGCCCGCTGATATCCCGCTCAATAAAGGCCTCCGCGGCTCGTACGGCTACCTCGTACCACCGGGGATCGACCTGCTCGAGCTCGGCCTGATCCACAAGGCCGGCCACTACGAGCTGCTGCCGATCGATGCGGATGACAAGCCGCTCTGGGACGAGGTCACCAACCTCATTATCACCGAGAGCCAGGCTGCCGAGCAGATCGAGATCACCTTTGCGGCCGCGCGTGCGCTGCTCGACCTCATGCCGGATGACGCGGCAGATCTGGATATCATGCTGCAGGGGAAATATCCGGATTTTCGTCCGTCACTGCTGTTCTTACTCGGCGAGGCCGCCGTGGATACGTGGACCGAGCTGCGCCGCGGCTCCGCGCCGCTCGATGAGGCGGAGCGGCTGCGGTTGCAGGCTGCCGTGACCCGACGCGTCGCGGCCTACCTCGGCGAGGTGGCGCCACGCTGCCGGCTCGACAGGGAGAGTCTCCACCTGGTGGCCGAGCTGCCGTATCGGCGACTCCTGGCTCGGATCGACACGGCGATCGCTCAGGGCGACCACGAGGACGCGTCGCTGCGAGCGTTGTCGCGTCTCATCGTCGAGCCACGCCTCCCGCTCCCGGTCGAGCACGTGCTTCGGTTGCTCCCGGGGGTGCCGCGACTCGAGCTGTTCTTCCTGTTCGTGCGCTACGCGACGGGCGATATCGTCCAGGGCCTCACCGATTGGCTACAACACAGCCCGGTCGACAGCGATCCGCACACTGCAGAGTATGCCGTACGCGTGCTCTATGCAGTCATGCACTTCACGGAGTCCACCGACCTGGCTCGGTCGGCGGTCCGGACGTTGATCCCGCGGCTTCGGTGCGAACCGGCGACGAACGGCGCACGCAGGATCAAGCTCTGGATGACAGCGTTCGGCGGCGACGAGACCGCGGTCCGGAAGATCGAGAGCAACTGGGCGCTGGGCAAGAAAGTGCGCCAGGCCATGGATCGCTGGCAGCACGCGCTGGACATGAAGTTCGTCGACGTCTTTGCCACGCTTCCCGAGCGCGCGTGAGCTCGTGTCTGCGCGCCGCGCGCGCCGGTCAGATCCGCAGGGTCGCCGGGTCGAGCTCGACTTCGGCGCAGACCGCGGCGAGGGCAGGGCGGTCGACGCCGCCCCACGCGAGCGCCGCCGGGTCGCAGGCGATCGGGCAGTCGGTGCGCAGGGTGGCCAGGAGGCGGTAGAGCTCGGCCTCGGGGCGGTGGTCGCGGAGCGAGCGGGCGAGGCGGTCGGCGCCGCGCAGGGTGACGGACCAGGTGGTGGGGTCGTCGGGGATCGCGGGGATGTGGTGGTAGGCGGCGAGGATCTTTCCGGCCGAGGACTTGCCCCAGCCGTCGAGCCCGGGGATGCCGTCGGCGGTGTCGCCGACCAGGGCGAGCAGGTCGGGGATCGAGCCGGGGGCGACGCCGTGCTTGGCGATGACCCCGGGCTCGTCGATCGTCTGGTCCTTGAACCGATCCCAGCACACGATGCGGCTGCCGGCGACGCACTGGCACATGTCCTTGTCGACCGCGGTGATCAGGATGCGCTCGACCGTGGGATCGGCCGCGAGGTGGTGGGCCGCGGTGGCGATCGCGTCGTCGGCCTCGAACTCGATCATCGGCCAGACCCGGAGGCCGAGGGCCGCGGCCGCGCGCTCGGCGAGCTCGAACTGGCTGGTCAGGCCCTCGGGCATGCCTTCGCCGGTCTTGTAGCCGGGGAACAGATCGTTGCGGAACGACTCGATCACGTGATCGAACGCGACGCCGGCGTGGGTCATCGGCAGGCGGTCGGGCTCGCCGTCGGCGCGTGGCGGCGGGGACCGGGTGAGCAGCATCGCGAAGCTGCGCAGCATGCTGCGGACGGCACCGACCTCGCGGCCGTGGGCCTGGGCCTGGGGCGCGCCGAACCACTGGCGAAACAGCTCGTAGGTGCCGTCGATCAAGTGAACCTGCACGCGGCGCAGCCTACACGGTACAACCGGGGGCGTGCGCACCTTGTCTGTTGTCTGGCTCGCCGCGGCTGCGGTGAGCTGCAGCGCTGCCCCGAGCGCCTCACCGAGGATCGTGATGTCGAGTCGTGCTTCGCCGCTGGCCGCCGAGGCCGTCGCCGGCGTCACCGATCCCGCGCTGCGCGCCGTGATCGCCGATCACTGGGAGCTCATGATGCGGTGGGCTCCGACCTGGGCGACCACGCTCGGCGATCATCGCTACGACGACCAGCTGCGCCGCGAGGATCCGGCGACGATCGCCCAGCAAGAGGCCGAGCACGACGCGATCCTCGCCCGGCTGGTCGCGATCGATCCGGCACCGCTCGGCGAGGTCGATCGGGTGACGCTCGCGCTGCTGCGCAGCAAGCTCGAGGCCGATCGCGGGATGCGCGCGTGCCGGTTCCACGAGTGGAGCATCGACGCCGCCGACAGCAGCGTGGTCGGCGAGCTGTCGAACCTGGTCGAGAGCCACACCGTGAACCAGCCGCACGACGCCGCGAACCTGATCGCGCGGCTGCGCCAGGCGCCGCGGCTGATCGACGACACGATCGACAACCTGCGCACCGGGCTGGCCGCGGGCCGGGTCGCGTCGGCGGAGAAGCTGCGGCGCGCGATCGAGCAGCTCGACACCGAGCTCGCCCGGCCGGCCGAGACCTGGGCGATGGCCACGCCGAAGTGGATGACGGCGCCCGCGCCGGAGATCTGGCCGGCGGGCGAGCGCGCGCGGCTCGCCGCGGCCGAGCGCGACGTCGTCGCGACGAAGATCCGGCCCGAGCTGGTCAAGCTGCGCGCGTTCCTCGACACCAGCGTGCGGCCCCGGGCGCGCGGCGAGCGCGAGGGCCTGGTCGGGATCGCCGGCGGCGACGCGTGCTACCGCGCGTCGATCCTCGCCCACGTCGGGCTGGCGAAGTCACCCGACGAGCTGCACGCGCTCGGGCTCGCCGAGATCGCCCGCACCGACCGCGAGCTCGCGGCGCTCGGCCGGCAGGTGCTCGGCACGCCGGACCTGGCGTCGACGATCGCGAAGCTGCGCGACGATCGCGCGCTGTACTTCACGTCGCGCGAGGAGCTGCTCGCCGCCGCGCAGCAGGCGCTCGACCGCGCCAAGGCGGCGATCCCGCGGTTCTTCGCGGTGCTGCCGAACACCGACTGCGTGGTGCGCGAGATCCCGGCGTACCAGGCGCCGTACTCCACGGTCGCGTACTACATGCAGCCGCACTACGACGGCTCCAAGCCGGGCGAGTACTTCGTCAACACGCTCAAGCCCGAGACCCGCGCGAAGTTCGAGCTCGAGGCGCTGACCTGGCACGAGTCGATCCCCGGGCACCACTTGCAGATCGCGCTGGCCCAGGAGACCGGCGCGCTGCCGATGTTCCGCAGGCTCGACGGCTCGACCGCGTTCGTCGAGGGCTGGGCGCTGTACACCGAGCGGCTCGCCGAGGAGATGGGGCTCTACACCTCGGATCTATCGCGGATCGGCAAGCTGTCGTTCGACGCGTGGCGCGCGTCGCGGCTGGTGGTCGACACCGGGATCCACGCGCTCGGCTGGACCCGCGCGCAGGCCGAGGCGTACATGCACGCGCACACCGCGCTGACCGCGGTGAACATCTCGAACGAGGTCGATCGCTACATCGGCTGGCCGGGCCAGGCGCTCGCGTACAAGGTCGGCCAGCTCGAGATCCTGAAGCTGCGCGCCGAGGCCGAGGCCCGGCTCGGCGACAAGTTTGACCTCAAACAATTCCATGCCGTGGTGCTCGGCGCCGGCGCGGTGACCTTGCCGGTGCTCGACGACCGGGTGCACGCGTGGATCGGCCGTTGAGCGCGCCCGGCGAGCCGACGCTGGATCGCGGCCTCGGGCCGTGGGCGTCGGCGTCGATCGTCGTCGGGACCGTGATCGGCACCGGCGTGTTCTTGAAGACCGCGGTGATGGCGCAGCTCGGCGGCTCGCCGCTGTGGGTGCTGGTCGCGTGGGGCGTGGCCGCCGCGCTGTCGTTCACCGGCGCGATGACGTACTCCGAGCTCGGCGGGATGTTCCCGTCGGCCGGCGGCGAGTACGTCTACCTGCGCCAGGGCTACAGCCCGTTCATGGGCTACCTCTACGCGTGGAACCGGTTCTGGATCGCGACGCCGGGCTCGATCGCGGCCTACGCGGTCGGCAGCGCGACGTTCCTCAGCACCGCGGTGCCGCTCGACCGGTTCGGCGGGATCCGCGCGGTGGGGATCGGGCTGGTCGTCGTGTTCACCGCGGTCAACTGTCTCAATGTCCGCTCGGGCGGCCGGCTGCAGACCGTGCTGACGGTGATGAAGATCGTGATGATCGCCGGGCTCGCGGCCGGCGCGCTGTTCACGCCGCACGGCAGCTGGTCGCACCTCGCCGGCGGCGGCGGGTTCCCGGGCGCGTCGGCGTTCGGCGCGATGGTGCTCGCCGCGCTGTGGGCGTACGACGGCTGGAACAACCTGCCGATGGCGGCCGGCGAGATCCGCGATCCGCAGAAGACCCTGCCGCGCGCGACGATCTACGGCATGTTCGCCGTGCTCGCGACCTACGCGCTGGTCAACCTCGGCTACTTCCACGCGCTGCCGCTGTCGGAGATCGTCACCGCGAGCTCGGAGGCCCACCCCGACGCGCCGGCGGTCGCCGCCAAGGCCGCGAGCGTGTTCCTCGGCGGCCCGGCGCAGGCGCTGCTCGCGATCGCGATGACGCTCTCGGCGATCTCGGCGATGAACGGCTCGATGTTGACCGGTGCGCGCGTGCCGTACGCGGTGGCCAAGGACGGCCTCGCCCCGGCGGCGCTCGCGCGGCTGTCGCGCGGCGCGCGGGTCCCGGCGATCTCGGTGGTCGTGCAGGGCGGGCTCGCGGTGGCGCTCGCGCTGGTCGGCAACTTCGATCAGCTGACCGACGCGGTGGTGTTCGCGTCGTGGCTGTTCTATGCGCTCAACGCCGGCTCGGTGTTGCTGCTGCGCCGGCGCGAGCCGTCGCGGCCGCGGCCGTTCCGGGTGCCCGGCTTCCCGGTGGTGCCGATCGTGTTCATCGGCCTCGCGGGCTGGCTGATCATCAACACGATCGTGACCTCGCTCGAGCCGAGCCTGCTCGGGCTCGGGATGACGGCGCTGGGTGGCGGCGTGTACCTGGCGATGCGGAGCAGGGCGCGGCCTCCTGGCGACGACCCGGCTCCGTGACCCGCGCGCCGGGCTGGCCGGGGCTCAGTCGACCAGCCGCGCGATGACGTAGCTGCGGTCGTTCGCCGCGTGCTTGCGATCCTCGACGTCGGGCACGACGAAGAACGCGCCGTCGAGCGAGGCGACGCCGTTGCCGTGCAGCTCGACCATCGCCGGCGCGACGCCCGCGGGGTGGGCCGCGTCGTGCCGGGTCTTGAGGTGGGGCAGGTCGTAGACCGCGTAGGTGTTCGAGGACGCGAACGCGAACAGCGTGCCGCCCGGCGAGATCACCAGGTGATGCAGGTAGTGCGGCGCCGCGACCTGCTTGTCGATCCGGCGGCCGGCGACGTCGATCCGCGAGATCGTGCCGAGCTGGGCACTGCCCAGGTAGATGTAGCGATGGTCGGGGGCGAACGCGACCCCGTACGCGGTCGGCGGCGCCTCGACGTGGAACGTGGTGCCGGCGGCGCTTTCGGTGGACCGGTCGACGACGTAGACGTGGCCGGGCGGCATACCGGCGGCGCGCTCGACGTACTCGACGATCGCGAACTGCGAGAAGTCGGCGGCGGCGTGGACCGTCACCGCGTGTTCGCGATCGGCGCCGTGGCCGCGCGCGATCAGCGCGACGCGTTGCTCGTCGTGGACCTCGAGCGAGCCGAGCTCGAGCCGGCGCAGCACCACGCTGGTGCGGCGGCCGACAACCTCGGTGATCGCGAACCAGGCGTCGCCGCCGACCGGATCGGCGCCGATGATCTCGAGCAGGTTGCCCTCGCCGAGCATCGCGAGATCGACGCTGCGCACCAGCTTGCCAGTCTGCGCGTCGAGCTCGGCGTACCAGTAGTGCCGGGCGCCGGCCTCGCCGGCCGACTGGACCGCGAGCCCGACGACGCCGTTGCGGTACAGCACGATCTCGGCCTGTGGCCTGGACCCGAACCGGCGCTCCAGGGTCGCGCGTCGCGCCTTGACCTGCACGACGCTCCGGGTGGCGAGGTCGAGGATCTCCACGATCGCGAGCTGATCGCGATAGAACAGGTCCGAGATCGCGACGTAGCGCGCCTTGCCCACCCGGCGCTGGCCCAGCACGGTGCGCGACGCGGTCACCCGGCCCACCAGCTCGACATGCGGCTGCGCCCTCGCCGGCAGCCCGAGCGTCATCACGACGCCGAGCGCCAGCCAGAACGACCGAGCGTGAAGATGAGGTAGCTGCAAGCGACCAGTGAACCAGGGAAATGAAGGAGCGCGGCGCGCGGGAAGGCAGGGAAATGAAGGAGCGTGACGTGACGCGCTAAACAGAGAATGAAGGAGCGCGGCGCGCGGAAGGCAGGGAAATGAAGGAGCGCGGCGAACAGGGAAACGAAGGAGCGCGGCGCGCGGCAGGCAGGGAAATGAAGAGCGCGGCGCGCGGCAGGCAGGGAAATGAAGGAGCGCGGCGTGCGGGGGAAATCGCGCGACGCGACGCGCGGCAGGGGTGGATGCACCGGCTATGCCGGTGCACAGGGGGCGGGAAGGCCCCCTGCTAATAACGCGTGAGCGATCTCGCCGGTCGACACGCTTCACGCGGTACACGACCGTGAAGAAAAGCTACAGCGCCGCGAGCTCGGGCGAGAACGACGCCAGTGCGTGCGGGTAGCCCGGCTCGATCGAGTTGGTGGTCAGGCTGACGCTTCGGTCGACGACCACACCACCGCGGCGTCGACGCTGAACGGGGAACACGTCGATCGAGAGGGGAATCAACGCGATGTCTCAAACGTAACAGCGAGACAGTCAGCCATGTCATCCACCGCGGCCTCGCGGTTCCATGCTGGTGTGATGACACCCACGAGGGACGGCGTGCACGGCGTTGCACGACATGTGCAGCCCGGGCCCACGATGCGGTGCGTCCCTCGGTATACGCCGGCGCGCGGCGCGCGGGTGACTCGGGTCGCCTCGCGAGGCACGGGTGCGGACGTCCTGCGGCGCGATCTTCGAGAGTGCGATCCGCGGATCGCGCGCGCGGATCGCGCGGCGGTGATGATCGCGGCGGCATGAGGGCGCGCGCTGGGACTGCAACCTGGTTGATCCAGCGGGTGCGCATCGGGTGCGAGATCGGGCAACTCGCTGCACAACCGTGCGCTGGGACCGGCTTACTCATCGTCGCGCGCGGCCTCCGTCGAGGAATCAGCACCACACGCGCGGTACGCAACTTGCGAAGCACCACGGCATGCGCTGCATTGCCCTGGTCGTGCTGGTCTCGGCTTGTTATGGCGGCATCGATCAATCGAACCAATCAAACGCGGGCACCGGGGCGCCCGATCCGGGGTCGGCGCCGCCCGACGCCGCGGTGGCGATCGACGGCCACATGATGGACGAGGTCGACCAGCGGATGATCGACACGGCCTCGCAGGTCCGCCGGTTCACCAAGATCGACCGCGCGGCGTATCCGTCGACGCTCGGCGCGTTCAACCTCGACTCGTACGTCAACGACGATGTGCGCGACTACAAATCGGTGCATCCCGAGACCTCGGGTACCGGGATCACGATGCCGGTCGGTACGGTGATCGTCCGCGAGGTGCTCGACTCGACCACCGGCGCGATCACCAAGATCACGCTGATGGGCAAGGGACCCGCGGGCTACGACTCGACGCTCGGCGACTGGTGGTTCGGCGTCACCGACCCGTCGGGCGTGGCGCTGCCCGACGGCAACGGCGGCGTCCAGGTCGGCCGGCTGACCGACTGCCACGGCTGCCACGTTCCGCGCGCGACCGATGACTACCTGTTCGGGGTGCCCAAGGCCGACCAGTAACCCACCAGAGCACGAGCGGAGCTACAGCGACAGCCCGACGCGGCGGCGCGCGGTGAGGCAATGCTCGGAGCCCAGCGTGAACTCGCGGCAGGTGCGCGGCCGGTCGTCGTAGATCGTGCAGTGGTAGCGGGTGACCGCGCCGTGCTCGATCGCGCCGCCCTCGAGCGCCGCGCAGCGATCGCCGTTCCGGCGGATCTCGAGGTAGCTGCCGCGATCGACGATCAGCGCCGGCTGTGCCTTGACCGCGGGATCGCGGCGGCCGACCTCGACCGAGTGGTAGGCCTCGCGGCAGCACGCGCCGCAGGTCTGGCAGTCGAGCGCGGCTTCGAACCGCTCGCACGCCGGCCACGCCGGATCGATCTTGATGCTGGCCTTGGCCTTGGCCGTGGTCGTGGTCGTGGCACCGGCGCCGATACCGGCTTGCCGGCACCGCGTTCCGGTCCGCCACGCGCAGCGCTCGCAGGTCGCGGCGGCCTCGCCGGCGGGCAGCCCGGTCGGGTGCAGCGCGGGCGGCGGTACGGCGCCGAGCCACAGCGAGCGTGGTGGCGGCGGGGTCGCCGCGGCGCCGGCGGCATCGTCAGGGCCGGGGCCGGGTCCGAGGCTGGGATCTGGATCGGCCTCGGCTTCGGCTCTGGCTTCGGCTCTGGCCTCGGCTCTGGCCTCGACGGCCGGGGCGGCGGCGGCGAACCGCGCCGCGGCGGCGGCGATCTGCGCGGTCGCGGCGAGCGCCTCGGCGAGGGCGGGCGCCCACGGCGGCTGGGCCGCGCGGCGCAGCCCGGCGATCGCTGCGATCACGCTCGGGTCGCTGCGATCGGCGAGCACGTCGCCGGCGCCGGCCAGCGCCCCGTCCCAGAACGCGCGGAACTCGGTGGTCGGCGCGAACACCCGGCGCAGGCCGTGGCGGCCGGCGAGCACCCACTGCACGCGCAGGCAGGCGTGCTCGCGCCAGTCGTGATCGGGGCCGGTGTTGTCCATGCCCCAGTCGGGCCGCGTAAACGAGGCCTCACCTTCGGCCAGCGAGTGACACAGCTCGTGGAAGATCATCTGGGCGAGGCTGTCGTCGGCGTCGAGCGTGGCGTCGCTGCCGATCGCGAGCGTGCCGCGGCCGTCGGTGGCGGCGTAGGCGTCCGGGGTGCGGACGACCCGCAGGCCGATCCGGCGAGCGGCGCCGAGCCAGACCTGGGCCAGCGGATCGATATAGCGATGGGTGACCTCGCGCGCCACCGCCAGCGTCTACCACGAAAAGTTGCCAACGTACGTGGCGACCCTGAAGGTGGACTCGCGAAATGCCGGTGCCAGTGACGGGATCAGTGACAGGAGATATCGCGCTCGCGGGGTTCTTGTTGACCGCCGAAGAGTGGCAGTCGTTCGATCCCGATGCCCGCGATCAGCTGGTCGCCGCCGCGGCCCCGCGGATCAGCCCCGCACTGCAGCCGTCGCCGCGGCCGTCAGTGGCACAGCGGATCGAGCCACAGGTTGGGCCCGGTGCCGTTGGCCTCGACCCATACCAGCGCTGGCTGGCCATCATGGACGACGAGATCCCAGCCCGCGGTGGTGCCGCCGGTGGTCGGGATGCCGAGCGCCATGTTCGTACCGTCCTTTGCAACGCGCGCGGCTCCGAGCCGATACGGGTTGCCGCCGTCCTGCCAGACGACGAGGAAGCTATCGTCGCCGGCCGCGATCACCGGTAGCACGCCCTGGGCGGCGATCTTGATCGGCGGCACGACCTCGGCGAGGTTGCCGTCGCGCAGGCTGAGCCACACCTGGTCCATGCCGGACCCGACCTTCTCCGACCACGCGAACAGGTAGCGATCGGCGACGGGCGCGTACGCCGCGCGCGGGTTCTCCGAGCCGAACGTCGGGTCGGCGCTGATCTTGGTGGCCGCGGTCCGCGGGATCAGTTGATCGTCGAGCACCTGGGCGTGGACCGCGTCGGGGTTGCCGGGCGCGTTCCAGCTGACGAGGAACCGCGCGGGTCCGCCGGGCTGGGTCGCCGAGATGATCGTCGGGTTGGCCGGCAGCGGCGAGCCCTGGATCACCGGCTGCGTCGGGATCAGCTGGGTGCTGTCGGCCGCGATCAGCCCGACGTCGACCTCGCCGGTCGACAGGCTCTGCGCCAGCAGCGCGACATTGCTCGCGGTGCCGCGCGCGACCATCCCGGCGCCGCTGTACCAGCCGTCGCTCATCGTCGGCGTGCCGACCGTCATGAGCTGCGGATCGAGCGAGACGAACTTGGTGCCGGTCAGGTTGGTCTTGCCGTACGGCACCGAGGCGAACAGGTTGCCGCCGATCGCGAACGCGGCGACCGAGTTGGCGTCCGACATGATCGGCACGCTGGCGGTCGCCTGGGTCAGCGGGTGCATCGGATCGGCGGCCGAGAACTGGAACGACGAGCCGGTGATCTGGCCGTTGCCGTCGAGGCTGAGCACGAGGTAGCCGTCATCGATCGACGTGGCGGCGAGCCTGGTCGTCGTGGTGCCGGTCATGAACCGGGGCGCGGCATCGCACGACAGGACCGGCGGCGGCGCATCGGGCGCGACGTCGGCCGGCGGCGGCAGCTCGTCGAACCCGGCGCGTCCGCACGCGGCGAGCGGAGCGAGCGGAATGAGCAGCAGGACGAGCGTTTTCACAATCTGGTGACTCTATCAGAATGAATATGATTGATCATCCGCGGTATGTCGCGCCGGCGATGACAGCTGCTTGCCCATCGCGTCCGAAAATCGCCAGTGCGGCACAGGGTTGCATGCTACGGCTGGACCGCATCGTCAGCCGACCGGACCACCAGAGATGGCGCTCACGAGTGCGAATCAGGTCACGAGATCAGAAAATCTGATGGCGATATTCAATGTAGGCAGATCTGCCAGATGACCATACTCAAGCCCCTATCTACGACGTGGACGATGCAGCACGTGGCGTCGCCGTTCGGCGCGCTGCGGCTGTACGCGGCGGGGGATCGGCTCGCCGGGTTGTACCTGCCCGGTCGGCCCGCGCCGTCGGGCGTCGAGCGCCGCACGCCGGTGCTCGAGCGCACCGCGCGCCAGCTCGCCGAGTACTTCGCGGGCCGGCGCCGCACGTTCGAGATCGAGCTCGCGATCGATGGGACGGCGTTCCAGCGCGAGGTCTGGGACGCGCTGCTCGCGATCCCGTACGGCGAGACCCGCAGCTACGGCGAGCTCGCGCGTGCGCTGGGCCGGCCGGCGGCGAGCCGCGCGGTGGGCGCCGCCAACGGCGCGAACCCGATCTCGATCCTGGTGCCGTGTCATCGCCTGATCGGCACCGGCGGCGCGCTGACCGGCTACGCCGGCGGCCTGGCGATGAAGCGCGGTCTGCTGGACCTCGAGCGCGGTGGGCGCGACGTCAGCTGACGCGGCTGACGCGAGCGGGCCCCAGCGCGAGCATGCGAGCGCGTCCGGGTCGGTATAGCCGAGCGTTTCGCGAGGCGATCGAGGCGACGGAGCTCGTATCCCATACGGGCTCCGGGCGGCGCTGCGCGACACGGGGTGCTACGGTGCGCGGGTGCCGGACTGGTATTTCCTGGGTGGGCTCGCCGCGGGCGCCGCATTCCTCGCCACGCGCGGCCCGCTGCGCCGCCGCCAGCAGGTCAGCGCGGCCGGGGCGTCGGGGCTGGTGCCGGTCGGCGACCTGACCCACCTGCCGCCGAGCTTGCAGCGCAGCGCGCTGTGGTCGCTCGCCGAGGGCGGGTTCGAATCGCGCGTGGTCCACGGCGCGCTGTCGCGCGGCAAGCACGACCTCGACGTCACCGCGTTCGATCTCGAGACCCTGCGCGAGCGGCGCGGCGAGTGGGCGTTCCTGCCGGTCGAGCGGCCGTTCCGGATCGGCGGCAAGGTCAGCATCGTGGTGTGCGAGGTCGATCGCACGTTCCCGCACGTGCTGTTCAAGCACGCGGGCCGCGGCGACGAGCTCAACGACGATGACGCCGTGCAGCGCGCGACCTCGATCGCCAAGCTGGCGCGCGGCGGCCTCGGCCTGCCGAGCTCGTACCCCGCGGAGCTGCCGCCGGCGCTCGCGATCGAGCCGATCGCCGATAGCCTGCCGCCGAACTGGCGCGCCTACGGCGATCCGGTCGCCGCGCGCGCGCTGCTCGCCGGCGGGTTCGGCCAGGCGCTCGAGCGCGCGAGCCGCCGCGATCTGGTGATCGAGCTGCTCGAGGCGCTCGTGATCGTCTATCCCGCGGCGCGCGACGTGGTCAGCGCCGATGCGTTCGGCGACCTGACCGCGACCGCGCTCGGCGTGGTCGACGGCGTGCTCGCCAGCTCGCCGTCGCTGTCGCCGCGCGGCGTCGAGTAGCGCGTCACGGGCGCGGGTGGCGCGCGAGCCAGTGCTTGGCCTTATCTGGATAGGTGAGCCGGCCGGCAGCGTCGTGCCACGTGCACGGCTCGGTCGGGGCGCGGCCGTGCGCGACGTGGTCGTGGACGCGCGGGCAGTGCGGGCCGGGCGCCATGCCGGAGACGGCGCAGACCTCGACCGGGTCGACCCCGTCGGGGCCCTCGGGCGGCGGCGGGAGGGTGAGCGCGGCGCCGCCGGCGGCCGCGAGCAGGGCGTCGCGCACCAGCGGCGCCGCGGCGTCCATGCCGACCACGCCCTGGGTCGACGTTCCGTCGAGCGTGCCGGCCCACGCGCCGGCGATGACCTCGCGGGTCGCGCCGATCGCCCAGGTGTCGGAGAACCCGCGCGCGGTGCCGGTCTTGGCGGCGACGCGGAACGGCAGATCGAACGCCAGCTCCATGCCGAAGCCCGGCCGGCGCGCCTCGGGATCCGCCAGCATGTCCATCACCAGCCACGAGGTCTGCGGCGAGAACACGCGGCGCTCGAGCGCGGGCGGCGGCAGCCAGCGACCGCTGCCGTGCGGGGTGCCGGACGGGTCGCCGGGCGAGTCGCCGGGCAGGTCGCCGGGCGAGTCGCCGGGCGGGTCGCCGGGCGAGTCGCCGGGCAGGTCGATCGAGGTGATGCCGTGCGGCGTGCCGACCAGCCCGCCCTTGACGGTGAAGCCGTAGCCGGCGGCGAGATCGATCAGCCGGACCTTGGCCGCGCCGAGCGCGAGCCGCAGCCCGTAGTCGCGCGGCGTGCCCGGCAGCTCGGCGACCCCCGCGGTGCGCAGCGCGGTCATGACGCGCGGGATGCCGACCTGCTCGAGCACCGCGATCGCGGCGAAGTTGTACGAGCTGGCGAGCGCCTGGCGGAACCGCACGGGGCCGTGCTCGACGCCGCCGGCCGGCGCGAAGTAGGCATCGCTGGCATCGCGGGTGTCCCACGCGATCGACGCCGGCGACGCGCCTTGCTCGATCGCGGCGGCGTAGACGAACGGCTTGAGCGCCGAGCCGGGGTGGCGGCGGCGCGTGGTCGCGTTGAGCTGCGAGCGCAGCCAGCTCGTCGAGCCGACCATCGCGCGAACCTCGGTGGTCCGGGTATCGAGCACGACGACGCCGGCCTGCTCGAGGCCGCGGTGGCCGAGCTCGGCGACGCGCTCGGCGACCCGGCGCTCGATCGTGCGCTGGAGCTGCAGATCGAGCGTGGTGTGCACGGTGCCGCCGGCGCGGCGCTGGGCGGCCGACAGCTGGCCGGTGATCCAGCGGGTGAAGTGCGGCGCGGCGCTGGGTGGATCGTGGCGCCACACCGCGATCGGCGTGGCGCGGGCAGCGCGCGCGGTGGCGCCGTCGATCACGCCGCGTGCGATCAGCAGGTCGAGCACGCGGTCGCGGCGGCGCAGCGCGGCGTCGACGTGGACCAGCGGATCGTAGCCGGTCGGGGCGCGCGGGATCACCGCGAGCAGGGTCGCCTCGCCGTCGGACAACGCGCTCGCCGGTTTGCCGAAGTACAGCCGCGCGGCGGCCTCGAACCCGTAGGCGCCGTTGCCGAAGTACGCGCGGTTCATCCACTGCTCGAGGATCGCGCGCTTGTCGGCGGCGCGCTCGATGCGCAGCGCGAGCAGCGACTCGCGGAGCTTGGCAGCCCCGCCGCGCGGCGCGCCGTCGTCGATCAGCATGCGCGCGAGCTGCATCGTGAGCGTCGAGCCGCCGAACCGGCCGCCGTGGAGATCGAGCCACACCGCGCGCGCGACGCCGGCGCCGTCGACGCCGCGGTGGCGCCAGAAGTGCTCGTCCTCGGACTCGATGACCGCGGACACCGCGATCGCCGGGAGGTCGCCGAGCCGGGTCCAGTGCAGGCGATCGGCGCCCTGCGCCGCGAGGGTCGCGATCGGCTCGCCGCGCCGATCGACCAGCGCGAGCGGTTCGCTGGTCGGCGCGAGCTGGGCGCGATCGTAGGGCAGCGCGAGCACGGCGATCACCGCGGCGTGGATCGCGATCACCGCGGGGACCAGCGCGATGACGATCGACCAGCGCGCGATCCGCCACGTGCGGCGCACGGCATGCGCGAGCCGCGCGACCCGCAGAGCTCGCTCGCATTGCACGATACCGGCACAACGCACGAGGCGCCGCGATCCTTCCGCGCCGGTGATGCCAGGCGAATTCTCCTCAGAAAATCGACCTTGGAACCTACATCAGCATCTATCGTACGCGTCCTCACTCAGATCATCTGTGACGCGATCACGCCCCGCTCGCGGGCACGAGCCGATATGCTCGGCATTGGTGGCGCGGAATCCGACCCGCATCGGTCGCTATGACCTGATCTCTGCACTCGCGACCGGCGGGATGGGGCGGATCTACCTCGCGCGCGCGACCGGGCTCGGCGGGTTCTCGCGCAAGGTCGTGATCAAGACGCTCGAGGTCCCGCTGACCTCCGAGGCCGACCAGGCGGTCGCGATGTTCCTCGACGAGGCGCGCCTGGTGGGCCTCCTGCATCACCAGCACATCGCGAGCGTGTTCGAGGTCGGGCGCGACGACGACGGCCGGCACTACATCGTGCTCGACTACGTCGAGGGCTACAGCGCGCACGACGTCTGGGAGCGCGCGGCCGCGATGGGCGCGGCGCTGCCGCTCGACTTCTCGCTGACCGTGGTGTCGGCGGCCGCCAACGGCCTGCACTACACGCACACCCGCAAGGACGACGCCGGCACGCCGCTGGGCATCGTGCACCGCGACGTCACGCCGTCGAACGTGATGATCGGCCACGACGGCGCGGTCAAGCTGATCGACTTCGGGATCGCGATGGCCACGAGCCGCGCCACCAAGACCCAGACCGGCTACGTCAAGGGCAAGGTCGGCTACCTGTCGCCCGAGCAGGTCGCCGGCCGCGACGTCGATCCGCGGACCGACGTGTTCGCGCTCGGCATCCTGCTCTACGAGCTGACCACGCTGCAGCGCGCGTTCCGCGACAGCTCGGACCTCGCGACGATGCAGCGGATCAAGCAGGGCAAGGTCGTGCGGCCATCGCAGCTGGTCGGCGAGTACCCGGCCGAGCTCGAGGCGATCGTGATGCGCGCGCTGCAGGTCGATCCGCGCGATCGGTTCAACGACGCCGACGCGATGCGGCGCGCGGTCGAGGCGCTCGGCCACCGGATGCGGTTCGTGCTCGGCGACGCCGCGGTGATCGAGGTGATGGCGCAGCTGTTCGAGGCCGGCGCGAGCTCGAACCGGCCGGCGTCGCTCGACGATGATCCGGCGCTGGAATGGGCGCCGTCCGAGCACGATCTGACCGTGCGCCGCGATCCGAAGGAGCTGCTCGAGGCGATGCGCGCCGCCGAGGCCGCGCAGCCGCCCGACCCGCCGCCGAGGCCGGTCGCCCAGCGGCGCAAGCTGCGCGCGGCGACCGAGGCCGCGGACGCGCTGATCGTCATGGCCGCCGACGCGTCGTCGTCATCGTCGATGACCGCGGTCGCGCTGCAGGCCGTGGATCTGTCGGTCCAGACGCCCAGGCCGGTGGCCCCCGGCGCCGCGCTCCCCGCCACGCCCCGGGCCCGGCCGTCGGCGAGCTCGTTCGACATCGAGATCGAGACCCCGCCCGGTACGCCGGCGCTGCCGCCGAAGCCCGCGGCAAAGTCCTCGGACAAGCCTTCGGCAAAGCCCTCGGCAAAGTCCGCAGCGAAGTCCTCGGACAAGCCGATCAAGCCCTCGGCCAAGCTCGTCCCGAGCCGGTCCGACGCCCCGCTGATCGGGGCGAGCCTGATGGCGAACCACCGCCGGCCGCGGTTGCGCTGGGTCGGCGTGGGCATCGCCGGCGCCGCCGTGGTCGCGGGCGTGGCGTGGTTCGTGACCCGCAGCCCGTCGAAGGCGGCCGCCGAGGCGACCCCGGCGCCGGTCGCCGCGCGCATTCCCGCGCCGCCGCCGCCGATGCCGGCCGCCAAGGAACCGCCGCCGCCGCCCGCGCCCACGACGATCCACGTCCGGATCGTCAGCCACCCGGCCGACGCCACGGTCCTGCTCGACGGCAAGAAGCTCGGCCACACGCCGCTCGACGAGACCGTCCCGGTGGATCCCGGCAAGCACGTGGTGAAGCTGCGGCATCGCGGCTACCTGACCCAGTCGATCGACGTCACGCTCGACGCCGATCTCACGCAAGAGCTGACCCTGTCGCCGCAGAAGTAGCTGCCGCGCTGCGCGGCAAGGGCACGCGCTCAAGATGACCGGAGATGATCAGATCGTGGGCCCGATGCCTCTGCCCGCGTACCAGAAGCTGAGTACCTCGACGCGATGCGCGCGAGGCCGCACGCGGTAATAGACGTGATATTCGATGTCGGGCAGAAGGAGGCGTCTGGCCGAGCTGCATCCACCACAGGTCGGCAGCCTCGATCTCTCGCTGTGCTCGTGTGAGCACGACGATCGCAAACGGTGGGGGGCTCACGACCGCGAACGGCGAGCGTCGAGCTGGCGAAGGACTTCGGACGCGTCGACGAACGAGTCTCCGCGATCGGCTTCTGCGATCCGGGCTTCGAGCTCGCGCTCGGTGCGTTCGTCCAGCTCGCCGCGATCCTCTTCCGCTTCCGCGACGACTACCATCACCGTGGCCCCGTCCGGGAGCGACGCCAGTTGCTTGTCGGCGATCGCACCGTCGTGAACCTTCGCAGTGAACATGCGCGCCATCTTAATGCCAGTTTAGCAGGTTGCGGATCATCCGACAGGACTCCGGCCAGAAAGGGAGACGGGCTCCGCCTCGGCGAGTAGGCCGGCTACGGCGCCACGCGGAGCGTCGTGCGCGCGGTGCGGGCGCGGACGTCGGGCTGGTACATCGCCTCGATCGTCGCCGGCATCGCGGTGAAGCTGCCGTCGATCGTGGCGCGCGCCTGGTAGGTCAGGTGGTAGCTGCCGCGGTCGAGGTCGTCGGCGAACCACTCGACGCGATCGTCGCGCAGATCCTGGTTGGTCCAGGTGATCGCGGTGCGCCAGTCGGGCCGCCCGGCCGCGCCGGCCGCGCCGGCCGCCGTGGTCGCGTCGACCGGAGCGCTCGAGGCGAGCTTGGGGTTCTGGGCCTCGAACCCGGCGGGCAGCGGATCGACCAGCGCGACCCAGTGGTGCGCGGCGTCGGCGGTGACCTCGAGCTCGACGGTGACCAGGTCGCCGGCCTTGAACGCGGTCATCGGGTGGCCGGCGGCGTCGAGGTAGCGCCGGGTGAGCGCGAAGCCGCTGGCGACCGCCGCGCCCGGATCGACCCGGGCCTCGGCGATCCGCACGGTCAGGTGCGCCGGGCGATCGCTGGTGACCTCGATCCGGTCGCCCGGCAGATCGGCGAGCCGGAGCTGTGCGGTCCACGACGGCTGGTGGCCGAGGTGGCGGGTCGCGATCGGCTTGCCGCCGGCGCGGATCGTCGCGGTGACGTCGGCGCTCGCCGCGCGCTTGCCGTACGCGGCGAGCGCGACCAGCGACCACAGGTTCTCCTGGGTCGAGACCCAGGTCCCGGTGACCTGCCGCATCGCCTTGAGGCCGGCGACCAGCGGCTCGATCCGCGACGACGTCGGATCGACCTCGACCAGCGCGGCGAGCGTCATCGCGGTCGCGCGGACGTCCGACGTCATGTAGAGCTCGTACTCGTAGCCCGGCAGGGTCTCGTGCACCGTGGCCGCGCCGTCCTTGACCACGAGCTCGGATACGATCAGCTGCTCGAGCTCGGCGCGCTGCCCGGGGTCGGCCTTGCCGGCCGCCAGCGCGCGGAGCAGGAACGCCTGGCCCCAGCGCGGCAGCGCGCTGCGCACCGCGTACAGCCGGGCGGCGAGCGCGGCGTCGGGCACACCGCGCAGCGCCATGACGTACGCCGCCATCGCCATGGTCGCGGCGTCGCCGTCGGGCTTGATCGGCGTGGCGTTCGCCCAGGTCGCGAGCGCCGCGATGCCGCGGTCGAACACGTCGTGTGGCACGGGCTCGCCGGCCTGCTCGGCGACGGTGAGCCCCCACAGCGCGTAGGCCGCGAGGTGCGGGTAGGTCGGCGACTGCGGCCACAGCGAGAACAGGCCGTCGCCCTGCTGGTGGCGGATCACCTTGGCGATCCCGGCGGTGACCAGCTCGCTGGCGCGCGTGCCCAGCAGGCTCGGATCGTCGATCGTGTTCGCGAGATCCTTGGCGGCGACCAGCGGGATGAACCGCGACAGCGTCTGCTCGAGGCAGCCGTACGGATACTGGACCAGCGCGCGCAGCCCGGGCGCGAGGTCGCCGACCCCGCTGGTATCGACCGTGATCGCCAGCGTGCTGGCGTCGCGCAGCACGTCGCTCGTGGTGTCGAGCGTGCCGGACCAGGTCTCGTGTCCGGACAGCGGACGGTCGACCAGCAGCCGGTGATCGATCTGGCGCGGGCGATCGATCGGCAGGCTGACCCGCAGCGCGTCGCGCTCCACGCCGAGCGCCACGCCGAACTCGAAGCTCGCGGTCGCCGCGTCGGCCGCCACCGCCGCGAACCGGACGCGGACCGCGCCGTTGGCCGGCACGTCGACGACCTGCGACCCACGGTCGAGCGTGGCGCCGGTGGCCCTGGCGGTCACGGTCGCCTGGCCGGCGCGATCGGTCTGGTTGTGGACCACCACGCCGACGGTCGCAGCGTCGCCGCCGCGCAAGAACCGCGGCAGCGCCGGGGTCGCCATCACGGGCTTGTTCACGGTGAGCCGCAGCTCGCCGGCGCCGAACCGATCGCCGGCATCGGCGGCGACCGCCATCAGGCGGAACGCGGTGAGGTTGTCGGGCGCGGTGAACGCGAACGCGATCTCGCCCTGCGCATCGCTGACCAGCATCGGCGCCCAGAACGCCGACGCGACGAACCGGGAGCGCACGCGCTGGGCATCGTTCGAGCTCGCCGAGTCGCCGCCCTGATCGGGGTCACCGGCCTCGGGATCGGCGATCCGCGCGATCCGGTTCCAGTTGGTGCCGGCGTCGACCGCGAGCCCGTACGGCGCGTAGAACGTCTTCATCGGGTTCGGCGTCTGGTAGTCGATCAGCTGCAGGATGCCCTCGTCGGCCGCCGACAGCGAGACCTCGGCGGCGACCGGCGCGCCGGCGTGGCGCACGGTGATCTTGCCGGACACCCGCTCGCCGGGCCGGACGTGGTCGCGGTCGAGCGCGATCGCGACGTCGAGCTGCTTGTGCGCGCTGGCGACGTCGAGCTCGACGATGCCCATCTTGAACGCCGGGCGGTTGGCGTCGCCCGCGCCGTGGCGGCCGGCGACCATCGCGACCCGCACGAACACGTTGGGCGCCCAGGCATCGGCGACCGTGAGCTCGATGCCCTCGCTCGCCGACGCCATGCGCTGGACCCGGGCGTCGAGCACGCCGTCGCGCTCGATCGTGACGAGCGCGGTCGGGTGGACGAGGTTGGCCTGCGCCACCAGCCGCGCGGTGTCGCCCGGCTTGTACGCCGGCCGGCTGGCGACCATCGACATCCGGTCGCCCTCGTCGCCGCTCCAGAACGCTTCGCCCTTGCCGATCACCCACAGCTCGCTGGCGGCCGTGATCTGGTTGCCGGCGGCGTCGGTCGCCTCGAGCCTGACGGTGTACTCGCCGGGCTCGGTCGGGACGATCCGCTCGGTGTGCGAGCCGCCGGCGGCGATCTCGAGGTCGCGCTCGATCGCCGAGGTCTGCTTGGCCTCGCACTGCGGGTAGCTGCGGCCGTGCACCGTGGTCCACGTGCACGCGTTGATGTCGCGGATGAACGACAGGTGGGCCTTGGTCGCGACCCGCACGCCGTCGGGATCGAGCGCCACGACGTTGACGCCGAACGGCATGCCGACCGCCTGGACGTACTCGTTGGTGTGCAGCCCGAGGTAGAACGCGGAGCGGTGGGCGGCGACGACGACCGATCGGGTCATCGTCTGGTCGGTCGGGTCGGTGACGCTCGCCGACACGATGTAGTCGACCGGGCCGTCGCCGGGGGTCGCGTCGTCGCGGGTCTCGATCGCGAGCTTGCCCTGGGGATCGGTCTTGCCGGTGCCGTCGGCGACCTGCTCGCCGTAGTCGTCGACGCGCTCGGACCACCACCAGCGCCGCGGATCGGACGAGAACGTGTACTCGTCCCAGCCGTCGAACCGGACCACGTGGCGGCGCTTGCGCAGGTTCCACTCGACCTTGGCGTCGCCGACCGGCGCGCCGAACAGGTAGCGGGCGTCGAGCTCGAACGCGAGCCGATCGCCGGGCTGCGGCCGGGCGACCGTCGAGGTCAGGCCGAGCTCGAACGTCGCGGCGCGGAACTCCTCGACCGAGAACCGCTCGCGGAACACCTGGCCGTTGATCGTGGCGGCGACGTAGTAGTCGCCGAGCGCGGCGTCGGCGCCGAGCGCCAGGTCGAACGCGAACCCGCCGAACCCCGAGAGCTTGCGCTGCGTGGTCATCGCGACCTGGCCGCGGCTGTCGGTGATCTCGATCGCGACCGGCGATCGGCCGCCGCCGGTGGTGACCGGGGTGTGCGGCGGGCGGCCCTGCGCGACCTCGCGGGCGATGCCCTTGAAGTGCACGGTCTCGCCGGGGCGATACAGCCCGCGGTCGCTCTGGATGAAGCCGCGGATCTTCGACGCGCCGCCCGAGCGATCCTGGCGCACGCCGAAGTTCCAGGTCTGGATGCCGTTGGCCCAGTTGCCGTCGACCACCGCGAGATCGCCGGCGGCCTCGACCACCGCGATCAGGCGCTGGCTGCGGTAGCCGTCCCAGTCGTGCTCGGCCTCGGGGTCGGCGTTCGCCGGCGGCTGGGCCTTGAGCAGCGCGCTGCCCGGGATCTTGACGATGCCGTCGCCGCTGGTGGTGTCGGTCCACACCTGCTTGCCGGCGGGCGTGAACACGCGGACCTGGGCGCCGCCGACCGGGGCGCCGGTCGCGAGCGAGGTCACCCAGACCAGGCCCGACGCCGTGCCGACCTCGAGCAGGACGCCGAGATCGGTGACGTTGGCGAGCACGCGCTGATGCGTGGCGTCCGGATCGGCCGCGAGCTCGGGCGCGCTGACCTCGGCGAGGTAGACCCCGCGGCGGCCGGGGTGGCCGGCGCAGCTCGCGCCGAGATCGAGCTCGTTCATCACCCACTGGTTGCGGCTGGTGATCGATCGGTCGGTGGTCTTCGCGGTGACGCCGAGCGCGGCCCAGTCGAGCGGCCGGGTCGCGTCGTTGCCGCCCCACGGGTCGTAGTTCATGTCGGTGGTGAGCAGCTGGACCAGCTTGGCCGTCGGGATCGCGGCGCACGCGACCGAGTACCTGGCGATGTTGCGCGACCACAGCGGGTAGCCCTTGGCGCTGGCCTCGAGCGCGAAGATCCCGCGCTGCATCGCCAGCCGGGGCTGGGCATCGCCGGTCTTGAACTCGGCGTGCGCCGGCTGCGCGAGCTTCTGGCCGAACGTGTCGACCAGGCCGTCGACCGTGAGGCGATAGACCGTCTGGGTCTCGAGGTCGACCGTGACCTGGTAGGTCTTGTTGTCGTTCGACAGGTAGCCTTGATCGAGCCCGGGGATCACCGGCGCGCTCGACACCGCCTTGCGCGCGGCGTCGAGTGTGATCGGGGTCGAGAACGTCAGCTCGAGCGTGGTCTGATCGGCGGCGACGTCGCCGCCGGTCGGCGCGGCGGCGGCGAGCGCGAGCGCGGGCCGCGCGCGGACCGCGAGCGTGTACGCCTTGTCGAGCGGGACGTCGCCGCCGGC
>DATBBB010000156.1:0-10246 GCA_036271215.1 Kofleriaceae bacterium | reverse complement strand
GTTAACGACGCCGGGCTTCGTTGATCTCGCGGTTGACCCGCGCGATCTCGCGTAACCAGACGTGGCGTTCTTCGTGCTCCATGTCGAGGATATCGTCGACCGACCAGTGAAAGTGGTAAGCGATGTAAGCGATCTCTTGGTAGAGCTGCTCGCGCGGATAGGTTGCGACCGCCGCCCAGGTCACCCCGGGCCAGACTGGCCACTACCTCCGTCCTCGGTGAGCAACGCACCGGTTACCATGTCGACGTCCATCTCGTGCTGGCACTTGGGGCACGTGATGTGGTGCTTGGGCGCGCCGCCCTCCTCGTTGATCTTCCGGTAGAACTCCTGAAGATATGCGAGGTCGGTCGAGAACAAGTTCTCGATCATGTCGACGCTGATCAGCGTGTGCTCGCCGAGCTTGGTGATCACGCGCGACAGCAGCACGATCACCAGGTAGGCGCGGTTGGACTGCACGCGGTAGTCCTGCAGCGGCAGGATCTCGTCGCGTGCGGTCGCGAGCCGCATGATGCCGTCGCGGTGCACCGTGCCGTCTTCATCGACGAACCCGCGCGGCAAGCGAAACGAATATTGAGTCTTGAACGCCATCGGCCTGTTCCTAGGAGTGGATGCTCATGCGTTGGCCTCGAGCGAGCGGAGCGAACCGGACCCCGAAACGCGGTGCGGTCCACTCGGTTCCCCGAGTAGACCGCATCTTACCAATATGTCTGGCCGATCCGCGCACCGGGCGCGCGGATTGTCACGCCGTTTTCAGGCGTCGTACTGCTTGAGGCTGAACGTCATGCCCTCGCAGTAGAACTCGCAATCGAACCGGGCGATCTTCTCGCTGTTCGCCTCGAGGGTCTGCTTCGAGAACTTCTTGAAGCCGCAGTTCTTGAACTCGACGCGGCCGATCTCGTCCTTCATGTTCGGGCCGAGCAGGACGAGCGCGCCCTGCATCTCGTTTGCCGCGAGGTGGTTACCGTCGACGAACCAGCTCTTGGCCGGGCCCGCCCACGCGTCGTAGTCCGCCATCGAGACCGAGACCTTGATGTCCGGCGTGACGACCTTGGCGGCGTGCTTGGTCGGCTCGCGGAAGATACCGATCTGGTCGGACGCGACGGCGCACTTCCAGGTGAACGCGTCGACCGTGGCGACGCGCGAGCACGGCAGGCTACCCATCTCGAACCGGAAGTTCGCGGACAGCCACGCCTTCTGCTTGGTGCCGTACTGGCCGCGGATGTCCGAGCCGTCGCCCTTGGCCCAGCGGACCTGCTCGGCCTCGAACTCGATATCGAGGTACATCGCGTCCTTCGACGAGCCGTCCATCTTCGGGAACCCGACGCTGGTGATGATCGCGTTCTGGAACGTCAGGGCCGACTGGGCCTTGTAGTTGAAGTCCGCGGCCGTCAGGGTGCCGTTCTTCGGCGCCTGCGCCTTGTCGAACGACGCCTTGATCCAGTTGTACATGCCGGCGCCCATACCGGCGCCGACCGTCGCCTTGCCCGGCGTCCACTTGATGTTCGCGACGTGCTTGGCCTGGAAGTTATCCGGACCGAGATCGTTGGCGACGATGTCGGCTTCCATCGACAGGCCGTCGAACTTCTTGACGAACGCGACGTTGATGCCGTCGATGTCGAGCGCGAACCGTCCACCAGTATACGTACGTTGATCAGCCATTAGTGTCTCCCATGAACCCTAGCGTGTCTCTCTGCCGGCCCGGCATGGAGAGCGTCGGCGGCCACAACGCAACACCCTTAAACGACGTGAGGCCCACGGCCTCAAGCGCCTTCCTTGTGGTCACCGATGATCCCCTTGGCGTTTTCTGAAGCGTCTTGAACCCTCGTCTAGCCGTCGGGTCCGCCCCCGGCGGAACTGCCGTGGACGCCCGCTTTATCACCGCCTGTTACGGACGCGTTCGAAGATCCTTCCCCCGAACGTGTCTGTAATCGGCGCCAGCGCCGCAAGACCGGCGCTGGACCTGCGGGAGGCTTACTCCTCGACGCCACCGCCGGAGGCCATCTGGCCGATCCGGAAGATGACGAATTCCGCGGGCTTCACCGGCGCGAGGCCGATCTCGACGACCAGCTGGCCGGCGTCGATGACCTCGGGCGGGTTGGTCTCGTCGTCGCACTTGACGTAGAACGCCTGCTCGGGCGAGGTGCCCATGAGCGCCCCGTTCCGCCACAGCAGCGTGAGGAACGACGAGATCGTGCGCTGGACGCGCTTCCACAGGCGATGGTCGTTGGGCTCGAACACCACCCACTGGGTGGCGCGCTCGATGCTCGACTCGACCATGATGAACAGCCGGCGCACGCTGATGTAGCGCCACGACGGATCGCTCGACAGCGTCCGGGCACCCCAGATGCGGATGCCGCCGTTCATGAAGCGAATGGCGTTGATGCCCTTGGGGTTGAGCAGGTCCTGCTCGCCCTTGCTGACGTTGTACTTGAGGCCGAGCGCGCCGCGCACGATCTCGTTCGCGGGCGCCTTGTGGACGCCGCGCTCGCTGTCGGTCCGCGAGTAGACACCCGCGATGTGGCCCGACGGCGGAACGAAGATGTTGCCCTTGTCCGGGTCATAGACCTGGATCCACGGGAAGTAGTACGCGCCGTACTTCGAGTCGCGCGGCTTGGGCAGCTTGTCGACGCCGCCGGTGATCGTCTCCGGCGAGTCGAGGATCGCGAACCGATCCTTGCGGGTCTCGGCGTGGGACAGCAGCGCGTCCTGCACGGCCGGCGAGGTCTGGCCCGGGGCGGCGATGATCGCGATCTCGTCGATCTCGTCCATGCACTTCAGGCCGGTGCGCGCACCGGGACCGCCATCGCGGCCGATGAACAGACCGTCGCGGCCGCCGCCGCCGACCTGCACCGGCGCCGGCGCCTTGTCGTCCTTCTTGTCACCCGCTGCCAGGACCGGCTTGGTCTCGACCTTGGCACCCTCGGGCGCGCCAACGTTGATGACGAAGCACCGAGAGCCACCATTGTTGAAGAACCCGTAGACCGCGTGCGCGAGGTGCTCGCTGCAATCCTTGAAGTCGCCGAACGTCTTCACGAACTGCGACCAGTTCGTGATCAGCACGGACTCGTTCAGCGGGCCTTTGGCCGATTCACCGAGGAACCCGACGGTGTTGGTACCGACGGCCTCGATCGGCTTGGAGCCGCGATCGACTTCTTCAACGTAAACGCCAGGGGACAGGTAACTCGTTGCCATTCGCTTGTTCTCCTTGTCGTTGCCGATAACGGTGGTCTTCGCCCGTTCATCGGATCGCCACGCGTGCAGCATGCACGGCGCGGCACAAAACCTTGGTCACTTCTTGCCGGGCGCCGGGCCTCCCAGATCGAGGCGGCGCGCGGCGAGGAACGGGTTGCCGCTCGGCCCCGTTTCGCTGACGCGTGGATCGGTGATCGACTTGTACTCGAGCTGGCGGGTCTGGACCCGCTTGAACTCCTCGAGCCGCTCCGGAAGGATCGGGATCGCGGTCCATGCCTGCACAGCAGGACGCACGGGTTGGTTCAAACTTCCCCAGAATCGCGCGAGCGTGCCTTCATCGAGCCGCGCCGACATCAGGATGTTGAGCTTGAAGTCATCCTCGAACGACTGGCCCTTGAGCCGGTCGCGCGCCAGCTCGGGGTTCTCCATCACGGTGCGGATGATGAGGCCGAGCAGGAGCTGCTCGTCCTCGGGGGTCTGCGCCCATGCCGACACCAGGTAATCGAGCCGGACCCACAGCCGGCGGCGGCGGAAGAATTCCTTGATCGAGCCGTCGTCCTGCGGGACCTCGACGAGCTCGGAGTGCGGCGTCGAGTCGAAGCCCTCGGGGTCGATCGACATCTGATACAGATAGACCGACACCGCCGGCAGCTTGCCCTCGATCGCGTCGGGCTTCGGCGCTTGCTCGACGATGTGCACGCGCTTGTAGCCGTTGCGCTTGAACTCGTCCTGCAGGAGACGCGACAACGTCTCCGACGTCTCTTTGATGATGTGATGTTGAGGCGTCATCAGAGCTACGCCGCCCACTCCCCAGTGGACAGGTCGCGAGATGTTAGCCGCTCCCCTCGCACGCTCAAGCGTGATCGAGACAAAACGACCAATCTCACGAAAGATGTCTTCGTTGCGTCGTGGGCGCGCTGCGCGTGCGGCACCAGCGCCCAACGAAATCTACTGGTGACACCGCGGGTGACACCGCCGGCGGGCGGGAAGGCCCCCGGTCGGTTGACACGTCGCAGCGGGGCGAACATCGTCGAGGCGTGGCCGGCCGGCACCTGTTCGTGTGCACCAACGATCGTGCGTCGGGCAAGCCGGCTTGTGGGCGGCGCGGCGGTGACTTGCTCGTGGCGGCGGTGCAACGCGAGCTGCTGGTGCGCGGCGCGAGTCATGTGCTCGTCACGCCGTGCAGCTGCCTCGGACCGTGCTTCGACGGACCGAACGCGGTCGTCTACCCGGACGGCGTCTGGTACGCCGATCTGAACCCCACAGACGCCGCCGCCATCACGGATCACCTGGTCGACGGAATACCATTTTCTGAGAAAATTTCGGGGCGGCCCGGCACATCAAACGACGAGGACGACGTCCCGAGCGGCGGATAGTCACCCGCAGCCGCCGCAATAAACGCCAATCCGGATCCCGGCCGCGCCCCCACGCCGGCGCGCGAGCCGCGCTCGACCGCGCTCAGGCCGCGTCGGCGAGCCGCGAGATCGGCGTGGTGTGCCACGTATCGATCGCCTGGTGCGTGGTCGCGTCGAGGTCGTCGGTGATCTCGGAGACCGACAGCCACGGGAAGCTCTCGGCGAGCGCCGCGCGCAGGTCGGTCGACGCCACGCCGAACCCGGGCGCGAGCAGGCACACGCCGACGAGCAGCTGGGCGCGGGTCAGCATGTCGATCGCCTCGAGCGGCGTGCGCGGCACCAGCGGGGTCATGCCGCGGCTCGACAGCCGCGTGATCAGGTCGCGCTTGCGATCCGAGTTCTCGTCGATCACGAGGACCGGCCGGTTGCGCGCGGCGCCTTGTGCGGCCCGGATCGCGCCGTTGATCGCCTCGTGCAGCGCATCATCGACGCTCGCGAACTCGACCGCGACCCGCCACTGCCGACCGTGGGGCTCGACGCGCACGATGCGGGCCGAGGCCCAGCCACTGCCACCGGCGAGCCGGATCTCGAGATCGATCTCGGGCTCGAGCGGACGGCTCGCAACGCTAAAAAACGCTCCGGCGTGGGACAGGTTCTCGAGCGTGCCGTGCAGGGGGCCGCTATTCGTATAGAGGACGGCAATCCCGTGGGCTGGCACACGTAAAGCCCGACGACGCTCTCCCAGAACTAGCGAGTCAACCATGCTTCCTCCGGTTTCAGAATACGGGAGGCGCCCGAGCTTCCGATCGTGAAATATGGATGGGCACTCGACAAATCACCGATGACGCATGGCGTCTTTACATCGTCATTGGATCAATGCAGTGCCACCGCATTCGCGATCGTGCGATCGTGGATTTTGCTGGATCCTGCCGAGCTTTAGTGGCCGCTGCCACAATTCACAGTGCGCCCACGAGACAGGATGCGTCGCGCCAGGCGCGAGCATCGCGAACACTGCGTTCCCGGTCGTCCCCGCTCGAGCGCACCTGGTTTTCGCGCCTGGTTAATAGGTGAGCAGCGCGTCGAGGTGACTGCGCTCCCAGATCTTGGCCCGGTCGTAGAGCTCGAACCCGGCCTCATCGGCGAGGAACTCCTTGGAGTGGAACTCGCGGCGGCCATTCTTGACCCGGATATCGTGGACCTGGTGCAGCATCTCGTGGAACACGATCCACGCGACGAAGAATTGCGGGACGAACGCGCGGTCGAGCGAGCGGTGGATCCGGATCAGGCGATCCTCGACCGAGTAGCTGCCCATCTTGATCGAGTTGCGGCGGCGCGGCCGGCCGGTGCGCGCGCCCCACGTGATCGCCGCCTCGATCCGGTTATCGAAGTAGCGCGCGTTGAGCTCGTCGAAGATCGCGCGCAGGTCGTGGTGCTCGCCGGCGGTGAAGATCAGCTGGGCCGGCGCGCGGCGCGATCGGCCGCGCACGTGATCGGAGTTGGCGTCGATGAAGTCGCCGAGGATCCGCGACGCGTCGGCGTCGTTGTCGGTGATGTAGTGCGCGAGCGCGCGGGTGATCACCGGATCGGCGTCGACGAACATGTGGTGCAGCCGGACCTCGTAGCGGCGCTCGCCGCGCGACCGGCCGGGTCGCGCCGAGCTGGTCGATCCGGCACCGGCACCGGCACCGGCACCAGCGCCGGCGCCGGCGCCGGCGATCGACCGGATCTTGTCGTCCTTGGCGTTCGCCGCGATCCGGCGCACCGAGATCATCGTGTAGCGGTTGTCGGTCAGCGTGACCTGGACCCGGCCGCGCGCCAGGTGAGCGCGGATCCGGCGCTCGAGGCTGTCCTGCGCATCGACGATCTCGCTCGCGATGTCGGGGGCGGTTCGCCTGGCGCGGCGCAGTGCTTCGACGAGCCCGACCGTACGGCGCGCGCCCTCGGTCTCGCTCGATAGCGGACCTCCGCAGGGCTCGACGTACGGCGCAGGAGTAGCAGGCAAGGCTTCACTCAACGAGAGCTCCTCTTATTGAAGCACATAGACAAGTCACGGGCTCCCCGGCCCGCACACGCAGGTCGACCATTCGAACTGGTCGGTCAGTTCGTCGAACAGGCCCCTCTCCGCCACCGAGAAAATGCTAACGCGCCGCTTCCGCATGGATCAAATTTCCCGCAACGGAAGGGATCGGATCCGATCGCAATCCTTGAGAAAACCTCGGCGTTGTCGGGATCGCCCCGGGATCGCACCGACGCTGGGCGCGATACGCTACTCTCCTCGAACTCATGAGCGCGTTCCTGGCGACACACACTCGGACTCACAGCTGCGGCCAACTGCGCGGCAAGGATGCGGGGACCCCGGTCGTGCTGACCGGCTGGGTCCAGTCGTACCGCGACCACGGCGAGCGGATCTTCATCGATCTCCGCGATCGCGACGGCGTGACCCAGGTCGTCGCCGACAAGACCCGGCTGCCGGCGATCCACGCGATCGCCAACACCTTGCGCGCCGAGTGGTGCATCGGCATCGCCGGCGAGGCCCGGCTGCGCGGCGAGCAGCTCGCCAAGGCCGCGCCCGGCGAGGAGCGCGCGCTGCGCAAGATGACCAACGACAAGATCCCGACCGGCGAGGTCGAGGTCTGGATCGACGAGCTCGAGGTGTTCTCGAAGTCGGAGACCCCGCCGTTCGCGATCGAGGACGACATCGAGACCAACGACCAGCTCCGGCTCAAGTACCGCTACCTCGATCTGCGGCGGCCGAAGATGCAGAAGAACCTGATCATGCGGTCGCAGATCACGCGGGCGACGCGCGACTACCTCGGCAACCACGGGTTCCTCGAGATCGAGACCCCGTTCATGGTGAAGTACACGCCGGGCGGCGCGCGCAACTTCCTCGTGCCGTCGCGGCTCAACCCCGCGTGCTTCTACGCGCTCGCCGAGTCGCCGCAGATCTTCAAGCAGCTGCTGATGGTCGGCGGCTACGAGCGCTACTTCCAGATCACGCGGTGCTTCCGCGACGAGGATCTCCGGCTCGACCGCCAGCCCGAGTTCACCCAGATCGACCTCGAGATGTCGTTCGTCAACGAGCAGATCCTGCAGACCACGATGGAGGGCCTGATCGCGACCTTGTGGAAGCAGGTGCTCGGCATCGAGCTGACCCTGCCGCTGCGCCGGATGACGTTCGCCGAGGCGATGGACAAGTACGGCGTCGACAAGCCGGACCTCCGGCTCGACCTGACGCTGTGCGACGTCACCGAGGGCTTCAAGGCCAGCGGGTTCAAGATCTTCGAGGGCGTGATCGCCGGCGGCGGGATCGTGAAGTGCCTGCGGATCCCCAAGAACGACAAGCTGACCCGCGCGCTGATCGACGCGCTGCCCGAGTTCGGCAAGCAGTTCGGCTTGAAGGGCGTGACCACGGTGCGGCTGCAGGACGGCGGCGCGTGGCAGGGCCTCAAGGGCGTGTCCGACGAGGCGCGCGCCAGGGTCAACCAGATCGCCGGGGCCGAGGTCGGCGACGCGCTGGTCATGGTCGCCGACAAGTACAAGGTCGCCAACACCGCGCTCGGCGGGATCCGGCTCCACCTCGGCGACAAGCTCGGGCTGACCCGCAAGGGCGAGTGGCAGTTCATGTGGCTGGTCGACCCGCCGCTGTTCGAGGTCGACGACGACACCAAGGAGATCGCCGCGGCGCACCACCCGTTCACCTCGCCGCGCGTCGAGGACGAGGCGCTGCTCGAGACCGCGCCCGAGCGCGTGCTGGCGCGCGCCTACGACCTCGTGCTCAACGGCGTCGAGCTCGGCGGCGGCTCGATCCGGATCCACCGCAGCGACCTGCAGGCACGCGCGTTCCAGGCGCTGCGGATCAGCGAGGACGACCAGCGCGCCAAGTTCGGGTTCCTGCTCGACGCGTTCAAGTACGGGCCGCCGCCGCACGGCGGGATCGCGTTCGGCCTCGACCGGCTCGCGATGTTGATGGCGGGCGCCGAGTCGCTGCGCGACGTGATCGCGTTCCCCAAGACCCAGAAGGGCTCGGACCTGATGACCGAGTGCCCGACCCCGGTCTCGAAGAAGCAGCTCGACGAGCTGTTCATCCAGGTCCGCCCCGACCTGCCCGTCAAGTAGCCCGGTCCGCCCGCTTCAACTTCCCACGCTGATCGTGTCGGCGGCGAGCACCGCGGGCTCGATGTCGTGGAACCGCTCGAAGTCGAGGTAGCGCTGGCCGGTCGCCGGGTCGATGTGGAACAGGTCGGCGAACCGGCAGCCGAACACGATGTCCTCGACGTTGTAGGCGTAGCGGGTGTGCACCGTGGCGGCGAGCCGGTCGTCGATGCCCTGGAACGTCACGATGATGTTGATGTTGCTGGCCGCCAGGCTCTCGGGGGTGAGGTCGGCGACCGGGCTCGCGTCATCGATCGTGTGGGTCGCCAGCCACGACAGGCTGAAGATCGGCGACGTCGCGCGGCGCAGCGGCAGGTCGTAGATCCGGCGCATCCGCTCGCCGTTGGCGAGCACCTCGTCGCGGCTGACGTAGACGTGGCAGGTCGCCTCGACGATCGCGGTCGACCGCGCGTTGGCGATCCGGAATAGCAAGGTCCGCTTGCCGTCGTGCTCGCCGATGATCGCCCGGCTCGAGAAGATGACCTTGGCCGACGGGGTCGAGAACCGCGCGAACACGATGCCGGTGATCATCGCGGTCAGCGCGATGCCGACGAAGCTCTCGATCGTGACCACCACGTTGGACAGCGCGTCGTTGGGCGCGAGGTAGCCGTAGCCGATCGTCGCCAGGGTCTGGACGCTGAACCAGTAGTCATCGGCGAACCCGTGCGCGTTCATCACGTCGGCGTGGCCGGCGTAGAGGATCGCCGCGAACAGGAAGTTCACCACGAGGAACAGGCCGCCGAACAACAGCGTGATCCGGGTCCAGGTCGCCGTGCGCAGGAAGTGGTAGGCGTCATTGCCGAGCACGGCGCCGAACGAGCGCGGCAGGCCGCGGCGCTCGAGCAGCAGGCGGCCGCGCGCGTCGACCACCGGCTGGACGGACTTGCGGTTCGCCACGGCTCGCCAGTCTACCCCAGCACGCGTCCCGGCCATGCGGGCGTGAGCCGGAACCCAGGCCACACCCCGCGGCGGACCGCGCCGAGCGCGGTCACGATCGGTGGCCCAGGGTCGCCGAGAACGCGTGGCGGGCGCCGCCGCGCAGCACGCTCAGCTCGACCGTCTGGCCCGGGCGATCGCCGAGCGCGAGCCGCAGGCTGTCGGGGCCGGTGACCTCGGCGTCGGCGACCGCGATGATGATATCGCCGACGATCAGCCCGGCGGCGGCCGCCGGCGAGCCGTCCTCGATGCTCGCGATCAGCGCGCCGCGGTCGCGGCCGACCAGCTGGGCGAGCTGCGACGACAGCTGGGCCGGGAACGCGCCGACCCCGAGGTAGCCCTTGCGCACGCCACCGTGCGCGCGTAGCTCGTCGACCACCCGGCCCAGGGTCGCGGACGCCGGGCGCGGCGCGCGCCATCACCATCCATCTGAGGCCACACCCCGCGGCGGACCGCGCCGAGCGCAGTCACGATCGGTGGCCCAGGGCCGCCGAGAACGCGTGGCGGGCGCCGCCGCGCAGCACGCTCAGCTCGACCGTCTGGCCCGGGCGATCGCCGAGCGCGAGCCGCAGGCTGTCGGGGCCGGTGACCTCGGCGTCGGCGACCGCGAT